>CAZUZW010000004.1:0-83070 GCA_964624855.1 uncultured Vicinamibacteraceae bacterium
ATTCCACGTATTAAAAAATAGCCAGTGGATTGATCGGTGAACCAGTGCCGTTGGGAATGGGCAGCGGTGCGATGGTGAGCATAAATTCCCAGCGCTCACGACTGGCAGCAGCCTCACTCAGGGCGTCGAAGTCACCACGGTCTATCAAATGGACGCCCAACATAGTGAGGACAAAGTTGTGCAGGGCGAGACGTGAAAGGTCGCCTTCTGGCTGCGGGACGTAGCCTGGTGTCTCCCAGCCAACAATGGCGACGTCACGTTCACGGAGCCATGGTATAACCCGGTTGTCCGGTCCTGCGGCTTCCGCGCCCGTGTCGAATGGACCAATCGCATCTTCACGTGCCCAGCGTCCCCATCTGATCAGCATGGCATCGCCGGGACCCACTCGAACACCTGCGTGTTCTTCCCACGCTTCAAGATCGTCGACCGTAATACGGGCCCCTGGTTCCAGATACGGTACGCCTTTGAGTCGAGGAATATCGTAGAGAACGCCGCGGGTGACAACCCCATTTTTCAGATTGAGGATGGAATTCTTTTCGGCGCCCCCCTCCATGGTCACTAAGTCCGACACGTCATAGCCGTTCCACATGCGACCGTCAAAAAAGATGTGGGCGAATGCATCGAGGTGGGTGGTCCCGGGCCCATGAATGCATGGGTATGCAATTTGGTCGCTTGCACCGGTACGTGTTGCTCGAATCATGGACCATTCCACCGGGCAGGGATTGGCAATCGTTCGTTCATTTTCGGCATTTGAGGCAAGGGACACGCTGAAGCCGTCGGTCACGAGTGACGCTGCTTCGATTCGTTTTTCGGGCGTAATGAGATTCAAGGTGCCGAGTTCATCGTCCGGTCCCCAGCGACCCCAATTTGAGAGTTCGGTTAGCCACTGGTCATACTCATCCTGAGTCACTAGTGCAGGCATTGACGTATCTTGGCCGGTCGCAGCCATGAACTGTACCGGAGTACAGAAGAGAGCAATGAATCCAAACGTGAGCGTGCTGGCAATCAGAATCTTCATGAGGGGGTCCTCATTTTTGGCTATGGTTTGATTGACGCCGAGGTGTCCGACCGGCCAACTGTAAACGTTCCTGAAGAACTGCCACGATATGTGGTGCTGTTAAGCCACTCGAGTGAGGCTTGATGCATAAACTTGTATTGCGTTGCTTCCCAGACGGCGAAGTGCGTGGCGCAATCCATCTCTACTAAGACCTTAGAATCAGTAGCAGCCAGATCGGCGTGGAGTGCTTGCGCGGCCGGTAAAAGCCCGTCTTGCTTGCCAACCAAGATGAGGGTGGGCGCCTGCACTTTGCCTGCAAATTCTCGATTCCATCCCCACGATCCCCCGCTCGTTCGAACTCGCATCACGCCATGTGTGGGCCCCCAGACGGATCCGATGGGGTCATGAGCCATGATAGTTTGCCAAATGACGTTCTGCACGTTTGGATCGACTTGGTTGTCACATTGGATTGTCGACCGCCACCGTCCATTCATTAAGGTGTCTTTAGTCTGGAGCCGCATGGGAACGTGACCGGTGGGTTCTTGGTGGGGCGGCTCTGAGGGGCTATCCGCGCCGTATCCAGGTGCGAATAAAATCAACTTGTCTACTTTATCGGGGTGACGAGCTGCGTAGCCCCCGGTTCGTGGTCCCCCGGCGGACCAACCGATGAGACTGATTCGGTCGACGCCACGGAACGCTCGGAGATAGTCAACTACGCGGTCAATTTCATCCCAGTCTGACTGACTGGTTGTCAGGCCTCGTATGTATCGTGGTTGGCAGTCATGTGACAAGGGGTTGGGGGACACCAGGGCCCGGTTGTCTCTGTCCATATTGCAGGGGTCGTCCATCATTGGTCTGGGAGAGAGACCGTAGCCAGTTTGATCCATCGCAAAGGTGTCGTATCCAGAGGCTGCAAGATGTTCCATCCATGAGTAGTCCAGATAGGGCAAGTCATAGTCGGGTACCGACGGAACTGAACCGCCGTGGACGAACAAGACGACGCGTCCTTCTGGACGCTCCCCTTGGTTGATCGAGGCGAGGGTATCGGCGCTGACTTTTTCATGGAGAAAAATCCCGACGCGCTGCCCTATGTTGGCTTGAACCGTCGACGTGTGGGGTACGTATCGGTTGATCGTGATGAATTGATCGTCCGCGCCAATCACCGGTAACGTTATGGAGAATGCGAGCAATGCCGCGGTTGTGAACGCCCGCAACAGCGGTATTTGTTTCACCAAGTTGTACCTCCTGAAAAACGTACGCGCAAGGTTATCATCATCGCATCTTAGCTGAGAGCGAATCGAAAGCCGCTATCAGAATACGCGTTGTTATTTCGTGTCGAAACGGATATTGAGGAACGTAATTCCATCGGAATCTCGAATGCCATGTGGTACGCCAGCCGGGATAAAAACGACGTCACCCACACCAATGTGACGGCTGTGACCTCCTCGGATCGCCGAGCCACGCCCGGCGACGGGTTGGCCTTGGTCATCCACGATAGTGCCTCCAGTCACCAGAGTGCCGGAGCCTTCGCGGATGACATAGACGTCAGTGGTCTTGTCGTGAACTAAGGCGGTTTCGGCGCCACGGAGTCGTCTAACGTTGACGTTATAGGTGCCACCTTCTAAGAGCCTAACGGTCGCCACATCGTCTGCGTCCATCTGCCGGACAGTCGCCTGTAGTTCCGCTAATGGGAAATCAGCGGCCCGGTCTGTCGGCGCTGTCTGGCGGACTTGAATTTGTCCACTTGGAGTAACGATAAGGCAGAGGACACTCAGTCCGATTACCATCAATAAGCGCGTCTTCATTTCTCCTCCTAATTACTTGACCTGGTTCACTCTACGGGGCATGGTTCGTGAGGTAGTTGAGCCGGAGTTATGGTACAACGATGTTTTCCGGGAGAGGACGATGTATACACGAGTAGCCATCGCAGGAGTTATCGCCATTTTCTGTTCTGCTTGTGCATCGGAACAGCCGGAGACCGTCGCGTCTAACACGTCCATTATTGTTGACGGTAGTCGGATCGTGCAGGCTGACCAAGAGCCGGGAAATTGGCTAACGCATGGTCGGACCTACAGTGAGCAGCGTTTCTCGCCGCTTGATCAAATCAACATCGATAACGTGACTAACTTGGGCGTCGAGTGGTCCTATGACACCGGCAACGACCGGGGTCATGAGTCAACGCCAATCGTCGCTGATGGTCGACTGTATCTCACCGCATCATGGAGTGTGGTTCACGCATTGGATGCGGCGACTGGTGACCTGCTGTGGACGTTCGACCCTGAGGTTTCAGGCGCGGTGGGTCGAATGGCTTGTTGTGACGTTGTCAATCGAGGGGTGGCGCTGTGGAAAGGACGGGTATATGTTGCCGCACTCGACGGTAGATTGATTGCCTTGGATGCGAATACTGGTACACCAGACTGGGCCGTTCAGACGACAGACCCTACTCGTCCTTACACCATCACCGGGGCGCCACGGGTCATCAACGATAAGGTCATCATTGGTAACGGTGGAGCCGAGTATGGAGTGCGCGGATATGTAACAGCGTACGACGCTGAGACAGGCGACCAAGTGTGGCGGTTCTACACGGTTCCCGGTGACCCGAGCCAGCCCTTCGAACACCCCGAGCTAGAGACTGCTGCCGCAACATGGACTGGTGAGTGGTGGGAAATTGGCGGTGGTGGTACGGCATGGGATTCGATGGCCTACGACCCAGAGTTAAACTTGCTGTATGTGGGTGTGGGAAATGGTTCGCCATGGACGCGCCAGCATCGGAGCCCGGACGGTGGAGACAATCTATACCTGTCTTCTATTATTGCCTTAGAACCGGATACGGGCCAACTAGCGTGGCACTACCAGACTACTCCGGGCGATAACTGGGACTACACCGCGACTCAGCACATTATCTTGGCTGATTTGGAGATTAATGGCCGCCTACGCCAAGTGCTGATGCAGGCCCCGAAAAATGGATTCTTCTACGTTATCGATCGTGCTACCGGTGAACTGCTGTCGGCGGAAAAGTACGTCACGGTTAACTGGGCCAGCCACGTGGACCTTGAGACGGGCCGTCCGGTTGAACAGCCTGACGGTCATTATGACGAACAACCGCGTGTAGTCTTACCGTCGCCGAGCGGTGGTCACAATTGGCATCCGATGTCTTTTAGCCCGGAGACGGGGTTGGTTTACATTCCGGCAATCGAATCACCGTTTCACTATGCATTGGACGAGAACTTTGAATACAACGCGGCAGGATGGAACATTGGTATTGATTTAAATCGGTACGCCGAGTTGTTGTTCCAAATGCCCGCACCGCCATCCCAAGGGTTTTTGAAGGCCTGGGATCCTGTGACGCAGCGTGAGGTCTGGAGCGTTGAACATCCCGGTGCGTTTAATGGCGGAATTCTGTCGACCGCGGGAAATTTGGTCTTTCAAGGCTCGTCCGATGGGCGTTTTGTCGCCTACACTGCCGACGCCGGGGAAAAAGTATGGGAACTTCCTGTGAACATCGGCATTGTCGCACCGCCGATTTCATATGAACTTGCTGGAGAACAGTACATCGCAGTTCTAGCCGGCTGGGGTGGAAATGTAATCGTCGGGATGGATGCTGGCTTGTCAGCAGCCAGCCACTACGAGAATTTAGGACGGTTACTGGTTTTTAAGCTTGATGGTCGTGGGACTGTTCCAGTGGTGCCGACCAAACCAGCACCTTTTCTCCTACCAGCTCCGCGGCTCGAGTACACCGAAGTCGAACTGAGGGGGCACCATGTTTATCATCAAGTCTGCGCCGTTTGTCATGGCATCCTTGGAGTCAGTAGCGGAGTGACATCGGACCTACGAGTTGTCAGCAGCCGAACACTCGACGCGTTTGATGGAATTGTTCGCGGTGGGGCATTTGTTGATCGGGGCATGCCGGACTTCTCAGAATTACTTTCATCTGAGGATGTCGAGGCAGTTCACGCCTATCTCAGTAAGCGCGAGGCGGAGGACCGCGCGGGTCAATAATCTGATGCGACTTCAGGGCAATGGTTGTCGTTTCAGAGGTAGAATGCGCTTAAGGGTTTTCGATGAGGGAGGATTAGGATGTCAGATCGTCACCTTGTAATGGTATGCATTCTTGGTCTTGCTGTGAGTGCCAGTGGGACGGCAGTGTTGGCTCAACAGGGCAATAGCGAGATTCGGCGCACGGCGAATGGCCGACCTGATTTGACCGGTACATACGATACGGCGACCCTGACTCCACTCCAGCGACCGCAGCGTTTCGGTGACAACCTTTTTCTCAGTGAAGAGGAGGCTGCTGCGATAGCGGCCCAAGAACCGCAAGCATTATCGGAATCGTTTGGTTTGCCCACCGCGCGTGAGACTGCCAGCGAGGTGCCCAATGAAGCACCACCGGTAGGAGGGGATGGTTCGACCGGTGCGGCGGGCAATGTCGGAGGCTACAACACTTTTTGGATGGACCGAGGCACCGCCGCTTTTTCAATCGACGGGCGTTTCCGAACTTCGATTATTACTGAACCTACCAATGGTCGGCGACCGCCGTTAACAGCCGAAGCCCGCCAACGACTAGCGTCAAGGGCTGCGTTTGCAAGACCTAACACTGGAACAGCATGGTGGATTCTTGAGAACGGTGCTGATGCTGCAGGGCCCTACGATGACCCTGAGCTTCGCCCTCTAGCTGAGCGGTGTTTACTTGGGTTCGGGTCGACTTCTGGGCCACCAATGTTGCCAGTGCTTTACAACAACCTAAAACGGATTGTGCAGACCGAAGACCAGATAATGATCTTGGTCGAAATGGTTCATGATGCTCGGGTCGTCCGGATGAATCAGGATCATTTGCCGTCTGAGATTCGCCGCTGGCTTGGTGATTCGGTTGGGCACTGGGAAGGCGACACTCTCGTAGTCGATACGACAAATTTCAATGACACACCAGGATTATCTGGCGCGTCGCGTAACTTACACGTCATAGAACGGTTTACTCCGCTCAACGGCGACACCCTGCTATATGAATTTACTGTTGATGATCCTACGGTGTGGACAGAGCCGTGGAGTGGAGAGTATATCTGGCCGTTAACCAGTGACCGTATCTATGAGTATGCGTGTCACGAAGCCAATTATTCTCTTGGTGGGATTCTTCGCGGTGCGCGATTGCTCGAGGACGAGGCCCGCGAGCAAATACGGTAGCTTGAGTACGTCCGGATTGCTTCCTTAAAAACCGTAGCCCTGGTGCCGAATGAGACGCTCAAATCGACAGCGAAACAGTTTATTGTTCCTTCTGGTGCTTGTGACAGGACTGGTGGCTTCGTTGGCTTGTGCGGCGAGCCAAGTGGCTCGGCAGGAGGAGATTCGAGTCCCTGATAATCTTCCCGAAGCGGTGGGTGCCCAGATGCGCGTTGATCCGGGTGACTTGGACCAGGTACTTTCTGATTCGGATGTCATTTTCCTTGATGTACGGGAATCCTGGGAACTTGAGCAGTTGGGAACCCGTCCTGGTTACGTCCATATTCCACTGGCTGAACTGGAGTCGCGTCTCACGGAGCTTCCACGAGACAAGATGATTCTGACTGCTTGAAACGGTGGTGGTCGGGCCGCGCGTGCCGCGGCCTTATTAATTAAGCATGGTTATAAGTCATCTGGCTTTTGTGGCCTCAGAGATTACATGGGCGCGCGTGTGTTTCCTTCAGCTTCACAGCCCGGTCGATGACGGGGTCGATTATTTGAGAGTATACGAACCTCCGCCTTGTTCTTCGTACTCCAGTCACGGCAGGTTGTGTGGTTAAAATAAGAAAAGGTATTTCATGAAACACCGTAGCGCTTTACTTTGTTTCGTTTTTGGTGGCTTTCTATTCTTGTCTGTTCACGGACCTGCCGAGGCACAGGAGGTTCCAGTAATTGAATATGAACTCGAGAATGGGATGCAGCTTCTGATGGTTCCGCGACCGGGTGACCCGAATATTGCGGCTGGTTGGATTGCTAGCGTAGGTTCAGTTTATGAGCGACCTGGGATTACCGGCGTAGCACATCTCTTTGAACACATGATGTTCAAGGGGACTCATACTGTTGGCACAACGAACATCGACGAAGATTTGGCGATCATTGAACAATTGGACCAAGTTAAAGCAAAGCTCACGATTGAAGAGGCGGCGCTTCTTGAAGCACATCGATTGGGTCGAATTGATGACCCGACAGCGGCTGAGCTTCGGTCAAGTCAACATCAGGAACTCCTTCAGGAATTTGACGCCTTGTTAGCCAGGCAGCAAGAGATTCTGGTCAAGGAGGAGTTTAGTCGCATTTACACTGAGCAGGGCGCTTCGGGTATGAATGCGGGGACAAGTTACGACTTTACCGTGTATTTCATTAATGTGCCGGCCAATAAATTGGAATTGTGGTTTTGGATGGAGTCGGACCGCTTGTTAAACCCAGTTTTTCGGGAGTTTTATGCAGAGCGTGATGTTGTTCATGAAGAGCGGAGACTGAGGACGGACAGTACGCCGACTGGAAAATTTCAAGAACAGTTCGATGCTATGTTTTGGGAGTCGTCGCCGTACAGTTGGCCGGTGGTGGGGTGGCCTAGTGATCTTGAAGGGATGACACGAACGGAAGCCCTTGAATTTTTTGACGTGTACTATGCTCCAAATAATCTTGTGGCTACGCTGGTTGGTGACTTCGACCCTGAACATGCGGTTGAGTTAGCAGAACGTTACTTTGGGCGTATACCGAGAGGAGCAATTACACCGCTTGAGCCACGTACGCGCGAAATGCCGCAATTGGCTACAAAGCGGATGGTCGCGCATGCAGATACCACTCCTCAGGTGACTATCCGGTATCACTCCGTACCTGATGGTCATGTCGATGAGCCGGCTTTGGTCGTCTTAGGACAGCTTTTAAGCGGTCGGACTGGACGTTTGTATCGTACGCTCGTGGAAGACCAGCAGGTTGCGACGGGGGCGTCTGGAGGACAATCTGGATTCAAGTTTGAAGGAATGTTTGAAATACGAGGCACCGCTAGCCAAGGGCGATCACCAGAAGAGGTAGAACAGGCTATTTACGCTGAACTCGAGCGGCTTAAAACAGAGCCGGTCGAACAGCGGGAGCTACAGAAAGTAAAGAATCAGAATGCTGCGAGTACGTATCGGGATTTGCGGGGCAACTTCCAGTTAATGATGCAATTGCTTTTTCGAGAGAACAACCGTGGTTGGGAGACGATTAACACGGACCCTGCTCTTTATGATGCGGTGACGACGGACGATATCCAACGGGTGGCCAATCTTTATTTTACTGAGGAAAATAGTGCAGTCGCCGTGTATTACCGCCGTGACACTGGGGTCACAGACAACCATCCTGCATTGAATGGATTGGATGAAGAGGAGCGCCAGCAAGCGCGTGAAACGATGGCTGCTATTGCACAGTTTGATGTTGAGCAACTGCAGCAGTTTTTGATTCAAGCG
The DNA here is from genome assembly GCA_964624855.1 of uncultured Vicinamibacteraceae bacterium. Classification (GTDB taxonomy): domain Bacteria; phylum Acidobacteriota; class Vicinamibacteria; order Vicinamibacterales; family UBA8438; genus CAUZIB01. Next base: position 8,440 of record CAZUZW010000004.1, read on the forward strand.
ACACAAATGGTTGCAGAGGTTCCGGTCGAGAATAAAGACTTAGCGGAAGCGGTGCTGGTCATTATTCAAGAGCGTCTTGACGCGCTTGGAGACGGACGATGACCCGCTGGCGAGTCAGTCAGGTGTTGCTGCTTATTGTGCTGGTCCTCTGTAATTATGAGACCAGTCTGATAAGTCAGACTATTCCCACCGACCCGCGAACGTTGTCTTTTGAGACGCTGGAGTTCGAGCCGCCATCTGCTGAGCGACATCGACATGTCTTATCGAACGGCGTGGTGGTCTTCGTGGTTGAAGACCACACTCTCCCCTTGGTTTCGGTTTCGGTAACTGTACGAACGGGAAGCTACCTCGATCCGAATGTAAAGACGGGCCTTGCTAGCCTTACCGGCAGTCAGATGCGTGCTGGCGGGACCACGACACTCTCCGCGACAGATTTTGACGAAGAGGCGGCGTTTCTTGCGGCAGAGATTGGAAGTTCCATTGGAGCGACTTCTGGGCGCGCCAGCTTTAACAGTTTGACCAAGGACCTTGATGCGACGCTTGAACTTTTCTTCAACATGCTTCGCTATCCAGCTTTCGATCAGTCTCGATTAGAGCTGGCGAAGAGTCAAAGCCTGCAACAGATGGGGCGACGGAACGACAGTACCGGAACTATTGAGGCACGGGAATGGAGTCGACTGATGCGTGGGAACGAGCATTTTTCGACTCGGGCCGTCACCCGTGACTCACTCGAGGCAATTACGCGAGACGATCTCATTGCGTTCCATGAGAGGTACTATCACCCTGGAGGGTTCATCTTTTCAGTTGCCGGTGATGTGACACCGGATGAAATTCTTCCCAAACTCGAAGCAAGAATGGAAGGTTGGGCCATTCAGGCGGCAGCGGTGCCACCTGTGCCAGGGTCAGGCTACGAACCTGAGCCAGGGGTCTATGTCGTAGACAAACCAGACGTGAACCAAGGTAGGGTTTCAATTGGTCACCTAGGTATCCAACGAGACAATCCTGACCGCTACGCTCTACTGGTCATGAACGATATCTTGGGCGGTGGGGGTTTTACTTCTCGGCTGTTGACACGAATCCGCTCTGACGAGGGCTTAGCCTACAGCGCGTATTCTAATTTCGGTGTAGGTATTTATTCTAACGGGGTTTTCCGTGTGAGTTTTCAGTCAAGAAGCGAGACTGTCGCAAGGGCCAGCTCAATTGTTTTCGAGGAAATTGAACGGATCCGTGACCAGCAGGTGACCGAAGCGGAACTTCGAACGTCGAAAGCATCGTTTATTGAGACGTTCACCAGAAACTTTTCGAATGCATCATCAACGGCCAATCTTTTTGCGAGTGACGAATATACTGGTCGTGATCCTGAATATCTGCTGAATTATCGCAACCGCATCAGTGCTGTCACAGGTGATGACGTGATTCGAGTCGCGCGTCAATATCTAAAACCTGAGCAGATTGTGATCCTAATTACAGGTGACGTGACTACGATCAGCGTACCCGATCCTGAGAAACCAGAATTCTCATTAGATCAACTATCCACCGGGCCGATTACTGCACTTCCACTGCCTGACCCATTTACGATGGAGTACCCGACAGGCAATCTGCCTAGGCCTGAATAACTGTGCGTTCAGATGTTCCTGTTCGTATCTGGTTGACTAAAGGTGCCCAGGCTATTCACCCTGAGCAGTCTGGCAAGTGGTCCGCACCATTTAGGGCGACAGGTGTTTGTTTTTCTGGAGGCAGTACGCGGTCGCATGCTGCGACAGTAGGCCAACTCCGCGGATTGACCGAAACGGGGCTGATTGATCAAGTGGGGTATCTTTCAGCGGTTTCCGGAGGTGCCTGGGCGACCGTGCCGTATGTCTTTTATCCGTCTGACGCTGGTGTGTCCTCTGATCGCGACATTCTGGGTTCCCACAGAGAGCCTGAAGACCTGTCGTTCGATGTGCTGTCAGAGCTTGGACAGAAGTCGATTGGTGCTGCTGCAACAAACAATTTCGCTGAGGCTCTTGCCCTGGAGTACACCGATAGCGCCGTTGCACCTGCGGAGGTTTGGATACGAGCGGTTGGCCAAACGTTTCTTTCGCCGTTTGGTTTATATGACCCCAAAGACCCACTTGGATTTACTTTCAATGAATCTACCTTAGAGGAGATTCGTGGTCGCCATGCTACGTTACGCCACCTACGGTTACACACGGTTTCTGACTTAGCCTATCGTCCATATCTTTTAGTTCATTCGACATTAAATTGGCCAAGCGATGAAGCGGACCTCACACGCATTAACTTGGTCGGCTTTGAATATTCACCGCTTGGTATTGGCAGTGGTCCTTCCCTGACGTTACAAGCTGGTCCTGTAGAACGTACCGTAGGTGGAGGATTTGTTGAACCTTTTGCTTTTGGTAGTCCCGCGCCGTCGAATCAGGCAGACGCGAGCGAATTCGTTAAACTGACGCTGCCGCCGACTCCTTTCACGCTGGCTCACGCTATTGGCGCCAGTAGTGCCTTTAGGATGGCTGATCGAAATCTTGATATGTATCCGCATGATCACTACTGGCCGCTTTCGGGCAAGGGGAGAGTGGCCACGCCGGAGGTGTTTACTGACGGTGGCGATGTCGAAAACTACGGACTGCTGTCATTGCTTCGTCGGGGCGTCACGGCAATTGTGGTGTTCATCAATACAATGTGGCCGGTGTCGCTTGAATACCGCCCGTCGCAGTGGCCGACAGATTTGAACGCAAGCCAGCCAACAAGGCGATCGATTGACCCTTTCTTTGCTCCGTTATTTGGTGCGCCGAGCACTAGATTTCCTCATAACCAAGTGTTTCCAGAGACTGATTACGCGACTGTAGTTTCAGGTCTTCAACAGGCGAAGCGCCTTGGAGGGCCGGTCATTACTACAACAAAGCACATTCTTGAGTCGAACGCGTGGTGGGGAATCGATGGCGGGGCCGAGGTCGAGGTGTGTTGGTGTTATAACGAGCGGGTTGAACAGTGGGCGTGTCGGCTACCTCCACTGGTCCGCAATCTTCTTCGGGCTGGACAAGCTGACCGACCAGACGGACCGTTCGCACGCTTTCCCCACTATCTCACACGAGACCAGAACCCTGGTGCGCTTACCCAACTCACGGCTGTACAAGCGAACCTGCTGGCCCATCTGTCTTGTTGGAATGTGATCCAATACCGGGATACTTTACGAAGAGTTTTGAATCGTTCCTGACTTTTAAATTTGTACTAACAGTCGAGACTGCGTTACTCTATGCAGGACGTGTTGACTAACAATCCCGAATCAAAGCCTTCCAATATTCTGGAATCGGGTGTTATTCCTCGCCGCCGGCATCCACGTCGTCGTACGACCCGCAACATTGTCCTTCTTATAGCGGTGGTTCTTTTGGGCAACGCGATTGTGGGCGACAATGGATTAATCGCCTTGATTCGCGCGAACCGAGAATTGGTCGCGACCTTCGCGGGGATCGAAGCGCTTCGCGCTGAAAATGATAACTTACGAGAAGAAGTTCGCATGCTTCGTGAGGAACCGTTGAAAGTCGAAGAAATTGCGCGGCGTGAGCTTGGCTTAATAAGGCCGGGTGAGAAGGTGTTTATCGTTCCAAGCGCCAGTGACGCCGCGGAACGGTAGCTCTCCAAAGGGTTGTTGGTAACTTATCTTAGTGCAGGTGGATAGGCTCTCAAGTCGTTAGCCCTTTGTAGCTGCTGGTTCTGAATCAGTAAGAAGGCCAAGTTCTTTTCGAACTTGGCCTTCGATTGTTACAAATAATTCTGGTTTCTCCTTCAAGAGTCGCTTCACGTTCTCGCGCCCTTGTCCTAGTCGTTCCCCTGAATAGGAAAACCACGTGCCACTCTTTTCGATAATATCTTTGTCGACGGCGAGATCGAGTAAATCACCTTCTCGGGAAATTCCTTCACCATACATTATGTCGAACTCAGCTTCTCTGAAGGGAGGCGCCAGTTTGTTTTTGACAATCTTGACTCGTGTTCGGCCGCCAACAACACGGTCCGCATCCTTGATGGCACCGATGCGCCGGATGTCAATCCGCACTGATGAATAAAACTTCAAGGCACGTCCGCCAGTCGTAGTTTCTGGATTCCCGAACATCACGCCAATCTTTTCGCGTAGCTGATTAATAAAAACGAGAGATGTCTTTGACTTGGCAACGACACCAGTAAGTTTGCGCAGTGCTTGCGACATGAGTCTGGCTTGTAGTCCGACTTGGGCATCACCCATGTCACCTTCAATCTCTGTTCGCGGAACTAGAGCGGCCACCGAATCTACTACGATTACGTCAACGCCGCCAGACCTCACGAGTACTTCTACGATCTCAAGAGCTTGTTCGCCATGATCTGGTTGTGACACTAGAAGGTTGTCTAGGTCGACACCAAGTCTCTTTGCATAAGTGGGATCAAGAGCATGCTCTGCGTCGACGAATGCGGCGTTTCCGTTTTTTGCTTGAGCTTGTGCGATTACCTGTAGCGCAAGAGTTGTTTTGCCGGAGGCCTCAGGGCCATAAATTTCAATGACTCGCCCGCGTGGTACGCCGCCAATGCCCAATGCATAGTCGATACTAATTGAGCCAGTTGAAATGCTGGGAGTACTTGTAACGGCCCCTTTTTGTCCCAGCCGCATGATCGATCCTTTTCCAAACTGTTTTTCGATCTGCGTAAGGGCAACGTCAATCGCTCGTGTTCGTTCCCGCTCTGCGCGTTCAGTGGTGGGCATCTCTTGCTCCGCTGGAGGATACTGCCTATGTGGATGTTGAATTCTAGAGCTCACTAATCGTTATGTCAAGCGAAAATATAGATATCAATCAATGTATTTAACTGTTAAAAAAGGAGTTGCATCGAATTAGACTTTCGCCCTAATTCGATTGAAGGTTAGTGTTAAGTCGATTGAGTTTTCTACAGGCAGGACACTGGTTCATACGAGCGTGCTTTTTGACGGGCACGGGACCTACTTTGAAAGAGGGCAACAATTCTAGTTCTACTAAATACCGAGTCCAGTGGAGAAGGTGAGCGTGGGGCAGCGTTACAATGGGGAGTCCAGAGTGGTGATTGTTTATCTGTATGTAGGAGGGTGACTTGCAATTTGGCAGAGTCGTAAGTTGGGTTTTACTGGCCGGAGCGGTGTCGTTGTCGGCGCAAGCGCCTGCTGAAGATTGGACCCTCGAGGTTGAACCTGAAACTTTGACCTTGGCTGTTGGCGAAAAACAGACTCTCAAAGGCGTTGTTCGGGACGCTACTGGTCAAGAAGTCGAAAACGCAACGATCGTCTATTTTTCGCGAGCCCGACGGAGTGTAGGCGTGACTCGTGACGGTGAAGTCGAGGCCTATAGATCGGGGAACTTTATGCTGGTGGCGTTAGTCCCGCGTGACGTTGAAGATAATAGCCGGCGTCCGGTTTCAGCAGTTCGGGTCGAAATTCCCGTGATCGTGCCCTTGCCGCCTGTTAGTCAGATCAGTTTTGTTGACCTTCCGGCAAAGTTCTATGTCGGGACAAGACCGAAAGTGGAAGTGGCGATAACCGATGCAAGTGGATCGAGTCGTCATGATGTTCAACCGCGGTATTCAACCAGTGACCCAAGGATCGCCGAGATCGATGTTTTTGGATTTACGACTTTGCATCAACCTGGACCAGTCGACATTGTTGTGACTGTGCAGGATGCAACTGAAACTGTGTCAGTTGTCGTGGAAAGCAATCCGGTGAGTACATTAGCGCTTGAAGCAAGTGAGACGAAGGCCTTAACCGGCGATGTAATTCGTTTTACCGCAGTGGCGAAAGACGCGCGTGGACTTCCGGTGCGCGGTGTACCAATTAATTTGGCGGTCTCCGGGGAAACTGCAACTGCGATCGTGGCGGCTGGGGCTTCTGCACAGGTAACCGATGACGGACGGTTTGTTGCCGAGCGTTCTGGCATTTATACGGTTGTAGCCACATCGGGAACACACGTGTCAGCGAGAACCGTAACGATTGGGCCACGTGATGTTCGTCAGGAGGTTGAGGTTGTAGGGCGGGGCAAGGTTTTAGACCGTCACACATCAGACCTGTGGATCTGGGAAGGTAGCGATGGGCGAGATTACGCTATCACTGGAACGTGGGGTGCCGACGGGCACGCTTACATATGGGATGTGACTGACCCAGCAAATATTGTGAAGTTACGAGAAATTAAGGTTGATGCTCGTACAGTCAATGACGTGAAGGTTTCCGAGGATGGTGAAATTGCTGTAATAAGTCGCGAGGGAGCATCCGACCGCCAAAATGGCATTGTGATTCTAGGTGTGAGCAATCCGCGGGAAGGCGTGCCCGTATTGTCGGAGTTCACGGACCAGCTAACCGGCGGTGTTCATAATATTTTCATTTCAGAGGACCACGTCTTTGCACTAAGCGCAAGCAGGCGATATGACGTGATTAGTATCGAAGACCCGAGCAATCCCCAACGTGTTGGTCGTTTTGAGCTCGATACGCCTGGACATGGTATTCACGATGTTTGGGTCAGCGATGGAGTTGCGTTTTCATCTAACTGGACGGACGGGGTGGTTGCCGTTGATGTTGGCGGTGGTGGCCGTGGTGGAACACCTGAGCGCCCGGTCGAGTTGGGGAGATATGCGTACCCAAGTGGCTGGAATCACGCAGCTTTTCCCTACAAGAGCCAGTCGACTGGAAAGTTCTATCTTTTTGCGGGTGATGAATCGTTTCCGTATGGAGGTTACTCTGCAGACGAGAATTCTACGCCGTCTCGTGCGGCTGGTTGGATCCACGTGATCGACTGGAGTGATTGGGATCATCCTCAGGAAGTGGCTCGTTACCAAGTGCCGGAAGCTGGTTCACACAATCTCTGGGTGGAGGACGATATTCTCTTCGCCGCGTTCTATAACGGCGGCCTTCGAGTGGTTGATATATCCGGTGAGTTGTTGGGGGACTTGTACAGACAGGGACGAGAGATCGCAATGTATGTGCCGTATGACCCAGATGGATTTATCGCCAATTCGCCATTTGTATGGGGACCGCAGCCGTACAAAGGACACATTTTCTTCACTGATTGGAATACTGGACTCTGGGCAGTGAAACTGCGTGCCAAGGATGGTCCAGGCCGGATCATTGGAGAACCGCAATAGCCTGATAGTAATTGACCGGACAATTGATGAAACCAGTGAGTGATGAGCACGAAAGATCTACATAAAGTCATTCTGTTTTTTTTGCTGGTGGCAGCATCAGTCAGTGTGTGGTCATCTGCATTGCTTGTGGCGGATTCACCTGACCACACTTATTACGTTTATGTTTGCGCCGAATCGGATGATGAGGTGGCGGTTGTACGCTACGGCCCAGAAGGGGCTGAGGTAGTTAAGACTATTGTTGTTGGAAGCTTTCCCGCCGAAACAGAAGGTCCGCATGGTATCCAGGTCGCGCCGGATGGCCACCATTGGTATGTTTCTATGTCACACGGCTTCCCTTTCGGCAGCGTTCACAAATATGCGACAGTCACCGACCAATGGTTAGGTGATGTTTCCCTCGGGATGTATCCCGCAACTCTCGATGTGGCATCATCGACCGGATTACTTTACGTGGTGAATTTCGATCTCCATGGGCCACTTCAACCCAGCACGATATCCGTTGTGGAAACCGAGACGATGATTGAGGTGTCTCGTATCGAGAGTGGTGTACGGCCACATGGCGGCAGGCTTAGCCGCGACGAGTCGATGTTCTATGCTGTCAACGTTATGGGTTATGAATTAGTGGAGATTGATGCGACGGGATTCAATGTGAAGCGGAGGTTGACGCTTGGGGACGGCGTTCAACCTACGTGGGTTACTAAACCTACTGTGGGTGGGCGAGTGTTTGTCACTGGAAACAACGCTGCAAAAATATTTGAGGTTGATATTCAGACATGGCAAATTGTCCGTAGTTTTGATACCGGTCCAGGTCCGTACAACCTCGCGGTTACTCCGGATGAATCGACACTTATTGTGACCTATAAGACTGGTGCCGCAGTTGGCTTTTGGGATCTTCGGTCTGGTCTTGAGCGCGCGCGAATTGAAACCAGTCGGACGATTCCTCATGGTGTAGTGGTGACGCCGGATGGCGACTATGCTTTCGTGACACTCGAGGGTGTTGGTAGTGAACCCGGGACAGTGGAGGTCTACCATGTGGCCTCTGCTGAACGTGTGGCTGCAATTGATGTTGGTAAACAGGCGGGTGGCTTGGCATTCTGGAAGTCCGAATAGGCCTAGGTGAGGAACAACCAAACTGTACAGGTACTCAGATTTTTCTGGTGGGGTGGCAAGTCATTCTTGGCTATAGTATCTCCACCGCTAGCGCGACACCATTTCCGCCGCCAAGGCACAGTGTGGCGATTCCACGTTTGAGGTCTTTTCGCTTCAGTGCGTATAGCAGCGTTGTCAGGATTCTGGCTCCACTTGCACCGATTGGATGCCCTAGGGCAACGGCTCCGCCACTGATGTTGACTTTATTTGGATCAAGGTCAAGAGTCCGTATTACAGCAAGTGCCTGAGCTGAAAACGCTTCATTCAGTTCAATTAAATCAACGTCATCTAGTGTCCACCCTGTCTTGCTCAGTAGCTTCTGTACGGCCTGAACCGGTGTCATCAGGATCCACTTTGGAGACAAACCACTCACAGCTTGACCGACAATCCGAGCCATCGGTTTACAGTTGAGACTGGCAGCCTTCTGTGTTGACATTATTAGTAGTGCCGCTGCACCGTCGTTCACGCCAGGAGCGTTTCCGGCTGTGACGGTGCCATCGGGCTTAAAAGCGGGTCTTAGTTTTGAGAGTGCTTCAGTTGATGTGTCGCGACGGATGGATTCATCATATTCCAGGCGGATCGAATCACCTTTACGTTGAGGGATTTCTACCGGAAGGATCTCATCCTGAAACCAACCTTCTCGAATTGCCGCAGCTGCTTTGTGATGACTGTGAGCGGCAAAAGTGTCTTGGTCGGTTCGGCTGACATTGTATTTATCAACAACTGCTTCACAGGCTAGTCCCATAGACCAGTTTTCAAGAGAACACCACAACCCGTCGTGAACCATTGAGTCCACCGCTTCAGTGTCTCCTATCCGGACGCCTTTCCGGACTGATCGCAACAAGTGAGGGCAATTACTCATGGATTCCATCCCGCCCGCCACAGCGACGTCTATATCACCGGTTGCGATACCCTGTGCTGCCAACATGACAGCCTTGAGACCGGACCCACAGACTTTATTGATTGTTAATGCTGCTACGTGGTCCGGAAGGCCGCCCTGAATGGCAGCCTGTCGAGCAGGTGCCTGTCCGAGACCTGCCGATACCACGTTGCCCATGATGCATTCGTCAATGTGTGCCGGGTCGAGGTCGGCGCGTGACACCACTTCTCGGATTACTCTTGCCCCGAGTTCAGGAGCGGGAAGACTACTGAGAGCACCCATGAACTTCCCAGTTGGTAGACGCACCGCACCGACAATGACCGACTCTTCCATGGTTAGTTCCTTCGCTCCACGGTAATTCTCTTAACAGTTCCTCGACCGAGCAATTCATTCATTCTACTGCTGACAACCGGTATCGAACGGTGTACTTCCTGGCGCCATGCTTCAGCATCTGTTATGACGACAAGCGTTCCAGAGTTCTTGTCAAATCTGACCGCCGTTGCTCGTGCGATGGAAACGCCCACAGATGACCGCCAGGCAAATCTGACCTTCGCGTCTGACATTGGTTGGCGTCGGAGCAATTCGCCGAGGGCTTTAGCTGCGACATCGCGGGCTGAAATCATTGGATAAGATTAAGGGGCGTATGTCCTGTATTCTTGCGTGAGTGTATCATCCGCATTCCCAACTTATTCTTGCATCAGGTTCACCCCGCCGCCGTGAATTGTTGACTCGGGCAGGATATGTCTTTGATGTCGAACCAGCAGATGTCGACGAAAGACAATTAGCTGATGAGTTGCCAAGGGACTATGTGCTTCGCCTTGCGATGTTAAAGGCGGTCACTATCTGTTCCGGACCGGAAGACGATCGCTTCGTTTTAGCGGCTGACACGATTGTTGTTTTGGATAACGACGTGCTCGGAAAACCTCAAGGGAGAGATGACGCTGTCATGATGTTGCGAAGGTTGTCAGGGCGAACTCATGAAGTCTTAACCGGGGTTGCACTGGTTCGTGGAGGTGCCAGGTGTTCAGGCATGGTCAGGACGGAAGTGACTCTGGTTGATCTTGATGACCAAACTATTGCGACCTACGTTGCAATAGGCGAATCGTTTGACAAGGCGGGTGCGTATGGAATCCAGGGAGTGGCGTCTCGCTTCGTTGACCGGATTAACGGTTCATACACCAATGTTGTAGGGCTTCCTATGGATCTCGTAGAAAGACTAATGAAAAAATTGGACGAAAGTGCCTAACGGCAGGTTGGATTTGAGTTTGCTGTTGGCCGCTGTAACTGGTGGTGGATTATTTCGAGAGTTTGTTCCTTCGATTGACTAGTCGGGTCGACGACGATATCCTTTTACACAGGAAAACAATAGATAAAGTCTGTAAGACATATGCCGAGCCAAGGCCTCAAGATACTGTTGACGACAGGTGTGCTTGTTACCGCTTTCGTGGGCTTAATGTGGACCACGATGCAGGACGGCACACAATACTATAAGCACGTTGATGAGGTTATGGTCGATCCCGACCAGTGGGTTGGCAAGCGTCTTCAAGTACACGGCTACGCATCTAACATTTCGTGGAAACCGAGTACGTTGGATTACCGCTTTGATATTCAAAAAGACGGGTACGTAGTGCATGCTGAGTACACCGGAATTGTGCCGGACACCTTTCAGGACGAGTCTGAGGTTGTGGTATCTGGTCGACTCGAGGGGCAGAAGCTTGTCGTGGAACCAGGCGGAATTATGGCGAAATGTCCATCGAAGTATGAGCCGAAGCCAGAAATTGATGCGGCATCTGCAGGCGATGCTGAGGGACCGAACAACTCTGGTGGTGCAAACAACTAGTGTCTCCGCACTAGAGGCTCGGCAGTCTGTTTCAGACGACAGGAATGTTCCCTCGCTCGTAAATTATGCGAACTGTCGGTTCTTAACGTAAACCCATGGCAACAATCGGTTCTTATACGTTACTTGCTGCGTTTATTGTGTGCGCCTACGCAATTGCCGTGTCAGTCGCGGGTGCGCGCCGGCGATCATTGCAGTTGGTTGAAAGTGGTGTCGGAGCATTTTACTCAGTTACGGCATTGATGACGCTGGCATCCGCGATCATCGTCTATGCGTTTGTGACTGAGGATTACAGCATCCGTTATGTGGACCGCTATTCTGACTCGGTCCAACCGCTCTTTTACAAACTGACCTCGTACTGGGGTGGCCTAGACGGGTCGATAATGTTCTGGGTGTTTCTGTTGTCGGTGTTCGGAGCGATTGCCGTCAAGACCAATCGAGAGAGCCAACGAGAATTAATTCCGTATGTGGTCGCTGTTGTCGGGGCTGTCCAACTCTTTTTCTTGTTTGTGATGATCGTTCACAACGATCCCTTTACAACCTATTTAACTGAAGCCCCAGTCGATGGTCGAGGACTAAATCCTCTATTGCAAAACCCATATATGGCGATTCATCCGCCGTCACTTTATATCGGATTTGTCGGTATGACGATCCCGTTTGCGTTTGGCATGGCGGCCTTGATCACGGGTTATTTAGACGACTCGTGGTTACGTGCTGTTCGACGGTGGACGATGTTTGCATGGCTGTTCCTTTCTCTCGGTCTAACGTTGGGGATGATTTGGGCTTACGAAGAACTTGGCTGGGGTGGATTCTGGGGCTGGGACCCTGTTGAAAATGCTGGGGCTCTTCCGTGGTTCACCGCTACCGCATTTTTGCATTCAGTGATGGTTCAGGAACGTCGAAGCATGCTCAGAATTTGGAACGTTACACTGGTGATTCTGACATTTTTTCTGACGATCTTTGGCACATTCATGACCCGGAGTGGGGTTGTGCAATCAGTGCATGCGTTCGGGGAAGATCCTCAGTTGACACTTTTGTTTTCTATTTTCATGGTTCTGATCCTCACCTTCAGTTTTGGGTGGCTAATATATCGATTGCCCCTTCTGCGCGCGAGAAATGACTTGGAGTCGTGGGCGTCTCGTGAGGCGGCCTTTCTGCTGAATAACTGGGTACTGCTGTTTTCTGCATTTTTCATCCTGTTTGCGACGATGTTTCCGACCATCAGCGAAGCGGTGACCGGCCAGCGGATCACTGTCGGTCCCCCGTTCTTCAATACTTGGATGGTGCCAATCGGATTAGTGCTATTGATGCTTACTGGCATTGGTCCTCTGCTCGCGTGGCGAAAGTCAACACTCAGTAACCTGGTTTACCAATTTGCCTGGCCGGTTGGGTTGGCGATAGTCACGGCATTTGGGCTTCTAGCCATTGGATTTCGTGTCTGGGTTTCTGGGCTTTGCTTTGCCTTGTGTGCGTTCGTTGTGGGCACGATCAGTCAGGAGTTCATTCGTGGTGCTGTTGTGCGTCGTGGGGCAACCGGAACCGATATGTTGACTGGATTAATTGGTTTGGTTATGCGCTCCAGACGTCGATACGGTGGTTATATCGTTCACGTGGGAATCGTCTTGATGTTTTTGGGATTTGCCGGTTCCGGCTACAAATTGGAAACGCAGGTCATGATGAGTCCCGGTGACGAGGTTGAGCTGGGCCAGTTTACCGTTCAATATGAACGTATCAGTGAAACCGATGACGGACAGAAGCAGATGATCACCGGCCACATGACTATCTTGAAGGATGGGCAATCGGCGGGTGAGTTATTTCCAGCCCGATGGTTTTTCCGAAAACATGAAACCGAACCAACGACCGAAGTCGCTATTCGACGCTCCATCTCTGAGGACCTGTACATTACGTTAGCGACGTACGACCTCAGTAATCAGACAGCTGCGTTTCAGATTACCGTAAATCCACTAGTGAATTGGATCTGGTTTGGGTTCGCGATTATGGCGCTTGGAACTGGTATCGCACTGTTGCCAGAGAGTCGGCTGGCCTTTATAGCGGCCAAGGTTCCTGAAGGAGCAGCCACAACGTCGGTTCTTCTTGTGTCATTGTTTTTGACCGGATTGGGAACAACGGTGCACGCTCAGATTGCCGTGCCGAATGGGGCTGAGTTAACAACTGAGCAGAAACAACTTGAAGCCGAGTTGCAAGAGGAACTCGTTTGTGTCTGTGGCAGTTGCTCTCATCTGCAATTGTCAACCTGTACATGTTCAACCGCGGATGATATGCGTCTCCGGTTGAATCAGCAGGTCTCGCTGGGCCGCGACCGCGATGGGGTTTATCAACATTTTATCGACACCTACGGAAGTCAGGAACCTATCGGCGCGCCAATCGGCGCATTTAATCAACTGTCTTGGTTGTTTCCGATGTTGGTCGGTGGTGTCTGCTTGGCTGGCGTCGGCTTTGTTGCACTCCGCTGGTCGCGACGTGGCTCGGAGTTTCAGGAGTCGGAGGCTTCTCTCCCTGCAGCCGGAAACGATGTGCAGTTAGAAGCCAGGTTGGACGATGAACTCCGAAACCTCGACTGATAGAAGTTCTTTCCGGCCGTGGCACCTCTTTGTGTTACTGGGTCTTTTGGCTTCCACTGTAGCTGTTGTCCTTGTGCAACCCGGTGATCCGGTTGTTCTAGTTTTGTTGGTTGCCGCAATTGGATCGGCGTCTGGCGTTGGCTTTGCCCTTTGTCGAACATTGTGGCCGCTTGTGGGAATCCACGCAGAAGATCAGGTCCAGGTCATTGGAGGTCGAACTAGAGCCGCGATTGAACGAGAGAAAACCTTGGTCCTGCGATCGATTAAAGAGTTGGAGTTTGATCGGGCTATGGGCAAGGTGTCGAAGCCGGATTTTGACGTCATGAAGGTACGCCTAAGGAGCCAAGCACTGGCATTGATCAAGAAACTTGATGCCGACATGCCCGGTTACCGTGAGGCAATTGAGCAAGAACTTGTAACACGATTAGCGGACAATTCCCAGAATGACGGACTGTCAAGAGAACGAGTTGTTCAGCAGGACTTTCTGACTTGTGAAAGCTGTGGAACTGTAAATGACATTGACTCGAAGTTTTGTAAACACTGTGCTTCGCCAGTAAACGGCAATACGGAGTGAATGGACTGATGCGACGGGTGAGTTGGTGGCTCTCGATTTGTATTGGGTTGCTGTGTGTAGTTCAACTAGGCGCCCAACCAGATCCGCGCCAAATGTCCGGACTTCCCTTGCCCGACCCAGCACTACCGGACGGAACTATTACCGTCAGGGTTATTCGCGGGCAGATTACAAATAACGTCCCAGGCCAGGCTGTCGAATTACGGCAAGGAGATGTTGTCGAGACGGCCATTACCGACGAAGAAGGTCGAGCGACATTCTTGACCTTGAACCCTGGTCAGCAGGTTCAGGCTTCGACAGAGCTTGATGGTAGCCAGTTGCAGTCACAGATGTTTAATGTTCCTGGTCGTGGAGGTATTCGCCTGATGTTGGTTGGGGCTGATCCAGACAACCCAGAGCTTCCTGCGCAGTTGGGTACGGTGACCTTGGCGGGTGAGTCATGGATACAGGTGGAATTAATTGAAGAGAGTATAGAGGTCTATTATTTTCTTGAGGTTATCAACAAGACTGATACACCCGTGGAGCCGTCGACGCCGATCACGTTTGATCTTCCGAATGGAGCGGTCGGCACGACCGTCATGCGAGGATCGTCTCCCACGACGCTGCTAGATGGTCGAAGAGTGGAACTGCCGGGTCCGTTTGCTCCGGGGGCCACGCCGTTACACGTGGCTTACATATTGCCGTATTCAGCTGCGAATCTTGTGCTTTCTCAAAGTTTTCCAGTTGACCTAGAAGCACTGCTGATTTCGGTTGAGCAGTGGGGTGATATGGACGTTCAATCATCGCAGATCGATCGGCGGATGGAACTTCCTTCTGACCAAGGAAATGGGACGCCGTACATGCTTGGTGCCGGTCCGCGTATTTCTGTTGGTCAGGACCTGTTGGTTGAGTTGGTGGGGTTGCCTCACCGTAGTACTATGCCGAGTACGATCACATTAATTATGGCTGGTGCTATTTTTGGGTTTGGCTTTTGGGGGTCTTTGGGTAAGCGAGAGACTGCTTCAGAGGTCAAGCGGCGTGCGATACTGGAAACCCGCAAGGAAAAATTGTTTACTGATCTCGTCAAAATCGAGCGTCAACATCGTTCTGGAAAAATTGGATTAACCAAACACACTTCGAGACGAACAGAATTGATCGGTGCTCTCGAACGGGTCTACCGGGAGCTTGATGAACAGCTGACGGCAATGCTCATCAGTTCTGGAAGGACTCGGGAGTCGCATTCTGTGGAATCCCCGGGTACGGCTGGTTAAACTCCTCGGAGGCTTGTGTTCGACTTCGACCATCTTACGATCGATGATGTTTCGCGTTACTATGGCCGACGACGTGCGCTGAGCCATGTGTCCTTTGGGCTTCAACCGGGTGAACTGGTTGGGCTGCTCGGTCCAAACGGTGCTGGAAAGTCAACGCTGCTCGGCGTTCTGGCTGCCCTCATTCGTCCGTCGTCTGGGCGCGTTATTTACGGTAATTACAGCGGGAGCCGCTCCACTTCTGAGCTAAGAGAGAGTATCGGGTTTTTGTCCCACGACTTACAGCTCTACGCAGAATTGACAGCGCGCGAAAATCTTGAATTCTTTGCTGGGTTGTACGGTTTAGATAATCCGTCAGAACGCGCGACCAGCGCTCTTTCCCGCGCTGGCCTTGGGCGACGCGAAAACGATGTTGTGGACAGTTATTCGAGAGGCATGCGCCAAAAGCTGGCTCTTGAACGCACGCTGCTGCACGACCCTCGACTTATTCTGTTGGACGAACCATTTACTGGTCTAGACGAAATGGCGACAGTCGCATTAACGGACCGATTGCTAGATCTCAAGAAGTCTGGTTGTATGGTGTTGGTGGCGACTCATGACCTTGACATTGCTGAAGGGTTTGTCGATCGATCGGTGATGCTTCGGAATGGAAAGATGGTTGAGCTTGAAGGAGAGAGTGGGTCTTTGCGCGACCGCTATCGTGCAACTCTGTTGCACGATAATTGAAAAAGACTCCAGACTGAGATTTTTACTACATGCCGTTGTGAAACGTGATGAAAAGTTTTTTTGAGACTGCCTTACTTGTCACTTTTAAGGATATTCGGGTTGAGACCAGAAGTTGGGAGATGGTCTCGACCACTCTGTTTTTTGCTGCATCGTGTGTGCTGGTGTTTTCGTTTGCCTTTGTTCGTGGGGGGCGGCCGATTGATGGCGCGGCAGCTGGGATTATCTGGATAGCTGTGGCTTTTTCAGGAACTCTGGCGTTAGGTCGCGCATTTGAACGAGAACGATATCAGGATGCCATGCGAGGTTTATTGATGGCACCGGTACAGCGCTCAGCCATTTTTTTGGGTAAATTGCTTGGAATTATTCTGCTAATGGCGGTTGTTGAAGCTGTGGTCGTATTGTTTGTGGCATTTACTTTTCAGGTTTCACTTTTACTCTATCCAGGACATTTATTCTTGCTGCTCGTCACTGGAACAGTCGGATTTGCAACAGTTGGTACACTTTTCGCTGCCATGCTGTTACGGACCAGCAGTCGCGGTGTTTTACTGCCGATATTGCTGTATCCGGTGACGTTTCCGGTTTTGATTGCTGGAGTAGGTGGTACGGTCGCATTGTTTCAGGGACAACCAAACTTGGACTTGGCGAGATTTTGGATCGCTTTGCTGGTATTTTTTGACGCGGTTTTCATCACGCTTGCTCTATGGACATTTGAGCCTGTCATGACAGAATGATAAGGATGATGTCGAAAATCTTTGGTGGATTACTCGTAATCTCAGCGGTAATGTTCGCAGGTGCACCAATCTTGATTGCGGGTGCGCCGTATGAATCCACGATGGGACTCGTGCAGAAGATCTTTTACTTTCACGTGCCATCGTGGATTGTGATGTTCCTGGCAGTATTTATTTGCGGGTTTTCAAGTGCTATCTATTTGTTTAAGGAGCGACCGGCGGCTGACCGACTTGCCGTGGCTTCGGCTGAACTTGCTGTGTTGTTTGGGTTGATGGGACTCATGACCGGACCTCTTTGGGCGATCAAGGCGTGGGGCGTCTGGTGGCAGTGGGACGCTCGGCTGACCATGGCGTTGATTCTCGAGCTTATTTTTATCGCATACATTCTGCTTCGGACTTATGGTGGTCCGGGGTCAGAGAAGCTTGCTGCAGGGTTAGCACTCTTCGGAATGGCTAACGTTCCGTTCGTTTATATTTCGGTTAACGTATGGCGCACCATTCATCCAACGACTAATGTGATTCCCACGCTGGCGACGTCGGCACCAGGCATGTTTGGGCCGTTTGTATGGTGCATGGTCGCATTCTTGGTTCTGTTTATGGCTATGCTCACCGCGCGCCTCCGTTTGGAGGAGCAACGTAGTCGACTTGAGCAATTACATCTTGCGATGGATTAATATGCAGTTTTGGTAATAATTGTCAGATTTGAAACTACACAGTGGACGAAAAGGATAAATGAAATCGCATAAAGTGTGGGCACGAAATGTGGGCGTTTTACTGCTTGTCGTGGGCGTAATTGTGTTTAATGCTCAGTTTGATCTAGCTGAGGCAGGTGTAGGTCAACCAGCACAAGACGAATTTGTTCCGCTGGATTCTGTTCCACCAGAGGACCAACTTCCGGCCGCTCCACTATTGGTAGCTGCTTACGCATTGCTGTGGATTGCAGTCGTTGGTTACCTGTGGTCGATTTGGCGACGGATGGTAGCTGTTGAACGAGACTTGTCAGAGCTATCGGGAAGAACGGGAGAGTCATAGTCAGTGGGAGACATGACCGCGGGGCACTTTATTTTTATCCCTTCGGTTCTTCTGTTGGGGATCGTGATTGGTTGGGTGCTGGGATCACGTGCAGCGGCAGATGCGTATGCTGCTGAGCTCAAGCGTCGGACCGAGCGAAAATCCTAGAACCGATATAGAACCTTGGAATATACGGCCTCAAGAGTGTTGGTTCTGAACTAGGTTCGTCATTCATTATTTACTCATCCAATTGATAATTTGGGTTACAAGGTCTTCAATTGTTTTGCCTTCGGTGGCGAGTTGAACCTGTGCCAGGCTGTATGTTGGTCTTCGGCTTTCCCATAACGATCGCAGACGTTTCGAATTGGAAGCGAGCGGACGTGTTGGGTCGCCTGACAGACGACTGAGTGCCGTTTCTATCGGTATATCGAGCCAGACAGCAATACCGTCGTCGGTGATGATGGTCCGGTTGGATGAGTTTTCGAATGTTCCTCCGCCCGTAGCTACGACGACACGGCGGAGTTGCTGAATTTCATTGAGCATCGCGTTTTCGGCTTTCCGAAACGCAGTCTCACCTCTTTTGCGAAAGAAGTCGGTGACGGATAGTTGCTCTTTTTTTTCGATGAGTTCATCGAGGTCACGGAATTCCCAGTGAAGGCGGTTGGCCAAAGCTTTGCCGACTGTTGATTTTCCAGCCGCCATGAAACCAATCAGATAAATCTTGTCTGTTTTCATCTGTGCCGCAGTAAGTTCAACGTGTCGAAGAAACCGGGATACGACACGTTAACAACGTCAGAATTCTTGATCATAGTAGGCCCGGTTAAGCCAAGAGCAGCAATGGCAAACGCCATTGCCATACGATGGTCACCTGCGGCATCGACGATTCCTCCGGACGGTGGGTCCTGGGCGTAGACTTCGAATCCGTCTGGGAATTCGTCGACTTTGGCACCCATGTGACGAAGACCAGAAACTAAAACCTCGATTCGGTCGCTTTCTTTGGTGCGTAGTTCGCTTGCTCCATTAAGCCGGAAACCTTGACCGTGCAGCCCCAGTGCGGCGAGGGCCGGTAGTTCGTCGATCAGAGCTGGAACATCTGTCCCTTTCACAATGATCGGATGGAGTTCCGCGTGGGAGACCGTAACGGTTCCGTATGGTTCGGGCGAAGTTGTTTCTGCAGGCTCTATGGCGACGCGCGCGCCGACACCTTGAAGTACATCAAGTAGTCGTGTTCGCGTGGGATTAAGTCCCACATGTGATACCTGGATGACGGATCCAGGGAGTGCTGCGGCGGCCACAAACCAAAATGCAGCCGACGAAAAATCACCGGGAATGGCTAACGAGGCGGCTACCAGCTGCTGCCCCCCTACGATGCCGACAGCCTGCCCTTCACGCACGAGGTTGACTCCGAAAATAGGTAGTGCCCGTTCGGTATGGTCACGTGTCTGAACGGGTTCTTTTATCCACGTCGTTCCATTTGCCTGTAGTCCTGCTAGTAATATCGCACTCTTAACTTGGGCGCTGGCCATAGGGGGGGTGTAGTCGATCGCTTCAAGAGATCTTCCTGTGATTGTCAACGGAGGGCAGCCCTTATGTGTTTCCACCTGAGCACCCATTGCTTGCAGCGGAGCTACGATTCGCTGCATCGGTCGACGACTCAACGACTGGTCGCCGGTGACGGTGGTAGTGAAAGAGTGTGCGGCCAGAGCTCCAGCCATCAATCGCATCGTTGTACCCGAGTTGCCAGCGTCTAGAGACCCGTTAACCGATGCGAATCCTTTCAGGCCTGACCCGGCAATGGTAATCGTTGCTCCTTGGTCAGTGGGCGAATCTGTTGATGACTCTAGAGATATACCAAGTTGCCGCAAACAACGGAGTGTAGAATCGCAATCGGCTCCGGGTGCGTAGCCCTGAAGCTCGGACTCTCCTTCTGCTAGTGCAGCAAGGATTGCGTATCGATGTGAAATAGATTTATCACCGGGAACATGAAGGCTTCCACTTACGTATCCGCCTGGATCAATGGTGGTTGTAGTGGCCTTGATGTCGTCCATGGGCGAACTATACAACAATGTCTCTATGTCCTTAGTTCAGAGGGGATGCTTGCTTGATCGGTGCTTGCTAGGTATTGTGAGTTCGATTTTTAAAAGGGATTCCCCGATAGATACTAGGAGCGATCAATCGTGTTGACCCGTGTAGGAGACGTCTAATTGTTCCATTCCTGCCGTAGCATCCTTCGGGTGTGCGCCAAGAATGTTTACGTGCGGCAAGTTACTTAAGTTCATCGTCCCAAGAGCTTCGGAATCCTTAAATAATCAATGTCTCTTGACTCACAATTCCTTGAAACAGCAATAGAAATTGCAGTTAAGGCGGGAGAGATCCAGTTGGACCGACAAGGTTCGGATCTCACAGTGGACAAGAAAGGGCCGATCGACATAGTTACGGAAGTGGACGTAGAAATAGAGCGTTTCGGTCGTCAGTTGATTGCAAAACGTTTTCCTACACACAGTGTGCTCGGCGAAGAATTTCCAAATCAACCCGAAGCAGCGAATGGGTCGTCCAGCTACTGCTGGATGTTTGATCCTATCGATGGGACCGTGAACTATGCCCATGGCCTTCCGATTTATTGCTGCTCGCTGGCACTGGAAGTTGACGGTCAAACTGAACTTGGAGTTGTTTTTGATCCTAGCCGACAGGAGTTGTTTGTTGCCGAACGTGGCGGCGGCGCTCGACTTAATGGCGGATTGTTAACTGTTTCGACGGAAACAAATTTAGGTGATTCTATGTTGTGTACGGGGTTCCCTTATGATGTACGTGAGATGGTCGACGACGTTGTGGGTTTGTTTGGTTCATTTGTGAGTTCCGCTCGCGCTGTGAGGCGCTTAGGGTCGGCAGCCCTCGATCTTTGTTATGTGGCAGCCGGGCGTTTTGATGGCTTTTGGGAGCAGCGGCTGTTCCCGTGGGACCTTGCCGCAGGTGCGTTGATGATCGAAGAGGCAGGGGGGCGGGTCACTGGATTTAGCGGAGAGATGTTCGATCCGAGAGATGGTGCAATAGTGGCCTCGAATGGGCCCCTCCATAGTCAGATGCTCTCGGTCATCCAGAACTTTGAGCCTAGCCACGCTATAAGAGGAATAGATTGAGGACCGGTACAGCCATCTCCCATTACTTTTTGTCCGTGTACTCGGGCTAGAAGACAAGCTCCTCGTATAATTTCACCACCATATGGCAAAGATTATTGGTTGGGTTCAGGCGTTTGCATTATCGATAGGTGGCCCAGGGCTGTTCTTGGTTGCGTTTCTTGATTCGTCCTTTCTCTCGCTACCTGAGATCAATGACATTCTTGTTATTGTGATGGTCATTGAAAATAAAGAGTTAATGACCTATTACGCATCGATGGCGACTCTGGGTTCAGTGGCTGGATGCTTGTTACTCTACGGTATCGGTAGTCGGGGTGGGCAGCCCTTGCTGAGGAAGCGGTTCGGTGGACCCCGTTTAGAGCGTGCAATGGAGCTGTCTAGAAAATATGGAGTATTGGCGGTTGCAGTACCAGCTATCTTGCCTCCGCCTGCGCCGTTTAAAGTATTTGTTCTTTTGGCAGGCGTCTCTCGGGTTCCGTTGTTGCAGTTTGTTCTGGCTGTGGCTTTTGGTCGAGGAATTCGTTATTTCGGTGAAGGTTGGCTAGCGGTAAGGTACGGTGACGCAGCGATCGAGATATTGGCGCAGAATGGTAATACAGTATCCGTCGTGTTAGCCGTGGTTATCTTGCTCCTCGGCGCGACCTATTTTTTTTGGAGGCGCTTTCGGCGTGTTAGTGCCAATGATTGACCGAAGCTTCTAAGCTGCTGACTTGAAAGGTAGTTGTGTTGACCAACTGCATGGTGAACCCTATAATCGTTTTGCTTGTTTCCTGCGTGCAGTACTCTCTTGGCCACTGAGAATGAATCCTGAAATTTCGGTCGTTATACCTCTTTATAACGAAGAACCTAACGTCGGCGAACTCTACTCGGAATTGACGACGGCCTTGGAAGAACTCGGCCGGACGTATGAGCTGATTTTTGTTGACGATGGAAGTAGCGATAGCACCTATAAGTTACTCGCAGGATTTCACGCGGACGATCCGCGAGTCTGTGTTGTCTGTCTGCGCCGGAATTTTGGCCAAACAGCAGCATTTGCAGCCGGCTTTAATCGTGCTCGAGGCCGTTATATCGTTACATCTGACGGTGATCTTCAAAATGATCCTAGAGACATTGCGTCAATGCTTTCGAAATTGGAGGACGGTTTCGACATTGTCTGTGGTTGGCGGAAAGATCGGAAGGACCCATGGTTTTCTAGGAAGCTTCCGTCGATGATTGCCAACTGGCTGATTTCGGTTACGACTCAGGTGAAACTGCATGACTATGGATGTTCACTAAAAGTGTTCCGGGCTGAAGTCGTTAAGACGCTTAGACTGTATGGTGAGATGCATCGTTTTATTCCCGCGATCGCGAGCGAGCAAGGAGTCAGGATTGCGGAGTCAGTGGTTAATCATCGGCCGCGACGGTTTGGTCGATCTAAATATGGATTAACACGAACGGTTCGGGTTGTGTTTGACTTGGTTACCGTCAAGTTTCTGCTCAGTTATTCGACGCGCCCATTACAGATGTTTGGTCCCGCTGGCTTATTGCTTGGAGTGCCTGGGACGCTTATCACTTTGTATTTGGTTTATGTTCGTTTGTTTGAAGGGCAGGCGATCGGCGATCGACCACTATTGTTACTTTCTATCCTTATGGTATTTACTGGACTGCAGCTGATCACATTGGGATTGTTGGCGGAACTGCAGGCCAGAACCTATCATGAGTCCCAAGGTAAGCCGATTTACGTAGTCAGGGAAGTGCTTGAAACCTCAAGTGGGAGCGGTGGTGGAGAAGCCTCGTTGACTAAAGATTAGCTATCGGAACGGTCTCTGTAAGTAGTCGTGCTAGTGGTTCTTTCTAGTTGATTGTCCATCGACTTATTCAGGCTGATTTTCTAGGTAGAATTTTCTGTCGGCCGGGTGCACATTCAGGAGACCTGGCGCTTGCCGCCGGATTTGGCGCTTCTATGCGATGTTTTAAAGTTGTCGAATTGCCGTAGCGACTTTCGTCACAGTTTCATCAGAAAGTTCAGGGTAGATGGGAAGGGACAACTGTTCGGTTGCCAGTTGTTCAGCCACAGGGAAATCTCCGGGCTGGTAATTAAGGCCTGAGTATTTCTTTTGTTGGTGCACAGCCTGGGGGTAGTGCACACTGACCTCTATTTCTTGGGTCCTCAGATTTTCCTGCAGTGCGTGCTGTTGTGGCGACCGGATTGCATAAATATGAAATGCGTGGCCTGAATAAGCCATGGTCAACGGCAAGCCAAGCGCCGTATCTTTCAGAAGTTCTGTGTATCGAGAAGCAATCACTCGACGACGTGTAGTCCACGCCTCAAGATGGGGTAGTTTAACCCTGAGAATCGCCGCTTGAATCGCCGCCATCCGATAGTTCCCTGATCCTTGTTCTGGTCCCCAAGTCCTCAAGTGACGGATCGCATCTGCGAGGGAGGCATTCTTGGTAACTACCATTCCCGCATCGCCGCAGGCACTGAGATTCTTAGAGGGATAAAAACTGAAACACGATAGGTCCCCGAGGCCACCTACCGGAGTACCTTTATACGTCGCACCATGCGCTTGACAGGCGTCTTCGATCACGCTCACGCCATGGCGCCGGCTTATGGCCAAGATCGGGTCCATATCAGCCGGCTGACCAAATAGATGGACGGGTAGGACCGCTTTGGTTCGCTCGGTGACTGCATTTTCTAAGAGGGCTACGTCCATGGTGAGCGACTGAGGATCGATGTCGATCAGTCGAGGTGTTGCGCCAGTTGCGAGAATTGCGGAAATGGTAGCTTCGAATGTGTACGGCACTGTGATGACTTCATCGCCAGGACCGATCCCTAAGGCGAGGAGTGATAGATAAATAGCACTGGTTCCAGAGTTTAGTCCGACTGCATGGGCCGCGCCGCAAGAACTGCCAAACTCAGATTCGAATGCTTCGACCTCGGGTCCTAGTACATAACGACCGCTTTTGAGAACCCGACCGACAGCTGTGTCGATTTCGTTCTTCAGCCCGCTATATTGGCTAGGTAGGTCAATCGAGGAAATCACGTCTGTAGACAGATTAGCATGGCGACCGGCCGTGCGTTGACCAAAGGCTTGGCGCAGGATACGATGACGGGCTTGTACACAATGATGCGGGTCAACCTGAGGAGAGCCAGTCACAGAGCTTTGGTTGCTGTTTGTGGGAGTCTGTTGCTGGGTGCGTGTAGTGAGTCATCTCCCACTCCATTGGCGCCATCGTCCCTCCCAACCGAGAAAGTCGAGTTGTTTTCTCTAACTTGTGCTCCGAGCGTGTCTCGTCAGTCTTTCGAGGGAGAGGCTGTCGCGGTGCAGTATGGGGCGCCGACGACTTACGGTGGACTGGAACCGGTCACGACTGAGTGTCTCCCGGAATCTGGTACGGCCTTCTCCGTTGGGACGACAACCGTGACTTGCACCGGACGGGACGGGCTTCAACAAACCGCCAGTTGCACGCTGTCCGTACGAATCATTCCCACAATAGGTGTTAGCCGCATTCTGGCATTTGGTGACAGCTTGACCGCCGGTGTTACGTCTGACGTGATACCGACGAGCGTTGAGATACGTCCCAGCAAGTCGTATCCGGCCCAACTAGGTGAACTTTTAAGTCAGCGTTACAGTGGGCAGGCCATCCGCATGACAAATTCTGGTGTTCCAGGCGAGAAGGCAGTCAATGCAGTATCTAGATTTAAGAGGGAATTGGCCAGAGTTCAACCCGATGTTGTTCTGATAATGGAAGGAACCAATGACTTGGATCCTGACACCCTGAGCCCAGGTATTCAGGCTGCTGCCGCGGTCGAGACGATGGTACAACATGCGAAGACGCGCGGCGTCGATCCCATTCTTGCTACCATCCCGCCGCAGAGGACCGCTCGAAGTACCCAACCTGCGGTGGTCCCATACAATGAACGTATTAGGCAGGTCGCAGTTCGACAGGGTGTGCCTTTGGTCGATGTCTACCAAATTATTAATACTGGCTTATGTATCGGTGCGGGTTCACTGGACCTCTCTTGTCTTGGTGACGACCATATGCATCCAACCATAGAAGGGTATAGCTTGATTGCTGCTGGGTTCCTTCAAAGATTTATAGCGATCTACGAACCTGGTGGGGCGGGACTGGGATTTCAGCCCCGGACTTTATCCGATCAATTGTTGCCACCAGATGGCCGTATTGGGTGGAGAAAGTTCGAGTAGTCGTGAAAATGTCACCGGCACTCCATAGGCGTATCATGAGTCTGGTTGGACTGTTTATTGGTCTCTACGCGAGCCCGATTTGGGCACAATCTGCAAATGTGTGGGATCGGGTATCGATTCACATGAATGGCGGTGTTCAATCCGGAAGCGATACTGTCCAAAGAACGTTTTCGTTTCGAGCTTATGGCGAAGATGCCACGTTTAGAGAAAACCACGAAACTCAAAGTGGCAGTATTTTTGATTTTGGTGCATCAGCTCAGGTTTGGAAGCAACTGCATATTGGGGCATCTTATTCTCAAATGACAGAGGATGATTCGACGACGTTAACCGGCATAGTTCCCCATCCCCTTTCGTTAAACGTTTCTAGAACGATCGAACAACAACTTCTTTCCCTTCAACATGAACAGAGAGCCGTGCATTTGCACGTGGCTTGGGTCGTGCCGATCAACGACAGGCTCGATGTGGCAATTGCCGGTGGTCCCAGTGTTTTTAATCTTACTCAAGGAACGATTGCTGGGTTGGCGGTCAGTGAAGTGTCCGGCGCACCGTGGACGGCAGTGAGAGTTGACGGCGTCACCGAAGGGTCATTCAAGAAGAACGGCGTTGGTTTGCATGTTGCCGTTGATGTGACGTACATGATTGCCGACAAATTGGGATTAGGAGGGCTATTCAGGTATGCGCAAGGCGGTATTGAAGTTCCTTCGTCCGGTCGCAGCCGAACCCTAACTGTTGGCGGTGTTCAGGTCGGCGGTGGTCTTCGGGTACGCTTTTAACTAGCGTCCAATTATGGCGATCTGCTGTCGTATCGTTTTTTCAGTCCGACGAGTACGCCTAGGAATCTTTTGTCATCGGACTTAGCGTTACGAAGAGTCGGTACGAACCCGGTTTGAGTTTCGACAGTCAGCACAAAGTTTTGAACGTCCCGCGCTAAGACGCCGGTCACTGGTATATCTAACGTTTTAATTTCGTTGGGTTCGAGATCAAGATGGTATGTAGACCCGTCCAAGCTAATGGTTGCCGCATTTTTGATTGGGGATTGAACAGACACTTCTAATCCCGTTACAGGCGGATCGGTTCGGATGATGATGTCGGCTCGTGCATCTCCAGCGACCCAGATCCCAGGCTCTTCAGGCTGCCACACGTTGTTGTCGAGGTAGTAAAGTAAGAGTGGCGGGTCGTTGCCGTACGCGATGCGTGCTCGTCTTTGATCAAGCTGGACGGGCAAGTCATTAACCATGGTCAATTCGATTGGGAGTAACCGAAAGAGGCCGTTTTGGGTGTTTTCCCAAGGGCGTTTAGCGGCAACGAATGGATTGACTAGAATTTGAGCTACAAAGAGTGCACCACCGCACCACATCGCTAAACCTGGAAGAATCGTTCTGGCTGTGGGAATCAGAAAAAATAGTGCTGGATAAATACTGAGGAAGTAACGATTTCCTGGTGGACCACCGCCTCCTGACCACGTATTAGGAAGAAATATTAGTAACGCCATCGCGGTTAACGTTACTGTCCCAATTATCAGTACATGCCAGACCACGAGTTCCCGCCGGCGGAGCAAGACCCAAATCAAGATAACAATTGCTGGGAAATAATAGGGAATCAGGCCGAAGTGTCGGCCGAACAAGAAGTAGGGCACGTTACGCCCTAAATGGTCCCACCCTTCAAATTCTACCGTCTCGGTTGTGACAGCAATTCCTGCAGTGTCAAACGTTACGTCGTCACTCTGAAATGGAAATTGACCATAGAAGGTCTTTCGGTCACCACCTTGGTAGTTGAATTCACCAGACACTAGGGCGTTTATACCGAATCCTGTCGCGACAACTAAAGCAAATACAACTCCATTGGCCAGACCTCTACGAAATTGTCCTCGCCACCAAGCGAGGCCGATGAGGGGCAAGATGAGCAGTACGTTGCTCGGTTTTGAAAATGTTGCTAATCCAAGTAATACGGCGCCTATGACGTCCGTAGATATACCAGTCGGCGAGTTGGTGGCTGAAGTGGAGTTCTCGTCTGAGGGGCGAACTTCCTTATAGAGCCAAAAGAAGTAGGCATAGCCCACCATTGCCAAGTTAAACGTTTCTGGCATCATCCAGACACCAAATAGTGGTGCAATAGATGCCACAAGAAATCCGGTGGAAACTAGGACAGCATGAAAGGGAGTCATACGGGTGGCAGCAAACAAGTAAAGACAAAAGACTAGACCGGCTAGTAAGACAACATTCAAGAGTAGGAGGCCATTCAGGCCAGCCAATATAAAGAATGGTGTTGCTACCAGTGGATAGATAAATGATTTTCCAAAATAGAGGTGGTCTTCCGTGCCCTGTCCTCGTTTCAGGAAAATTCCTTCTGGGCCGCTCTGGTACAAGGGCCAAAATCGTTCTAGGTCATGTTCTTCAAAAGTTAGGTCACCGTCGTGAGCAAGACTCAAGGTCATCGAGACATACGTAGCCTCGTCGCTCTTGAGACCATATGTGGTCTGAACGGGATTGATAAACAGTGCTCCGACGGCCAGGAAGCCGGACAAGAGCAGGAACACTAGGAGGCCAGGATCTGGCGACCTCTTGAATGACACAGGATACTATATACCTCATCGCGGTCGATCATCGGGTGTTGAGGTCGAGCTGCGGGTCCATCTAATGCAACGTGAGCCGACGGCGTTTCAAGACACGACCTTCGATGTTCTGGTGGTTGGTGGAGGGATTACTGGTGCTTGTCTAGCCCATGACGCCACGCTTCGTGGCTTATCGGTCGCGCTTGTTGAGCGGCAAGATTTTGGTTCGGCCACATCTGCGGCATCTTCTAAGTTGATCCACGGGGGAATCCGCTATCTTCAGCAGGCTCGTCTGGACAAGGTGAGGGAATCAGCGCGTGAACGTGCTTGTTTTCAGCGCATCGCACCTCATTTGACTAGATGGGTTCCCTTTGTGATTCCGACGGAATCAGGTTTCCTTCGTGGGCGTCGATTTCTCGGCTTTGGTATGTGGGTCTACGAGATGCTTACTCGGGGTTACGACGGAAACATTTCAGATCCCGTCAAACAAGTGCCTCCGAGTTCATTCATTCCTAAAGACAGATTGTCTAGTTTAGTTCCAGGACTGGCAGCTCAAACTGATATTACAGGCGGACAGATTCTTTATGAGTCACATATGCACAGTTCTGAGCGGATGACGTTAGCTTTTCTCAAGAGTGCTGTTCGCGGCGGAGCAATCGTGGCGAATTATCTGGCGGTGCAGACCCTTTTGAAGAGACATGGGCGTGTCGAAGGAGTAACAGTTTCTGACACCCTTACAGGCGATCAGTTCGATATCCGATCCAGAATTGTGATCAATGCAGCTGGTCCGTGGGTGTCTGAATTAAACGCGCAGCTGGGTATCGGAGAGCTTCGAAGATCCATCAGTGGATTTTCGAAAGGGGTACATATTGTTACCCGCCAGATCATCGACAAATATGCGCTCGCACTGACTACCGACCATAGTTCAGGATCACTTGTCGACCGTGGCGGACGTCATTTGTTTGTAATTCCGTGGCGGGGACATTCACTAATAGGCACCAGCAATCGACCGTTTAGAGCTGAGCTAGATAGTGTTGGACCGACCGAGGTTGACATTGCCGAGCTGCTGAGTGATTTGAATTCGGCGTTGCCCGGTGCGCGGGTGACCCGTTCGGACGTGTCATACGCCTTTGCTGGCTTATACCCGCTCACCGTGAACGACATTCGGCCAGACCTCTATCAGGGCAGTGGCGACTATCAGATTATCGAACATGGTCGCGTGGATGGCGTGGATGGCGTGATATCGGTATTAGGTGCGAAATACACGACCGCAAGGCGATTAGCCGAACGGGCAATCTCGTTGGTCTGCCAGCGACTGAGTCAGAGGACTGAGTCGAGTCGCAGTAACGAGGTTGCACTCGTTGGAGGGGAGATTAGCGACCTTGAAGGATTTACAGACGAATCCGTTCATCGATACGAAAAAGTCTTAGATCGTAGTTCTGTCGAGCATCTCGTTTGTCAGTATGGGACAGAGGTCAATGACGTTGTCTCACTTGGGACCGACAGCGATCAGGGGCTGTTGACGTCCTTGTCGCCGCAACGGTCAACGCTCGGCGCGGAAGTGCGATTCGCTGTTGAACAAGAGATGGCCGTTAAATTGTCAGACGTACTGTTTCGGCGCACCGGCTTAGGTACGCTAGGTGATCCCGGCGACGAATGTTTGCGCCGGTGTACTGAAATTATGGGGAGGTGTTTAGGCTGGAGCGAGGCGCGAATGAACGCCGAAGTGCAACACGCCAAGACACTGTTTATCATCCGTGAGTCGTGAACCCGTTGAAAGACCTGACAGCTCGGCTGAGGTTCGGAAGCCATCGCGTGTTCTGGTAATTGCGCCTACTCCGTTTTTTGGAGACCGAGGCTGCCACGTTAGGGTCTACGAGGAAGTTCGCGCGATCGCGTCGCTGGGTATCGATTCCTCGATAGTGACCTATCCGGCAGGTCGAGATCTTGACGATGTCAGAACGGTGCGGGCACCTTACATTCCGGGCATAGCGGGAGACCCAATCGGTTTTGCTCCAGGGCGTCCTGTTCTTGACATGGCTGTCTTGCTAGCCGCTAATCGTGAAGTGACTCGTTTTCAACCGGACCTACTTCATGCTCATCTTCACGAAGGGATAGCGATCGGGACTCTCTTGCAGAAGCGGCATCGGCTGCCCCTTGTAGCCGATCTTCAAGGTAGTTTGACGGCAGAGATGGTGGACCAAGGAGTATTTAGAGATGATGGATTACCGGCGACTCTGATGCGTAGCATAGAGCGCTGGTTGGTTCGACAGCCAACCCGACTAGTGACGAGTTCGAATCAAGTGGTGTCACTGCTGAAGGCTCAGGGAGTGGAGCCTCATCGCATTTCGCCGTTGCCTGATGGTGTTGACGTCACGGTGTTTAGTCCTCAACCTCGTGATCGGGAATTGGTGCAAAAACTTGGGTTAGTGGGGAAGAAAGTTGTCGTGTTTCTTGGTGTCTTAACTGACTATCAGGGAGTTGACCTGCTACTCGACGTGGCAGAAGTCTTTGCGAAATCTGATCCAGATATACATTTGTTGGTCCTAGGTTATCCGAATGAGACTAAGTATCAGTCGAAAGCTCGGGCCCGCGGAATCGATGCGAGCATAACTTTTCCTGGGAGAGTACCGTACGGCGACGCGGCCAAGTTTTTGTGCCTTGGCGATGTTGCCGTGTCACCGAAACGTTCATTAACCGAAGCAAACGGAAAATTGTTGAACTATATGGGATGTGGTCTTCCTGTTGTCGCGTCAGACACACCTGTGAATCGTGAACTGCTCGGTGAAAAGGGAGTCTTTGCGCCCGTAGATGACGCAAGAGCTTTTGTTGCCGAGTTGCGCCAACTGCTAGGAGACCGGCCACGCGCTATTGATCTGGGTTCGGCGTTGCGTCGCCGAGCCGAAGATAATTACTCGTGGCCGTCACTAGCTAAACATTTGGAGTCTGTCTATCGGGAGGCCATGATTCGATAGATTGCTCGTTAGCTGAGACGTCTTGTACAATTTCTTCCAGCTGAATCTTCGCCTAATCTAATGCCAACATCGACCAAGGCGACTACCGTCTTCTGGAAGCGTCTTATTCTTGCCATTTCGGCCCCAGTTGTGTTTTTCCTTAGCACTGACGTGGTGATCCGTCTCAGCGGAATTGATACCGACGTTGCCCGCAATGAAAATTTCGACATAGCCGTTCCAGTGTGGTTGCTTGATGATGAAAATTGGGTTGATATTCAGCGAGGGAGACTAGAAGGTCCACGTGGCGTTCGTGCAGAGGATGTTGCTTGGTTGCGTCACTTTGAAGAAGCTCGCTATATCGAATATAAGCTCAAGCCAAACATTGAAGTCGATGCAACGAACCCATTCAATAACATAGAGTTACAGAAAGGTTCGACCTTTCGCCTGACATCAAATGATGATGGCTTTCGGACAGGCGAGTTTAAACCTAAACGTCCGGGGGTAAGTCGGATCGTTACAATCGGGGACTCGAGCACGTTTGGTTGGGGTGTTGACCCTGAGTACACGTATCAACGGTTATTGGAAGACCGCTTTAATTCCAACGCTGGTGAACGTGAGACCGAAGTCTTTAATCTGGGTATTTCGGGCCATACCTCACGACACGGTTTGGCTATATTTGAGCATTATGTTCGCGATTTGGATCCGGACGTCGTCATTATCAGCTACGGCGCTAACGATGCCAGGTTCGTGTTGCAGTCGATTGATGAAGTCCTAGATGTTGACGAGACTTGGCGCGGGTCGGTACGGTCGGTGCTCTATCGTTTCGCTTCGTTCAGGTTGTTGCGACGTTGGATTCTCGGTGTTTACGATCCATTTGATGCGTCGCGTGAGCGTGCGGAAATCGAGGGTGACACGAGAGCACTTGTTTATTCCGTTGAACGGGATACGTATATGGAGAACCTTAGGTTTCTCATCGCGGGAGCGAAGGATTTGGGCGCTCGGTCGCTGTTGTTAGCGGTTTGTGCGCAGTCTGAATACGTGCGAGGAATGGATTACGTAGCTGAAACTGAAGGAGTGCCTTTGGTGAATGCTGGACCACTGTTTCAGAGTCGCCTAGATGACCTTCGATCGCACCGGCTGTATCGTGAGGAAGTACGTTTCTACGAAGAATTGTACGGTCTTGATACTCTGGCTCAACGGCCGGAACTCTATGTCACGACAGATGGGTGTCACCCTGGTCGTGCCGGACACAGTCTAATCGCGGATGCCATTTACGATGCGTTGTCAGGGGACTCATCATCATGAACATGACGCCTTCGACACCGCCGGTGTTGTGGGAAGAGCGCCAGTTTGGTCGTACTGTTGGTGTGCTGCTTGCACTAATAGGCGTGTGGCTAAATTGGGACGGTCCACGCTCTACTGTCGGCATGTTTATTTTGGTTCTTGGGTTACTACTCGTGGTTCTCGCTGTTACGTACCCGAGAGCCTTGATTTACCCGAATCGAATGTGGATGAGGCTGGCAGAAGTGTTGGCATATGTCAGTACGCGAGTGATTCTTGGCTTTGTGTTTTTTGTTGTCGTTACGCCTATAGGCGTGACAAAACGGTTAACTGGATGGGACCCTCTTGGCCGTCGACGGAGTAATCAAGAAAGCTATTGGGTGCCGTATGCTGAGCGACAGCATGACCGGAAGCATTTTGAAAAGATGTTCTAGAGACCAGATGAAAGTGTTGTAAAGGTTGCCGGATGTCGAAGATTCAAGTTCTTAGTGAGTTGTGGGAGTTTCTTCGTTTTAATAAAAAATATTGGCTCCTGCCGATTCTTGTGATGCTTGTTGCGGCGGGACTATTACTCGTGGTGTCGCAAGGGTCAGCGGTTGCGCCGTTCATTTACACGCTCTTCTAGATTGTGATTTCCGGCGAGACTTCTTCCCTCCAATGACAGCTATCCTTGGACTTTCCGCCTACTATCACGATTCGGCAGCTTGCCTTCTTGTGGATGGGGATCTTGTCGCTGCTGCCCAAGAGGAGCGGTTTTCCCGCAAGAAACATGATCATGCATTTCCGACTGGTGCTATCACTTATTGTCTTGAGGAAGGCAAGCTCACCCCTGACAAGCTGGACTACGTCGCTTTTTACGACAAGCCATTGGTAAAGTTCGAGAGGTTACTCGAAACCTATCTTGATTATGCCCCGGTGGGGTTTCCGTCATTCGTCCAGTCGATGCCGCTGTGGATGAAAGAGAAACTCTGGTTGCCTGATCTCATCCGGAGACAATTCGCTGCGCTCGAAGGGTATAAGGTGCAGAAAGAGGTTAAACAGCGCGCGCATAGTTATTCGTGGAAACTACGTTTTGGTGATCACCATGAATCACATGCGGCATCAGCTTTTTATCCTTCCCCTTTTGAGCAGGCTGCCATTGTGACGGTCGATGGTGTGGGTGAATGGGCAACGTGTTCGATTGGTGAAGGGCGGGGTCATGATTTGACCTTGTTGAAGGAACTCAGATTTCCCGATTCACTGGGTCTGCTTTACAGCGCGTTTACCTACTTCATGGGTTTCAAGGTCAACAGTGGTGAGTACAAAATTATGGGGTTGGCTCCTTATGGAGAGCCTAAATATGTGTCACTGATCAAGGATAACCTGGTAGAAATCAAAGACGATGGTTCGATTCGACTGAATCACGATTACTTTACCTATTCCACTGGTCTACGAATGACGGGGAGTGCTTTTGAGAAACTCATTGGGAGCCGCCGGCGTTTACCAGAATCTCTCATCACCCAACGTGAAATGGATTTAGCCCGTTCGATCCAAGAGGTAACTGAAGAGGTGATGCTAAAAGTCGTCCGATTCGCCCATCGTCAGACAGGGCAGAAGAATCTTTGTATAGCCGGTGGGGTCGCACTGAATTGTGTCGCCAATGGTCGAATTCTTCGAGAAGGACCGTTTGAGGAAGTCTGGGTGCAACCGGCGTCAGGGGATGCAGGGGGAGCGTTAGGTGTTGCGTTGGCGGTGTGGCACCGTTACTTGGATAAGCCAAGGTCATCACCTCAAGCGACGGGCGAATGGATGCCAAATAGTGCTGGTTCAGAAGACGGTCTCCCGCTTTATGCCGATCGTATGAAGGGTACGTTTTTGGGTCCAAGATTCTCGAGCGAGAGTATCCAAAAGAATCTGACGACCCGTGGCCGACCGTATCGGCATATTGGTGTTGCGGCTATTCCCGAGGTTATTGCTGACCTACTCGCAGACGGCAAGGTGATAGGACTCTTGCAAGGACGTATGGAGTTCGGTCCAAGAGCTTTAGGCGCGCGTAGCATTATTGGGGACCCACGGTCGGCGAAGATGCAGTCGATGATGAATCTGAAAATTAAGTACCGGGAGAGTTTTCGGCCGTTCGCACCGAGTGTGCTCAGGGAGGAACTCTCAAAATGGTTTGCATTGGATACGGATTCTCCATACATGCTGATGGTCGCGCCAGTTTTACCGGAGCGCCGCCGCACCGCGAAAGAAGGAGACCAGACACTGTGGGGAATTGAGAAGTTGAATGAGGTGCGTTCTGAAATTCCAGCGGTGACACACCTTGATTATTCGTCCAGAATTCAAACGGTACGTTTCGAGACTGCGCCGTTCTACTGGAAGATCATTGAGGCATTTCATCAAAAGACCGGGTGCCCTATGGTCGTGAACACCTCGTTTAATGTCCGTGGAGAGCCGATTGTTTGCACACCTGAGGATGCCTATCGTTGTTTTATGAGGACTGAGATGGAGGTGCTTGTTCTCGAAGATTGCATTCTGGAGAAGTCACAGCAACCAGCCTTCGAAGATGCAAAAAATTGGCGGGACGAATTTACGCTGGACTGACTGTCAGTGAGCAATCCAGAGGTCAGGCCATTGATCATTGGCGGATGAGAACGTCAAGCGCATCGCAGTGTCCACAGAGGTTCCGATCTGCCACGCAAAGATTTCGTAGTCAGCGCGGTCGTGTTCGTGACCTCCAGCGGAAGCACCCCAAACGAGCCATTGGCCATCACTCGTTACGCGCGGAAAGTATTCGTGGCTGTAGTCGCCTGGTAGGTCGATCAAAATGTCAGTTTCGATGTTGCCTTGGTCAAATGTAGCGGTTGCTACATGTGTGCCTCCATGACCACCGTTGTCAATCCATACCAATTGTTGACGTCCTGGCACCCATGTAATTTGACAGGCTCGTTCATTGGATACTGGTATGTATTGATTCTTCACCAAATCAAGTACACCAACCGTTTCACGCGGCACTCCCCTCAGAGTGATGGCGATGAGACCATCGGGTGATTGTTCCGGTTCATAGACAACGCCGTTAGTTGGTGGCTGGGTCCCATCGTAGACGGTCGTTGTTCTACCTGATGCGAGGTCGAAGCGAAGAATTCTATTGTCGTTGACGTAAAGGAGACCTGTTCCGTCTGGTAACCACGTCGGATGATAAGCGCCGCTCACCAATTGGCGCTCGTCAGTGCCATCAGAGTTCATTACATAAAGATCCCAAGCGAGTTCGTCTCTAAACGAGACCCACGGGCGCTGACTTCGCAAAAATGAAATCAGTTGACCGTCTGGAGAGAATCGCGCAAAGAAATCGACATGAGGATTGTTTGTGAGCTGTTGTTCTTCACCGGTGGACAGGTCAATCAGAAAGAGGTCGTGATTTCCATTTCGATTCGACGACCACATCAAGTAGCCGGACACCTGTTGCCCAAGACGACTCCAGGCATTTCTTTCGTCGTCATTTCCTAGTCCAAGTGTTGCAGGTGGTTCGGGAGGTACCCATCTGGTGATGAATCGTTCGGAAACGTTCGCCAGCGGTTCCGAAAGTTGCGGCGCTTCTCCGCATGCTATAGCTAGTGGTATGGCGAGTGATGCCACGAGGCCAAGACTGACCTTACTAGGGGTGGCGCTTCTGAGCATATTCAACACTACCATGACTGTCTCTATTAGAATCTTTCCTGACCGCTATGAAGAATGTTTTTGGAGCTCGGGTTATTCCAGAGAAACGAACTGGCGTGATTGAAGAGCGTCGCGGGACATTGGAATTCCGATATTCGGTTGGACAACCAGACACCTATGTGTTCACAGCCGATATCTATGCGTATCGTGAGAACATCCATCCGGACCGACATTTGGGATGGTGGAGGTTTGAACTTCCACCAGGACGAGGGCGAGCGATATTGCAAATGAATTTTCAAAATTTGTGACATGAGTCGGATCAAGTAACGGCGGAGGGATTCAACTTGTTAACAACTGACAGTTGGTTCAATCCAAAGTACGCGTTTGACCCGCTTGCCGATCTACTACTTGTAGTTCGCGATACATCGGGGAAAAAACGGCGGATCGAACCGGCTCTCTTGAAGTTTGTGGACAGAGATATCTTACGATCGTTCTATGACCGTCAGTACGCGAGCGAAGGTTATACCGCTCCAGAGGACGCGCCTTTCTTGCACGAACTACATAAATTCAAACTAGCTAGATTGAAGGATTTGTTTGCCCGGCATATCACCGGTGGACGTGTCGTTGATGTTGGGTGTGGACGGTCTTTGTTTACTGAGATTGAAGATAAAGTTCCTTTCACGGTCTACGCGGGCGATTTAAATTTCGAGTCTGTTCGTGACCGTGCCGCTGCGGTGCCTGATCAGCGGTGGGGAGTGTTTGACGCAGCGGCTCTGCCGTTCAGAGATGAGCAGTTCGATGGACTGTTTGCCGGCGAAGTAATCGAGCATGTGGCAGACGTTCACGAGACGTTGCAGGAATGGCGACGCGTGCTTAAACCTGGCGGGGTCGCGATTATCACTACCCCCAACAAACAGCGCCTGGCTGCGCTAGTTGACGGTGTAGAGTCCCCATATAGTCGGGATCATCTTAATGAACTGTCCTACCGTGAATTGACGCGGGTGTCACTTCCGAACGCCGGGTTCAGCTTTGTTGAGCAGTCATGTCTCTACGTGGAGCTGTGGTTGCAAAATCTTTTCAACCGGCATCGGGTGGAAGACTTTTTGCAACGAGAAGGGAATACTAGTGATTATGTCTCCGTGATGCGGCGGTTGTTCCCATTAGGTAGATGGATCCCACAGATTTCCCTGGCACTGATTATCGTGGCTCGAAAGAAATAGTCTATCTATCGAATCCGATACAGTCGATGTTCGTCGGTGGCTGCGACTAGGCGTAACGAAGAGTTGCGAGCGGCATCCGTGATTAATTTTCGAACTCTATCTTTGCTCCGGTAGTCATTGACATGGACGACGACATATCGAACCCCGAGCGCGCGGAGGGCTTCTATTGTTTCGCTGGCAGGGAAGTTGTTCATACGTCGAACAGTCTGGTCGAAGTTGGCTGGTTTGTGACCACTGTAGCCATTCACTAAAGGTTTCCAGTGGCTCGTTGTTGCGAGCATGTACGGGGCGTTACGGTGTGCACTTAGACCGTCGTAGAACGGTAAATCAAGAACAGCCCCAGGTTCAGGATCGGCCGCGATCGGTTGATAGATTGATGGAATACCTTCGTAGGGAATGTATGGCATTGGCGCATGTAATGCTTCGAGGCTAGCGACGGCCAGTGCTCCAATGGATACGATTGTCATCAAGGGAGAGGGCCAGCGGTGACGAAGTTTGGCTAGGCCCAGTCCTGCTAGGCCTGCGACAGCCAGGATAGTAAGAAACCCGAATCTGGCTGCGACGCGAATTCCGGCGACGGGAGGAACGAGTTCGTAGAACCAAGCGTATACGGGCGTGGACATTCCAAGCGACATAACGAACCCCACGGTGCCGATTGCGAGCAACATGCGTCCCGCCGTTGAAATAGCTCTAGGACTTAGTGCAAAGGCCGCCACGGATAAGACAATGGCCGTGAACCCCGGGAACAGTGTTTCTTCCGTGACCACTCGAAAGATCTGATTGCTCCACCAGTTGTAGTGCATGTTGGCGGCCGTAGATAGATAGGTCATTGGAGTGGCAGCGATAAGGCCGTCAAGTGGGCGCTGAAAATCCTCTTGGCTATGAAGTAATTGGTAGGGCCATAGAATCACTAGCGTGGCAACAAGGGTGACGGCCGCGGCAATTGTGAGTTTTAGAAGAACCGTCCGATTTTGAAAACGCCACCAGACTTCCGGTCGAGCCACCAGAGCTGCACTGAGCGCAAAGAATGTAAAGACTGCGAGATGTCCCGAGGTGAGGGCACACATAAGCACGCTGAGAGCGAGCCACACGGCGTGGCGGGTTTGGCCGCGTTGAACCAGCCGGTCAAATGCCCACAGTGCAAGAGGTAACCCTACCGCGAAGATAGCCTGAAGGTGAGGCAACCGAGTCAGAGTATGCGCATTGAATGCCAGCAATGATCCGGATAGCAGTGCTGCCATTCTGTCGTTCGTCCAGGTAGCTACCACCACGTACATAGCCAACCCAGTTGTGACAAAGCCGAGCAAGAGCAGAAGGTTGTAGGTTAATACCGGGGATGAGCCAAGCCAGCGAAGCGGAGCGCCAACGAGGCCAGGGAGAATAAGAGGCTCTGAATACGCTAGCGTATGTCGATGCGGGTGAAAAATATTCGCATCGAATAAATGCATAGGATCTCGGATGATTTGATGCGCAACCCAGGAGACTGCCCATTCATTTAACGTGGTGTCGTTATTGTCGTTGCGTGACAGTCCGGCCAAGTCGGTTGTGAGTGGCCAAGTATGAAGCACGGTGAGCAACAGAAAGACCGTTGCTGCGATTAGAAGTGACCTCAGAGTCAATGCCGGATTCTGCGTCACGATTGTTTTACTCCGGGTCGCATGAGGTAGGCCAAAGCAATGATACCGAGAACATATTCCACTATTTGGGAAACTGCATGAGCCAGAATACCGGACATGACGGCATGTTCGGTGGAAAAGCCGAGTTGTGAGAAGCTCAAAGTCCAAGCTGCCTCAAATGTTCCAAAGCCGCCCAGTCCAGAAATCGGTAGTGCCGCCGCTAGTTCTGCGCTGACCACCCCAAGAAACACTCGGAAAAACCCCAGAGCGGCCGGTGGGTAGCCGAGTGGGGTCATGATTGCTAGAACTAGAAAATAATAACTTCCGAATTTACATAGACGGACTACCATCGATACTAGAAGAACCTGTACGAATATTTTTCGATGCTGGACCTCTCTCAGTGCTTCAACGGTACGTTTTACCAGCTTTATGAATTTTTCAAACCACGAGGACCGTTCGTTCATGGCAATCCGTTTGGTAGCCCAATTGCCGACTGGGACTACTAGGCGCATGACGAAAAATCCTGCAAGGCCAAGAATGATCGCAGAGGTTGCCAGCAGTGTCCTTGACGTGTTGCTACCGGAACCAACAATCAAGATTGCCAGCAATAGCAGTGGCGCCAGTGCGATTAGATCGAAGAGGATGGCGAGGAAGACACTGGCCAGTCCGTCTTCGGTCGCCTTCCCGCCGCGTTTTGTGAGCAGGTAGACATACGAGAGTTCTCCGAGGCGGGCGGGAAGAAGGTCGATGAATAGATTTCGTGACATCGTAATCAGAACTAACAATGAAACGGAGACGCTTTTTCCGAGCAAGAGCCAAAAGCGGATGGCGCGAGCTACAGTACCAAGGAGTAGAAGTATCGTGAACATCCACAAGTAAGTGGGGTCCATCGAGACGGCTGCGTCGACGAGTTGGGTTAGCTCAATTTGGGAAAGGAGGTACCCAAAAATTACGCAGGTGACCAGGAGCGATATGAGCCAGGGCCGCCAGCGCCGCATAATAATTTCTTTTGGTCCTAGGTGGTTATCCGGATGCCGCGATTGTTTGACGAACGCGGCGGATAACAGCTGGGGAACCGGCGGCAACGGCGAAGTCTTCGATGTTGGTAGTTACGACTGAGTTGGCGCCAATCACAACATCATGTCCGATGGTGACGCCGTCGAGAATTGACACGCCGGTGCCAATCCAACCGTTATCTCCAATGGTGATGCCAAGCGATGGACGGTCTTGGTTGATGACTGCAGTTTCGGTGTCAGTCATGTCGTGTCCACCACCCACTAGGTAGCTATAGGCTGCGATCAGGGTGTTCTTTCCGCACCGCACTTGGCTGGCTGAAAACACCGTGCAAAAGGCACCAATGTTCACGCCGTCCTCTAACTGAATATCTCCGTCTTTCGTATTCAGGCTCGTTTGACGTCCAATGAACACACCGTTCCCGATGGTAATACCGTCATTCGCCAAACCTTTGGCATCAAGTACACAGCCATCGTCGATCACGACATTATTGCCGATCTGGATCTTGTGTGGATGTCTGAGCGTTATGTCACTGCCGAAGAAAACGTTCCGGCCGCATTTGCCTAAAAGTACTGGGTAAAACTTGGCTCTCAGAAAAAGTCCGAGAGCGCCTGGCGTATGTCTGAGCAGAGACGCAATCAGTTCGTACCGGACCAGTTGCCACCAGCCAGCTTGACCGACTACGAGGTCTTGATACTTCTTTCGCTTACTTTTTGAAGCATCAAACACATCGCGCGGAACGTTATCGATCTTCTGCGCCACTTATATGCTCCGCTGTCCAAGGGAACGTGATTGACCGAATTATAGCAGGAGGGATCAGCTGACGTGATTCGGGTGCCTCGTTGAAAAGTTCGCTGTCTAATCTGTGAGATTGATCAATGTCTCAAACAGAGTTCTCTGCTTGACGCTTGAGGGTAACCATCGAGTTATCAAACGCGGATGGCAGGAGGGCGATCAACATTGCAATGTCAGACACTAACATGATGGACAAGGCATTTGTACTCGAGACTCCAACCAAGCCCGCTAGAAAGACAAATGCCCCTTCTTGGACACCGAATCCACCAAGCGAAATTGGCAACCGTGCAGATGCTAGAGCAAGTGGCACCGTGGCGATAAGGATGTGAAGTGGCACTGATAGGCCGAGACCGATGGCGGCGATGTACGCGATCAGTGCACAAAGGAGACTTTCTGCAACGGATAGCAGGAAGAAACCGGACAAAAGTCCAGGCTGATGGCGATATCGGCCGTACGCTTCAACTATTTTCGCTAAACGGGGGTGTTTTGGTGATTTAGTTGGTTGGCCTTCAGTCGCCCAGTAGTCGGCGAGGTAAAGCGACGCGATGAAGAGAATCGTCATCGTAGCAATAGCAGCGACCAGTATGAATGTGACGCGCCCAACTTCAATCTCTCCTACCGTGCCGGCGAGGAGTAGACAACTCACCAATCCGACCGCTCCCATCGCAATGACCCCTAAACCCCGTTCGATAACGATCGACGCTGTGACCTCCATCATGCCGAGATGTCTGAGTGCAAGGATCCGAACTGCGTCAGCCCCGACTGTGACTGGTAACACCAGTCCGTACAGCGATGATGCGAGGTATGCGCGAAAGGCAATCCATAAACTGACTACCAGTTCTCGAGATCGTAAGAGTAGCCACCACTTGTAGGTCATGAGGAAGCGGTCAGCCAAACTGAGTAGGATGGCGCCAATGAGCGGCAGTAGTGCAATGTTAGCGATAAGGGTTCCGACTTCTCGAGGGTCAGCGATAATGAAAACGAGGGCGGTTAGTAGACCGATCGTAACAGTGAGACGGACGAGTGTGCCCATTCCACCTCTTCGCATGTCTTATCCCGTCGGCCGGGTGGTGTCTTCGATGTACCGGCGGTGCCAGAGTGCAAGGTTCATTAGTCCCCACAAAACGTGATTGTGATTCTTGATGTGTCGCTGGTGTTCATCGATCAGGACATTGACGTGCGAAAGATTCATGTGTTCCTGTATCAGAGGGGAACCATTGAGGAGAGTAGTCATGTATTCTCGCAATTCACCACGGAGCCAGGTTTTAAGTGGCAGACTGTAGCCTTGTTTGCCCCGTTCAAGAATGAATGATGGAAGAATTCCCTCCATTGCCTTACGGTAAATCGCCTTGGTTCGCAATCCAGGAAATTTTGTCGCTGATGGTATCTTGGTAGCGAATTCGACGAGACGATGGTCAAGGAACGGCACGCGAACCTCTAGACTTGCTGCCATCGACATTTTATCGACCTTCATTAAGACAGAGTCCGGCATTGTTAGGCGTGTGTCGACATAGCATTCTTTGGACAAGCGGTCGGTTTCACCTGCTAGTGCGGCACATCGGCGAATAGGTTCAAAGGGATCAAGAGTAATTCGATTCAAGAATGCAGACGTAAAAAGCTTGCGGTCCTGCTCAATTGACGAAAAATACTGCCATCGCATATGTTCTGCTTCGACCGGTAGAGTGGCGCCTTCAATGAAACGCTTCAAAAGATTGATGGCACCTTTTTTCTGTGGGCGGTCAGGGAGCCACTCTACAACTGGTCGAATAATTTGTTGTCGTAAAAAACTGGGAAGAAGAGTGTAGACCGTGCGATCAAGTTTTGACGCAATAAAACGGTCGTAGCCTACGAACACTTCGTCCCCACCTTCACCGGAAAGGCACACAGTAACGTGTTTGCGAGCGTTGCGAGATAACACGTGGAATGGGAGCGATGACAAATCTGTCATCGGCTCGTCAAGATGCCAGACAGCATCTTCGATCAGGTCTGGAGTTACCGGGTCGACCACGATCTCGTGATGTTCGGTGCCGTAGTGTTTGGCCGCCCGGCGAGCGTAGTCCCATTCGCTGAATGTGTGGTCTGCGTAACCGATAGTGAAGGTTGGAAGTGGCTGAGAAGTGATCTCTCTCGCAAAGGCGAGTACTGCCGTCGAGTCGAGCCCACCAGACAGAAACACCCCAAGTGGGACATCTGACATCAGAC
Organism: uncultured Vicinamibacteraceae bacterium; assembly: GCA_964624855.1. Lineage (GTDB taxonomy): Bacteria > Acidobacteriota > Vicinamibacteria > Vicinamibacterales > UBA8438 > CAUZIB01. The sequence continues at coordinate 50,883 of CAZUZW010000004.1, forward strand.
GTTGTTCGATGGCTTCACGCAGTAATTGACGAATACTGCTAACACACTCTTCTTCCGAGAGGTCCTCAGGTTCAAAGCGGACGTCCCAGTAAGGTTCGACGGTGAGCTGACCGTTTCGTACGATGAGACGGTGTCCCGCCGGAAGTTTGTGAATACCTCGGAACATAGTGGCTGGTGCTGGTACAAATTCGAATCCGACGTAGTGATAGAGTGCCTGAAGGTCGACCTCACGGTTGATTAGATTTGAAGCGAGCAGTCCTTTGATTTCGGAACTAAATACTAAGCGTCTGCCGTCCCAGCTGTAGTAGAGCGGTTTGATTCCGAGTCGGTCACGAGCAAGCATCAGGGTGCGAGATGATGAATCCCAGACGGCAAAGCCAAATTGCCCATCGAACCAGTCGACACAGTCTGTGCCATGTTGCTCCCATTCATGAACGATGACCTCGGTGTCGCAACGGGTTCTAAAGTGGTGGCCCGTTTTTGATAATTCCTTTCGGCGATTACCATGGTTGTAGATCTCGCCGTTGAACGCGACCCACACAGTGTTGTCTTCATTGGTCATGGGTTGGTGGCCTCCCTCGAGATCGATGATCTTGAGTCGACGTGTGCCGAGGCCTACCTGTCCGCTGACGTGGATTCCAGCGTCGTCTGGTCCACGATGGACGATCGAAGCCAGCATTCGATTAATAGTGGCCGGATCGATCTGACTGTCTGACTGGCTGTCGAAGATGCCAACAATGCCACACATGCGCTACGTAAGGAAATCTAATGTCTCCCTATTACAGATATCCGTTTTCCCGATACCAGGCTGCTGTTTGTTTTAATCCTGTGGGAAGGTCTACCTTGGCTTCATACCCCAGATCTTGGCTTGCTTTTTTGATGCTAAAGGCGCGATTTTGACGAAACCAATCTGCACGCCGTCGAAACAATGGCGGTTCGACATTCAAGGGTTTACAAATTACTTCACAGGCAATCGCACCCAACCACAGTGGGTAAAATGGAAGATGAATAATCTGAACTTCCTGGTCCATACTTTCTGCCACCGCCGTTACCAGCTCATTGAGTGAGCAGTAGACAGCATCGCCCACCAGATAGACTTGACCGGTTCCCGGAGTGGCGGCTGCTAGTTCAAACGCATCCACCAAGTTCTCAATATACAGTGGATGATACAGCGTCTGACCATTTCCAAACATTAAGAAGTAACCCCGCTTTACTGCACGAAAGAGATGAAGAAACCGCGCGGGGTCACCAGGGCCATAAATCGCCATCGGCCGTAGTATCGTTGCTGGAAGTCCATCTGCAACTAACTTTCTAATTTCCTCTTCTCCTTCGTATTTGGTCGCTTGGTAATAGTCCTCCGGAGAGATGGGAGAGTCCTCGTCGCCAGGTGGGGACTTGATGTCGCCATGTACACCTTGAGTTGAGCAGTACACAAACGAAGTCACACCGTGACGGAGCGCCGCTTCGCCGACGATTTTGGTTCCAACGGCATTAACGTCGTGATACACCGTATCAGGTAGATTGATTTGTCTAAATACGGCAGCGACATGAAAAACTTGGTCTACTCCGCGCATCAGCTGGTTGACCACCGTTTCGTTCGTCACACTGTCTAATGTCAATTCGGCGCCGCGTGACTTTAAATCGGCCGCAAAGAGTCCAGGTGTGTTGTCGAGCACTTGAACGATGTCGCCACGTGCCAGCAGTCGTCGTACTAGATGGCTGCCGGTGAATCCCGTTCCGCCTGTAACCAAGGTTCGCATGGTATGTTTCGTAATTGACAGTCTTGTGCAAAATCTTCAGAAGAAGAGCTTGAGTCCTCCACCCAGTTGTGCGCCACCTACCTTGATAGATATGACGCTGTTACCACTAGGTAGGTCAACTGTCCCTCCGGCATAGTGAAAAAAACCGCTAGCACCAAGTTCTTCATTGAGAAGAAAAGTTCCGTCAAAACCGATGTGTCCACCAAAGCCGGTCCTGCCAACTGACGAAGTAGTCAAAGCATTGACGGTTACCGTTGGGAAAAGAGGAGCCTGGGTTTCAGGTCCAAGTTCAATGTCACTGATGACGTCCTGATGAATACGAAAAAGTGTCGGCCCACCAAGTAGTGACACAATAAAACGTTCGTATACGGGAACTACATAGACAGCCGAGAGATGAACCGCCAATTCGTGGTGTTTGAGACCTGTTTCGGCATAGCTGACCGATCGTGGACGGTGGTGCAGAAGCGGGTTTGGGACTGTGCCGGTTCCCGCGATATCGTCAGTCATACGGACGGTCGAAAAGCCAATACTAGCGCCCAAGTTGCGCCAGAGTCTTAGACCACCCGATACATCGAGAAGGCCTCCGCCGGTCAATGTGTGTTGAGTCTCTAACAGAGCAACTTCGTCAAATTTGCGGAGAGAGGATTGGTCTTTGAATTGACGCCCGCCCAGTTGTCCACCCCCACCAATTGAAACGAAGCCTCGGCCGGTCCATTCTTGAAAATTTGGCCAGATTTGTGCTTCCGCAGTGCCCAATGTCAGTCCGACAATCAAAACGGTAAACTTGGCAACCACAATATTTCTGTGTCGGTTCATCTGACTCCCGAATATGTTGTGTAGGTGGCCTGAGCTGATTTGGCCTGGGCGCGCAATGCTAGCACACCTTTTCTTGCCGGCGGTGAGGTTCGCCTTTTCGTCATGGTTTCGCTATTATGACTGAAAGTTGGGTGCGCATAATTTCTCATGTTGGCAAAGGAGTTGCTAGTTGTTCGCCAGGGTACAGGCCAAATTGATTCGGCTAGGGGCACTCTTTGTGCTCTTGTTAGCATTCGGTTGCGAAAATTCCACTCCCACCTCTCCATCAACGGCCACCGTTCCAAGTGACGGTTCAACCCTAAAAGTTTCGGCACCAATACCTCAGAGTCCGATCTCCAACGCTGAGGTAGACGTTTTTAATCCAAAGCTGACTTCTGGTAACGCCCAGTCCTTATTTGTATCCGGAGTTAATTTTTCTCACGAGTTTCAACTCTTCCATGTTGCTGCCAATAGTACTCTGATGTTGGTTGAATCAGGAACGGTCTTGCAGGGCGTGACTGTGACTTCGTATGTTGTTGAGAACCCACTTGAGGATGACCAATTCTATCAGTGGCAGGTTCGAGCCATTTTCGATGGTTCTTACGGACCATGGTCCGAGATGGCTGCGTTCAGTACGAATTTTCCTGTCTCGATTGGTCCACCGATACCATTACAACCTGGTCCAGACGAAGTTGTCGACAGTGTCAGACCAGTCTTGGAGATTGAGAATCCAGTGATTGAGGGAGAGACTGGCACTGTAATGATTGAGTTTCAAGTTGCTTTAGATCCCAATTTCCAGAACATGGTCTCAATTATGTCGGAAGAGTTGGGAAGACATGCGGGTATCCACACACCGTTAACGGGGCCGAGACAGTCCGCGCTGTCTCGGGCAGAGAAGACGAGTGCCCAGGTGACCGTCGACCTTGAGTTTGACACGGCGTATTATTGGCGTACCCGTGGTACAAATGGAATCGTAAGTAGATATCCGTCGGTAGCGGCACCGGGTTCAGTTGTTGGGCAGTTCTCTCAAGTAACATCATTCAAAATTGCGGCAGAGGCGGTGGTCAATGCAGGCGGCGGCGGCGGCGGGGGTACGGTCAATAGCGGGACGGAAGATGACGAGCTTGACCTGAGTGAGGTCGTCTGGCTTCATCATAACGTTAGCGATTGGCCGCAAACGTCGACAATAACGAGTACTAGGATCGGAGCGCCCCCGATTTGTATCGACCACACTAAACGTGGTCAATGGCCAAGCGCAGATTTCAGTGGAAGCGGAGCAATCGTCGATAGTAACCCGTGGGTTTTTGCGAACATCGGTGGAACTTGGTACGCGGCGACTTGGGAATGGATGCGTACTGGTACTACATGTAAGAGTTTGGGGGCTTCTGACTTCAAAACCCATGTCAATGGTGCCTCACCCTTGAATACATGGACTCCCCAATCGGGTGAGCAAATTGGATTAATGATCAGTACACCTGCTCGGTTCGGGCCAGAAGGTTCGGTCAATGAACGTTCCAACGTTGTGCTTCGAACCTGGCCATGAGTAAGATTGGTTTATTCGTGGCAAGGTGGTCTGACGCAGAGTGAGAGCACTAGTCGAAGAAGATTGTGGCTCGAATTACTGTCGTAACGTCGCACCCTCCCTTTTCTGAGGGAGGACATCTCGTCATTGCCAATTCATTGGTGACGGCACTACGAGCGTCGGGCCACGAGGCCGCACTTTTGTGCACCCCGCAGAATCGTTTCGGCCGTCAAGCTTCGGCTTACTTGGCCACCTGGTTGACCGATGTGGGGCAGGCCCACGACGGCAAACCGGTTGATCAGGTTATCAGCTTTCGTTTTCCTAGTTATGCAATTCGCCATCAGGTCCATGTCTGCTGGTTGAATCACCGAATGCGAGAGTACTATGACCAGTGGCCACGATTTAGCGCATCCCTTTCCGTTCCTGGTCGCCTAAAGGAAACCGTTCGTCGATATTCGGTTCACGGTGTTGACCGCTACCTCTTGACACGGAACGTAAATCGCTTGTTTTCACAGTCAAGAACTATTGAAGCGAGGTTGAAGCAATGGGGAAGGATTCCTTCGACTGTTCTTTATCCGCCACCGCCTCCAAGGCCCTACCGGTGCGAAGACTATGAGAACTTTGTACTCATAGTTTCACGACTGACTCCTCTAAAACGGGTGAGATTGGTTATTGAAGCTCTGAGCGAACCTGTCGCTGATTGTGTGAACTGTGTAGTAGTAGGTGACGGAGAAGAGAGCGCTACATTGCGGCATATTGTGGACGAACGCGGTTTGTCGAACCGAGTAAGGTTCTTGGGGCAGGTGGACGATGAGGAATTGTTGAGACAACTAGGACGTTGCCGTGCCGTCTGTTTCCCCGCTCAACACGAAGACTATGGTCTCGTGACAGTGGAAGCGTTTGCGTGCGGCAAACCGGTTGTCACGTGCACGGACAGTGGTGGACCCGCTGAGTTGGTCAGGGACAATGCGAATGGATTTGTGACAGAACCAGTGTCCGCAGCATTGGCATCGAAACTGGCCTTGCTTTCCGATGACCGTGCTTTAGCGGAGCGGTTAGGCGCGACCGCATTTGAAGATGTGACGGACATGACGTGGGAGCGCGCATCGCAACAATTGGTGCTCGTGTAGAATCGGCTTGGAGCGACAGGTGCAGCTATGAGAGGCGGATGTGTTTTGAAGCGAACTAAGGCTGTTTATTCTTGGGCACGAGTTCAGTATGTCTTATCGATCAAAGCTTGAAGCAAAGCTGGCCCGCAAGGTTGGCAAGGCCATTACTACTTTCGGACTGATTGAGGACGGTGACCGTATTATGGTCGGACTGTCTGGTGGCAAGGACAGTTGGGCATTGATGCAGGCACTTGATGTTCTCCGGCGTCGTGCGCCCGTGAACTTCTCCTTGGTTGCTGTCAATGTGGATTCGGGTTACGAAGAATATAAACACGCTGAGATTTCTCGTGCCTGCACATCTCGAGGTTGGGAATATCGGATTGAGCACACCAAAATCGGTGAAGTCATGGACGATGTCTTAGATGTAGGTGAGACTCCGTGTTCTTTGTGCGCGAAACTACGGCGGGGTGTGCTGTATAGGATTGCCGCAGAGGTTGGTGCTACGAAGATCGCGCTTGGTCATCACGCTGACGATTTCATCGAGACGCTTTTGCTGAATCTATTTTTTGCGGGCAGTCTTAAGGCGATGCCGGCCAAACTGATTTCTGATGACCAGCGTCATGTTGTAATTCGACCGTTGGTTTATGTCGCTGAAGATGAGGCGCGGGCGTACACCAGAGAGAACGAACTTCCCGTGATTGGGTGTTGTTGTCCAGTTTGTGGCGATTTGAGTTTAAAACGCCAAAGGCTGAAGCGTTTGTTGCTCGACTTCGAAACGGAGCATCCTGGAGTCAAGAGTTCAATGCTGAAGGCCCTAGGTAATGTGGCGCCACGTCATCTGCTTGATTTACGTCTGAATCCGACTGGTGAATTAAGAGCCAAGCTTGCCGACAAACTCGAAGCAGTGTCATAGCACTAGGCCTGCTATTTGTTCTGAGTATCCATAAATGAAAGTTATTCTCCAGCGCGTCCGCTCAGCGCGTGTGCGTGTTGATGGCAAGGAAGTCGGGCAGATTAATCGAGGGTTACTTGTTTTTGTTGCGATTCGAACGGGAGATTGTTCTAAGGATGTCGATTATTTGGTGCAGAAGATTCAAGAACTCAGGATCTTTGATGATGCTAGTGGCAAGATGAATCACTCGATCACTGATATTGCTGGTGAGTTGCTGGTGATCTCTCAGTTTACGCTTTACGCAGACTGTCGAAAAGGACGTCGACCATCGTTTAGCATGGCCGCTTCACCCGATGTAGCGCGCGCGCTGTATGAAGAATTTGTCCGTAGGTTGCGCCTCAGTGGATTAATGGTGTCGACGGGACAGTTTCAGTCCATGATGGATGTTGAATTGACTAACGATGGTCCGGTGACCCTCATTGTGGAGAGTTCTGATGCTTGATCCTGAGATTGTTGTTACTTATGACGTTGAGGGTTGGCGATGAGTAGCCCGGAATCATCGTCGAGAGAATTTATCTAACTGTGTGTCCGTTCTTCGTAAACATGCTGATTCGAGCGTGGTCGCTTCTGAGGTTAGCACTGATTGGCGAAGGCCTTCTTGTGTTCATTGCATTTACATGGTCGTGGTGGCGTGATACCGATTTTGTGTTTGGCGGTACGGCGAAAGGAGCCACCTACGGTCTACTCATGGCGGCCGTCTTGGCTGTTGTAAATCTCTATCTACTTGTTCGAGCACCAGCCTTACCTGGGGTGCCCTCTATCCGCCGGCTTTACGTCGAAGTGATGCAACCTGTGTTCGCAAACCTATCGGTGACGGAGATCGCTGTCATAAGTGCGGTGGCAGGCATCGGTGAAGAACTCTTGTTTCGTGGGGTGTTACAGTCAGAGCTAGGGCTATTTCCTGCGAGTGTGATGTTTGGGTTGGCCCATATGGGTGGAGGCGGCACGCTGGCTTTTGGTTGTTGGGTGATGGTGATGGGCGGCATGCTTGGAATTCTGGCGATTGTGACAGAAGGATTATTGGCGCCCATTATTGCCCATGCGGTATACGATGCTGCCGCAATGAGTTATATCAGGTGGGACCGAAACGAGAGGGCCGCTTGAGACACCTGATAGGTGAAGTCGTATGCGACCAGCGGGTATGGGTTTTTACATCGCAGGTACATGTCCGTCAGAAAGTGTTGAGTTCTTTGAGGACGGTATTCATTGCCGCTGTTGCGGTCATTACGTTGTTTCCGTGGCCAACCCTGGCGCAACAGCGTCCCCTTGCAACCGAGGACCCGGAGTCGATTGGAAGTGGACTTGTAATGATTGAAGGCGGATTTGATTACATGCGTGACAAGCTATATCCAGTTTCTGGACTGAAAGGACATCGATTTCGTGTTCCCACAGCTGGCGTGACTGTCGGTGTTAGCTCTATTGCTGAAATCCAGATTGACGGAATTTCCTATCAGAGTTTGAACGTCACCACCCGGGTAGAGGCCCCTTTGTCTCGGTTGCTGCAGTTCAGTGGTGACACCACCTATGATATGGATGACATTGTGGTCGGGGCTAAAGCACGAGTGCTATCCGAGGGGCGTCGACGTCCTGCTGTTGCCTTGCGTTTTGCAACTCGTCTGCCGAATGCTGGCAACGAAAGCGGGCTCGGTCTCGACACAACCGATTTTATTAACACGGTGTTGGTTGGTAAAACATTTGGGGCTGTTCGGGTTGTCGGGAACGTTGGTATGGGGATCTTAGGGGATCCGACGCGGGGCGATCGACAGAACGATGTTGTTGTGTACGGAGTCTCTCTCACACGGGTTATAACGAACGCGGTCCAGTTTGTTGCAGAAGTCAATGGCTACGAAAACACGCGACGTGGTAGCCCGCCGCCAGGAACCGACAGTTCATCCTATTTTCGAGCAGGAGCGCGGTACAGTCGAGGCTCGATTCACTTTGACGCCGCTCTTGTGTCTGGCTTGACTGCCCGCGATGCCAGTGTAGGTTTGACTGCAGGGCTGTCGTGGGTGTTCCAGGGAATGGAGGTTCCTTGAAAGCTCTTGAGTTTGTTAAGGCCCACGCCTACGGAAATGACTTTCTTTTTATCAATGAGGATGTGGTCTCGACCGATGAAGCGTCTCGCGTCGCCAAGGAGATCTGTGACCGCCATACTGGAGTAGGGGCTGATGGCCTGATCTTTTATCGTCTAACGGCATTAGGGGCGGCGATGAAACTGTTTAACGCTGATGGTTCGGTTGCTGAGGTGTCAGGTAATGGCGTGCGCTGCCTCGGCGCGATTGTCGCGCCTGAGGATGAGATTGGGAGTGAGACCGTCGTTGAAACTGATGGCGGTGTTAAGGTGCTGACATTATTGGATGCCGATTCTTCGCGGTATATATTCCGCGCCCACATGGGGCAGCCTATAGGATTGCGGGAACTAGAGCTTGGAATTAATGGTAGCCAGCTACGTGTGGTTGTTTTGTCAGTTGGCAATCCCCAGTGTGTTGTACTTACGGACCGGCTCGATGAAGCACGGTTTAAGGAACTCGGTCCAGCTATAGGGGAGCACGAGGCATTTCCTGAAGGAACCAATGTGGAGTTTGTGACGGTAGAGCAACCTGATTTAGTTCGGATCCTAATTTGGGAACGAGGTGTCGGACCAACAACCGCGTCCGGCACTGGCGCGTGTGCGTCCGCCGTTGCTGCGGCGAAGTATGGTGGTGCCAATCGGGTTCTAGACGTGGTGTCACCTGGTGGGGCCCAGCATGTTGAATGGGATGAGGATGGTATTTACCTTACCGGCTCAGCCGAGCTCATTGCACACGGCAAATGGTTCGTGTAGGAACACTGGAGTAGAACCATGTGTTTCGTGGTCTCGGACCGTCTTTATTGATATTCAGAGGATCTAATCTTCTATTTGTGATTCTTACGTTATGTCAAAAGTTCTCTACTTCGACTGCTTCTCTGGTGCTTCAGGTGACATGATCTTGGGCGCTTTGATCGACGCAGGCTTACCGATAGCAGAACTTCGGGAGGCTCTGGGTAGTCTTCCCCTTAAGAACATTCGCGTAGAAGCCCACACAACACAAAGAGCAGGAATTGGAGCGACTAAGTTCACAGTGATTGATGAAACTGCGGAGCATCGTGTTGGGAATGATAACGGGCATCATCAACACCGACATGACGCAGGACATAGTCATGATCATGCGGACCATCGTGGATTGACTGAGATTTGTCGGATGATTGACGGGTCAGGACTATCGACTGCGGCGAAGGAACGATCGAATCACTTGTTTCGACGTCTGGCAGAGGTGGAGGCGGCGATTCATCAGACATCGGTTGAAAAAGTTCATTTGCACGAGGTTGGGGCTATTGATTCAATCATCGATATTGCGGGTTGTGTTTTCGCCTTGGAGTGGTTTGATGTGGAACGGATCATTGTTTCTCCGCTGAATGTCGGGTCAGGGACGGTCAAGTGCGAACATGGTGTCATGCCGGTTCCGGCGCCTGCTACTGCGAAACTAATTGAGGGTACTCCTGTTTATTCAAAGGGCCCCGAAGTCGAACTGCTGACCCCTACAGGTGCTCTGATTCTGACGGATTACGCAGAGAGTTACGGTTCACTGCCGACGATGACGTTGGAACGGACTGGTTTTGGTGCCGGGGATCACGATTTCCCCGATCATCCTAATCTTTTGCGAGCGGTGATAGGACAGGAAGATGATTTTGGCGCACTGGAACGGGTAGTTGTACTCGAGTGCGAGATCGACGACATGAACCCTCAGATTTTTGGTCTACTGATGGATCGGCTGTATGCCAATGGTGCCTTGGATGTTTTCTATGTGCCAATCCAGATGAAGAAGAATAGACCGGGGACGTTGGTGACGATCGTCGCACTTCCTCCACAGCGTGAGGCTTTAAGTAACATTGTCTTTCGAGAGACGACAACTATCGGTGTGCGGTTCAGAGAAATGGATCGCGAGCGACTAGACCGTGAGGAAGTTGCGGTCGAGACATCACTGGGTGTCGTGCGATTTAAGTTGGCCCGACGTTCTGGAACAGATGTAGTCGTGAATGCTTCTCCTGAATTTGAAGATTGTGTGCGATTGGCTGAAGAACATGGGTTGCCAGTGAAAACTGTCCAAGCGGTGGCGACGAAAGCTTATTTGGAGCGTGAGCGCACATGACTTTTCACGGCGACAGTAATGGGATACCTGTCTATTTACTAGTAACCTAAACTAACGTGAACCACTGCGTGTCGATGAATTAATGTCTAAGTTCTATTTAACCACTGCGATTGATTTTGTGAATAGTCGTCCTCATTTAGGTACGGCTTACGAAAAAATCACAGCGGACGTAATTGCCCGGTACAAGCGTCTGTCTGGTGTGGATACACGTTTTCTTATGGGCAACGACGAACATTCTCAGAATGTCTACCAGCGGGCGATAGAAGAGAAACTTGAACCGTTGGAATTTTGTGACAAGATGGAAGAGGTTTTTCGAGACGTATGGCAGCGGCTTGATATTTCCTACGACGATTTCATTCGGACAACTGAAGCGCGGCATCGGTCCGGTGTGACTGCTCTCGTGCAGAGAATCGCCGAGGCGGGCGATCTCTACGAAGGGGCATATGAGGGCTGGTACTGTGTTTCGTGTGAGGCATTTAAGCAGGAGAAAGACCTTGTTGAGGGGAAGTGCCCCGTTCATAAATGCTTGCCGCAGTGGATTAAAGAAAAAAACCATTTCTTTCGACTTTCGAAATTTCAGAAGCCACTACTGAAGCACTATGCCGATAACCCAGACTTTCTTGAGCCTGAGAGTCGACGTAACGAGATTCTGCAACTCGTTGAATCCGGGCCTGAAGACATTTCGATAAGTCGGACCGGCCAGGCGTGGGGTATCCCGCTTCCCACCGATTCGAATAGTGTCGTCTATGTCTGGGTAGATGCGTTGATTAATTACATTTCGGCCGTTGGTTTTGGCGGTGATGCAGACTTATGCGACAAATGGTGGCCGGCGGACCTACACATTATCGGAAAGGACATTACTCGTTTTCATTGTGTAATCTGGCCCGCAATGCTCATGAGTGCTGGGCTTCCGTTGCCGAAACAAGTATTTGGCCATGGTTGGGTTCACTGGAAGGGACAGAAGATGAGCAAGTCGCTCGGTACTGTTGTCGATCCACTTGATGCCGCGAAACGTCTGGGGCCAGACCCTTTGCGGTTATATCTGACCAAGGGGATCAGCTATGGGCAGGATGGCGATTTTTCATGGGAACGTTTTGAGGAACGATATAACGTAGACCTTGCGAACAATCTTGGCAATCTCGTAAGCCGAGTAACTGCCATGGCACATCGGTATCGCGATGGCACCTTGTCTCGTCCTACTGAACCGCCGACTCAACTTGCTGATCGGGCCATGTCGATCGTACGAGCGTATCGACAGGCCATGGACACTCTTGCGATTCACCAAGGGGCATCCTTGGCGTTCGATTTGGTTGATGCCAGTAATGAGTTTATTGCCGAGGTTCAACCGTGGGCCGTCGCAAAGGATCCTGCGCGGTCAGAACAATTAAACCGCCAGTTGTATGACATCAGTGAAGCCATCAGAATTGCAGCGTTGTTGTTATTGCCGGTTATGCCGACATCGTGTGATGAGATACTTCGCCGGATTGGTGAAACACGCGAGTCTTCTACTTTGCGATTGGACTCGGATGGCGTTTGGATTACGAATGGAGACAGGGTGATTTCAAAAGGGCCACCACTGTGGCCGAGGATAGAAACAAAGGCTGACACAATGAGTGAAGATATTAATAACGAGCAGGGAAAGAGGTCGGAAGCGAAGCCTCTTACTTCGACGGCCGGGTCGGATACAACGAGGGTGAGCGACGAGAGAGTGCAGTCGCCGGAAAGTGTTACGGTATCGGGGGAGCCAATTGACGATGCCGCGCCGAAGATTTCTATTGATGAGTTTTTTAAGGTTGACCTGCGAGTCGGTCGTGTTGTGTCGGCTGAGGCAGTTCCAAAATCAAGAAAATTAATGAAGATTCAACTTGAGACTGGCAATGGTGGGCTGCAGATCCTCGCGGGTATTTTAGGTTCATACGAACCTGAGGCGCTCGTCGATCGACTGGTTATTTATGTGGCTAATCTGAAACCAGCGAAACTTGCCGGCCTGGAGTCAAATGGGATGATCTTGGCAGCCTCTGATCCAGAGAATGGGAAACCGGTGTTATTGACGGTAGATGACCTGAAGGCCATATCGCCTGGTTCCCGGGTGAGTTAAGACGGAGTCGTAATTGTTGGAGTGCGTAGTGGCGACTTTATGAGATGGAGTAGAAGTGTTCGCTGCCGATAGGCACATTATTTGTTAGCTTGGTTTATATCCTGTCTATGGTCGATTCTCATTGTCATCTTGCTGATGACGCCTTCAGTTCGGATTTGGAGCAAGTCGTTCAACGAGCGCAGTCTGCGGGTGTAACGGAAGCGTTTTGTATCATTGATCCGACGAACGAGACGGAGAAACATCGGTTTACGCAGGTTGTTGATTTGTGGCCGTCTACCCGATGTGCAGTCGGGGTTCATCCCCATCAAGCCGGTAAATTCATGGACACTGTTGATCAACTGGGCGGAGTTCTCGAAGATGCCCTGATGGCTTTGCCTGCGTCTTGTGCCATTGGAGAGATTGGGCTTGATTATCATTACGATTTTGCGCCGGTCGAACTTCAGAAAAAAGTGTTCCGATGTCAGCTCCGTTTTGCGCGTGACAGAGATCTTCCGGTTGTTATTCATACCCGTGACGCGGATGCGGATACGGTGAGTCTAATTGGAGAAGAAAGCCAAGGCCGGCTCCGAGGCGTTTTTCACTGCTTCACTGGTGGGGAAACGTTTGCACGGCAGGCTCTCGATCTTGGATTCTATATCTCATTTTCTGGGATTGTGACATTTCGGCGAGCCGAAGAAGTTCGTAAAGCGGCCAAGCTTGTTCCTAGTGACAGACTTTTAGTAGAGACCGATTCGCCATATCTTGCTCCTATTCCTCACCGTGGAAAACGGAATGAACCAGCTTGGGTGGAGCAAGTTGTTCAGATGCTGGCCGAAACTCGAGAAGAAACAGTATCTGACGTAGTGGCGGCCACTAGAAGTTCTTTCGTGGAACTTTTTGGGAATAGTTGTGATTCAGATGATTTGCCTAAAGAGTTGGTGCGTTGACACTTGTGAAGTAAGTGTGTTCTGATCAAGCTGCGGCTATGCAAACTGTTCGCTCGTCTGCTCCCGAGGAGCTTGCCAGAATATTCGAGCCGATCCAGGGACAGCTGGAAGAGGTCGAGGAAGCTTACGCGAAGCATATTCAATCTCGTGTTGATTTAATTCCCCAGATCGGACGCTACATACAGTCGAGTGGAGGAAAGCGGGTACGCCCGGCGGTCCTGTTAATGGCTGCGAGGTTGGGCGGTTATGCGGGCGAGCAGGCGGTTAATTATGCCTCGGTCGTAGAGTTTATCCACACGGCGACACTGGTCCACGACGATATTATCGATGATGCTGATTTGAGACGGGGCAAACTGGCGGTGCATTCACGGTGGGGGAATGACATCACAGTTCTCTTGGGGGACTACCTCTACATCAAATCGATGGGGATGGCCCTGTCATACGATTCTCTCGATCTTGTTCGGCTTTTGTGTGACGTAACGTTACGTATGATCGAGGGAGAACTTTATCAACTTACCAAAACCGGGGACGTTGATATTACTGAGGACGAGCACTTCGAAATCATACGCCGGAAAACGGCGTATCTGTTTGGCGGATGTGCTGAGATTGGTGGCATGCTCGGTGATGTGTCACAAGAGCAACAAACTGCGCTTCGGGAATATGGGTTTAACTTAGGCATAGCATTTCAGTTGGTAGACGATTTACTTGATTACACAGCTGACAAGACCGCACTCGGGAAGCCGATTGGCGGGGACCTTCGTGAGGGTAAGGTGACGCTACCGGTGATCTTGCTTTTGCAACGAGATAGTAGCCGGTCAAAAGAGTTAATCAAGTCACTACTTTCCGGTCATTCCGCCACCCCGGAGTCATGGCAGGAGCTGAAGGAACTGTTGCATGAGCATCAAGCCATCGAACATGCGTACGATCGGGCTGTGGAATACGCATCCAATGCAAAGGCCTATCTGGAGGTGTTCCCCCGGTCGTCTGAACGTGAGGCGCTAGCGGCGTTACCCGACTACGTCTTAGCTAGAGACCGGTAGGTGGTTGCTGTCTCTCTAGACCCTGTTTCCTCGCCCCCTAGGTGAGAGCCATCAAAGAACAGATCGAACAACTCCGCGAACGTATCCGGTACCACGAAGAACGTTACTACGTACTCGACGATCCTGAAATTTCTGATTACGAGTTTGACGCTCTGCTGGAAGAATTAAAAACCCTTGAAACTGTTCATCCTGAATTTGTTACTCCGGAATCGCCGACGCAGCGTGTGGCGGGGCGTGCAGTTGCGGGTTTTGAGTCGGCCGCACACGCAGAACCGATGCTCAGCCTGGATAATGCCTACACGGTCGATGAGTTACGAGAGTTTGACCGCAGGGTTTGTGATGCTCTCGGTCCAGAAGTCGACCGATCCTACATTGCGGAGTTAAAGATTGACGGTCTTGGGATTGCCTTGACATATGAAAATGGCAAATTAGTGCGAGGTGTGACTCGAGGAGACGGAACTTTTGGCGAGGATGTGACAGCTAATGTTCGGGCGATTCGGGCGATTCCGCTGCTGCTGTCCCATGCACCCAATGAAACGATCGAAGTTAGGGGTGAAATCTATCTTCCGCATCAACAGTTTGACGAACTCAACAAGGAGATCGGTTTATTAAACGAAGAAATTGCACAAAAGAATCGCGCGCGAAAGAAGAAAGGACAGCCGGAAGTTGCATTGAAGACTCTGGCGGTTAATCCGCGCAATGCGGCTGCAGGCACGATGCGCCAGAAAGATGCTTCGGTTGTTGAGGGCAGAGGATTACGTGCGTGGATGTACCAGATTGTTAGTGTTAGTGAAAGAGGGGCTCTGGAGCGGGGATTGGATCAACTTGAACAATTGAAGGAGTGGTCTTTACCAGTTGAGCGACATTGGGAACCATGTGATGAAATCGCTGCGGTAATAGAGTTTTGTCGTAAATGGGCAGAGCGAAGGGCATCGCTTGGATTCGATATCGATGGTGTGGTGGTGAAAGTGAGAGATGGGGAACATCGGCGTCGTCTTGGGGCAACAGCCAAATTTCCCCATTGGGCGATTGCGTTTAAATTTCCTGCGGAACAAGTAACGACTCAACTGAAGGAGATTTCTGTGCAGGTTGGTCGAACAGGGGCCGTAACGCCGTACGCGATGCTTGATCCGGTGTTCTTGGCCGGCTCAACGATTTCCAGAGCAACGTTGCATAACGCTGAAGAGGTCGCCCGAAAGGATATAAGAGCCGGTGATTGGGTTCTTGTAGAAAAAGGCGGAGATGTTATTCCAAAAGTTGTGAAGCCGATTATTAGCAGGCGTCTGAAAGGTTCGCTTGCCCCTCAACCATTTACGATGCCAACGGAATGTCCCGAGTGTGGCACGTTGTTGGTAAGAGCCGACGGTGAGGTTGTGTGGCGCTGTGCGAATGTGGTGTGTCCAGCGAAGGTCAGGCGTTCGTTGGTTCACTTTGCAAGCCGAAAAGCGATGAACATCGAAGGGCTTGGAGAGAAAGCGGTCGATGGTCTCGTAAGCGAAGGTTTAGTGGCGACTGCTGCTGATCTGTACAAACTGGACCTATCGACACTCGAAACTGTGAAGTGGTTTTCTCCGCCAAAAGATCCTCGGAAAGATCGAAGCGCGCGGGCCGAAAAACTCTTGTCGGAGATTGATCGAAGTAAGCGGAATGAACTTTGGCGGTTATTGTTCGGTCTTGGCATCCGCCACGTTGGTGAAGGAGTCGCGAAAGTACTGGCCACTCAGTTTGGCAGCCTTGAGCGATTGGGCGCAGCGCCAGAGGCGGAGCTTGAATCCATCCCAGATATTGGACCCACAGTGGCTGTAAGTCTGCGGTCCTACTTTGATCAACCTGAGACAATTGTTCTGTTGGAGGCGCTGCGCACTGCAGGCGTTAATCTGTCCGGACAAGTTGAAAGTCTGGATGTTTCTACAAGGGTGAAGGTTCTTACTGGGCAGACTTTTGTGCTGACGGGATCTTTGATTGTGATGTCACGTGATCAAGCAAAACAGGCTATTGAGTCGCTAGGAGGACAGGTTGTTTCATCTGTTACGAAGGGAACCAGTTATCTTGTGGTGGGGGAGGCTCCTGGCAGAAAATTGTCGACAGCACAAAAAATGGGAATCAAGACGCTCACGAGTCAAGAATTCTTGACACTGGTGTCTCCAAAATAACTGTCAGTATCTTGTATTACACGCTTGAGAAGTAGAAGATTGGAAGAGCGGCAGACGCATAGATCTTTGAAATTCCGCTGCAGTTAGCTAGACGGCCGCTGCGTGTGTTTGTTTCGATGAACATGCGGAGAGGAAAGTCCGAACTCCGAAGGACAGTGCGCCGGGTAATTCCCGGTCAGGGTGACCTGAAGGAAAGTGGCACAGAAAACATACCGCCAACCTAAGCGCGTGTTTGGCGTGATCGCGAGGTCGTCCATTTTGGGTGGCTTTGTGGAGGTAGGTAAGGGTGAAATGGTGCGGTAAGAGCGCACCGCGCTCGCCGTAAGGTGAGTGGCAGGCTAAACCCCGCACGGAGCAAGACCAAATAGGGAGACGTTTGAGGGTGGTCCGTCCGAAGTCTCCGGGTAGGTCGCATGATCCCGCCAGTAATGACGGGACTAGAGGAATGGTCGTCATCCGGCGTGGTTGTGAGAAATTACAACCAGTGGGAGACAGAATTCGGCTTATAAACCGACTGTGGCGGAACTTCAACCAGAAATAGGAGAGCGACGGGTTGTTTTTGATTGAAATTAGAGAGAACTTCGATAGGCAAATCACGACATCAGTTTTAACAGGTAATCTTTAAGAACGAGGTGATGAGTTGCGGAATTTTGGAATAGCCTTGGCAACGCTCATTCTGTTGGGAAGCTTCGTAGCCATTTTGGGTCTCAGTTCAGAGGTTCAGCGCGACAATGGCGACCAAATTAATGCGTCCGATTTAACGGTCGAAGAGTACACTCCTCGATCGACGCTGGTCGTGGAGGAACATCCCGTTCTTCGTGCCAAGTATCCAGTCATTGATGTTCATAGTCATCATCGGTCTTTGTCTTCCAATCAATGGGCTCAGATTCTTTCAGAGATGGATCAGCTTAATCTGCAGGTTCTTGTTAATCTCAGCGGTGGGTCTGGTAGTGGACTTCAACGAAAAATTGAAACAATCGAAGCCAGTGATGCACCGAATCGGATGGTTCATTTCGCAAACCTCGATTTTGGTGGCGGTCTTTATCCAGGGTTTGGTAAGACGGCGGCGGAGCAGTTGGAGACAGATGTTCATGCGGGTGCCGTTGGCTTGAAATTCTTCAAGAATTTTGGAATTGACGTTCGCGATCAATCTGGCCAGAGGGTTCCGGTCGACCATCCTGAACTTGATCCTGTTTTTGAGAAGTGTGCCGAACTTGATATTCCGGTGCTGATTCACGTAGGTGAACCGTCTGAATTTTATCAGCCAGTTGACGAATTCAATGAACGATGGCTCGAGCTTACTCTTCTTCCAAATCGTCGGATGCCTCGGAGCCAATATCCGAGTTTCGATGAAATGATGGCAGAGCGGGATAGGCTATTTTTGAAACATCCGAACACACGATTTATTGCAGCTCATTTTGGCTGGCACGCCAACGATCTTGGGCGACTTGGTGAGTTGTTGGATCGACTTCCGAATGTGTACCCTGAAACGGCGGCAATCTTGTACGAACTTGGTCGACAGCCTCGGGCAGCAAGGGAATTCTTCATCAAATATCAGGACAGGGTGCTTTTTGGAAAGGATTCTTATCGGCCGGAAGAGTTTCCGTTTTATTGGCGTACCTTTGAGACCGCAGACGAGTATTTTGACTACTATCGTCGCTATCATGCCTTCTGGAAACTCTATGGAATGGACCTGCCTGATGAAGTGTTACAGAAGGTGTATTATGGCAATGCCCTCAAGGTTGTCCCCGGTATCGATCGCGCTCAGTTCCCACCTTCTTGAATACGGAACGGAACTAGAACAGTGAAATCGGCTCTTGGACCTGCTGGTCGTCATGTTCTTGGCCTAGAAAAAAGATAACTGCTCGGAAGTAGAGCCACATGACTAAGTATCTTGTGACAGGGGGAGCTGGATTCATTGGTTCTCATGTCGTCGATTCTCTTGTCGCATCAGGAGAACAGGTCCGTGTTGTCGATAATCTCTCGACTGGAAACGCGGCAAATTTAATTCAGCACGACCCAGGTGTGATCGAATTTATTGAGGCTGACTTGGTTGACCCTAGTGTTGTGGCGGATGTTGTCGATGGGATTGATTTTGTGATTCACATCGCGGCCATACCATCGGTGCCCCGGTCAGTCAGGGATCCCGTAGCGAGTCACTTGGCTAACGTAGACGCCACTCTTCTGTTACTCGAGGCTGCCAAGGCAGCAAGGGTGAATCGATTCGTGTTTGCGAGTTCGTCTTCCGTGTATGGCGACTCGTCAATCTTGCCAAAGCATGAGCAAATGTATCCAAATCCACTGTCCCCCTATGCTCTGCAGAAAGCGGTTGGAGAGCAGTACCTTCGTCTTTTTTCTTCACTTTATGGATTAGACACAGTTGCGCTTCGTTTCTTCAACGTGTTTGGTCCGAGACAGGATCCCGATTCTCCTTATTCTGGCGTCATTTCCTTGTTTACGGCGGCCTTGAGCGATGGCCGGCAGCCAATCATTTACGGTGATGGGGAACAGACTCGCGATTTTACATATGTGTCAGATGTTGTTGCAGCTGTGGTTGCTGCATCAACTGCACCTGGTGTGAGTGGCACGGCAATCAATGTTGCCTGTGGTGGCCGGGTGTCAGTGAATGACCTATTTAAAACCTTACGAGATGTTATGGGGGTTGATGTTGACCCGATTTACCAGCCTCAGCGAGTAGGAGACGTACGCGACTCACAGGCTGACAACACGTTAGCAAAACAACTTTTGGGATTCCATGCCATGGTTACGGTAGAAGAAGGCCTTCGGCGAACCGTCGATTGGTACAGGACGAGTCTGTCTACCGGCTAGCCCTACTGGTTTTGCAGGGTGGTTAGATGTCAGGCCTGGAATGATTACATGGCTGTACCACAAGCGTCGAACCGTCAACTCCACTTACCTTGACCGGGTCCCCACGATTTACGACGTCACGGTCACTTTCAGTTCGGGCCAACCAGAGTTCACCACGAACCTTGATGTAGCCATTGGGATTGAGTTGCGCCGCTGCTAGACCAATCCGGCCAATGAGATGTTCGATCGGAAGCCTTTGGTCTAATTCATAAGCTGACCGAAGAAAAGGGTATAGCGCATAATCTTTGATGACCCAGAGCAAGAGAATACTACTCGCAAGCCAGATCGGAACACCCATCGCGTGATAAACCCACCATCCACCAAGGCTCGCGATGATCCATCCTGGAATCTGGAACGCGGTGTAGCGCCAAAAAGCTCGCGAAAGGTTCACCTGATATCCCTTGTATGAACTATGAAAGAGTGTTTCTCAGTAATCGTGTTTGGTTTCATACTTGTTTTCGTATAGTCCTTGGTTTCTAGCATGTCAGATTGGCGTTCCGTCTAGCTAGTTGATTCGGGACAGGTTTATTCAAATTGATGTTTTAAGCAACAACTCGTCATTGAGGTCATAATGAGGAGTCACTGATCTGCTCAGCTGCCCAAGACGACCAGCGGCCATTTCTTTTTTCGACGTGAAGGGTGAGTCCGAAGCATTCTGACAGTCGACTTGCCGTGAGCATATCCTCAGTCTTGCCCGAAGCGAATAGTCGTCCCTTTCGCAGCAAGAGAACATTGTCAAAGCCAGATGGGATTTCCTCAACGTGGTGAGTCACCATCATCATGGCGGGTCCAGAACTCTCAGTTGCTAGGCGAGCGAGCAGTGCGACCAGATCTTCTCGTCCGCCAAGATCTAGTCCGGCGGTGGGTTCGTCTAAGATAAGGAGAGCTGGATCGGCCATTAGTGTTCTGGCCAGCAGGACACGCTGTTGTTCGCCAGATGAGAGGCTGCCAAACGCGCTGTGGAGAAGGTGACCGCATCTAAAGCGCTCAAGAAGGTGTTGGGCTTTTTCCCGGTCAGCATCAGTATAAGTGTGCCAGTGCGGGGCTAGTGCTGCTGTTCTACCCGTAACCACGACATCGCTTGCTGCCAGATTTGAATTCAACATCTTCACGATTGCCGTGCTAGTGAAACCAAGATGTTTCCGAAGGTCACGAACGTCCGTTTGACCTAAGCGATGCCCAAGCACATCGATTGTTCCTTGAGATGGATGAAGATAGAGGCCCGCTAATCGAGAAAGAGTTGTCTTACCTGACCCGTTTGGTCCCAATATAACCCAGCGTTCGTGTCGTTTGATTTTCCAGTTAATCTCGTGAAGAATGGATTTTTCTTCACGAATAAAGTTGACGCCGGTGAGTTGCAGGACCGGGGTAATGTCCATAGTTGACTATGACACTAGCGCGCTCTGATGATTTACCGCAAGATCAGGGTACGGTTCTTCGCTGAGGTGCCACAGCTGGCGTAATTTGAACTGCTTGGGGCCAGACGAAAGCAAGAAGTTAACGATGGTAATGTCCTATGATGCCAGAGTCGAATTCAAAGGCCTTGGACCGGAGCGTCGGTTGACGGCGGCAGCGTCTTGAAGAATGTTTTAGCTCCTGCATCTAGATAATTAGACCTTGGCTCGATAAGAATGATGGTGACTATCGGCGATGGACCTGTTGGCCGAATTGTGATTCGTCTACCTAACTGGGTAGGGGACATCATGATGGCATTACCAGCGGTTCAGCTAGTTAAACAGACTTTTCCAGAGGCTTGGCTAATTGGCATGGCCAGAGCTAATCATATGGCTTTGGTGGAAAGGTGTCCGGTATTCGACGAAGTGGTTGCGGCTTCGCCCCAGACGGGTCTTGGACGGTACCAGGCGATTGTGGCCTCAGCTCGCCGGTTGCGTACTGCGGACGCCGATCTGGCAATCCTTATGGCCACCTCGTTTGAGGCGGCGCTCACGGCTTGGCTCGCAGGGATTCCCGTGCGAGTGGGACACGACACTGACCACCGGCGGGTACTTTTGAATAAGGCCGTTGAGGTTGTTGACGGACATCGGAGCGATGGTTTTTTAGACTTGGTGCCAGCGTCTGGTGCTCAATCTTCAAGCATTAGCAGTATGTTGCGCTGCACGGAATCAGATCGACAATTTGCGGAAAAATTTTTCTATGATGCAGGTGTTCGTCCTGGCGTGCGGCCGGTGTTCGTTAATCCAGCTGCAGCAAAGACGCCTCGGGCGTGGTCAGCGGATCGATTTTTGCGACTGGTCCGGGAGATAGGACGACGACACGAAGATTTACCGGTACTCGTTCACGATCGATATCCGTTCGAAGGTCCACCTGGATGGCTCCCTTCCCGATCGGTCCATACACTGGCTGATGCCAGTTTGGTTGAATTGGCCGCTGTAATAGAACGCTGTTCACTGTATGTTGGGAACGATAGTGGTCCGATGCATATTGCGGCAGCGCTAGGTGTACCAACCGTAGGTATATATGGGCCGTCGAATCCCAATCGAACCGCACCACGTGGCGCTGACGGAATAACTCATATTGCTGTTTCGGCTGGGTTTTCGTGTTCTCCGTGTCGTGAACAATTTTTCAAAGAGTGTCCCTCTTCGCCCAGTTCAGATAGCCGGCCTCCGTGCTTAAATGAAGTTAGTGTGGATCAGGTGGCTGTTGCAGTAGATCGAGTTTTACAATCATAGGTCTAGAGATTGTTCACACTGTCCCTTGTCGCCATAGCGTTCGGTATCGCAACAAGTTAATTGTTGTTATCTCACACATTTTCCAAAAAGATTGGATAGAAGTTTTGCAGAATTCACCTTTACTAGGATTTGCTTGGGAAACCTTCAAGATCAGGCGGATCGAGAGGTATGATCTTGCAAACTCAGGAGACATCTATGAAGACAGTGCAGCAGATTGCTGACTTTGTTGGCGGCACCGTTTATGGTGAAGCGGAGATTGAGATTCAATCAGTAGGAAGCTTGGAACGTGCTCAGGTTGGCGACTTAGCTTATGCCGAGGGTAAACATTTAGAGAAGGTACTCTCTAGTTCCGCGTCATGCGTACTTGTGCCGGCTGACGATTTTCCTGATCGAACTGTCATCGTTGTTGATCAACCACGTGTCTCTTTTGCGAACGTTGTCCAATGGTTGTTACCTCAACCACGACCCTTTGATGGTATTCATCCGACGGCCCTCGTGGGGGAAAATGTTTCTTTGGGATCAGAAGTGGGAATCGGCGCGTGGACAATCGTCGAGGATGGTGCTGAGATTGGCGACAGAACATTGATCTACCCCGGTTGCTATATTGGTAGGGATTGTCAGATTGGTACGGATTGCGTGGTGTATCCGAGAGTGGTTGTGTACCCATGCGTACAACTCGGTGACCGGACTGTTTTGCATGCTGGTGTGGTTCTCGGAGCCGACGGTTTTGGATTTGCGTTTGATGGTGAGAGACATGTCAAAGTTCCGCAGGTCGGTCGCGTGTCGATTGGTTCTGATGTTGAAATCGGGGCCAATACGTGTGTCGACCGTGGCGCTTTAGATGAAACGCTAATTGGTGAGGGGGCCAAGATAGATAACTTGTGTCAAATTGGTCACAATGTCCAGATTGGAAATAGAGCTATTATGTCTTCCCAAACCGGCGTTGCCGGAAGTTCTCGAATCGGCGACCAAGCAACGATTGGAGGACAGGTTGGCATTGCTGATTATTGCCGCATTGATGATCATGCGATAGTGGGTGCACAATGTGGTGTGCCGAGTCATAAAAGGGTGCCTGCTGGAGAGGTTTACTGGGGTACTCCTGCACGACCGCTCCGCAAGATTAAGCAGCAGCAGGTGTATATCAGTCGATTACCAAAACTGGCAGATGAAGTTGCACGACTCCAGGCGGAGATTGACGAATTGAGAACAAGGCTCAAGAGTTAGGCGCTGATACAACTCGCCGTCTTCTCATCTACAGTCATCATCACCGAGTTTCTTCAGCAAATGTCTGGTAAATTTGTCTTGCTTCGTCAAATTGACCAAAGACATGATCTCGCTCTTTTTGCGAGCGCCAGCCTGGCCAGTCTTCCGCCATTTGGCGTAGTTTGTCGATCCAGCGAATTGAGTATTCAGCCGCTTCACGGCTTCGTACCGGCTGGTCTCCAACCGTCACCCAAACCGGGTTCGTAAACGCTTGAGGGTAACGTGCGTCGAGCGGGAACCGGTCCTCAGGCGTGCCTTCAACCCGTAGGTGATACCAGCCACTCTCAGTCACCTGAACCGATGTGGTGTAGTCGAGGCTCGTCCGGTTTCCATCGAGTCTAACTTCGTCAATCACTTCGCCGTTGTGCACTAGTAGTGCTGTCTCCACTGGAACGATTGATCGCATGCGCGCGGTGATGTCAACGGTGCCCCCACCAGCCGGGAGCTCGACCGTCTCTCCGGGAAGTCTGTCGTTAACAGTGAGTTCAACAAGCGGGCCCGTTGAAACAAAGGCGTGACCGTCGCGCATCCCATTGAACCAAGCGGTCATGTCAAGGCCGCGGGCACCAGTGTAAACGTAGGTACGAACCGAGGCAACCAACTTGCTCTCGTGAAGGCTACTGATGGAATCCTCTCCCCCCACCGCGGTAACCTTCAAGCCGTTATTCCACATGGCATACATCGGAAAAAATCCGGCGCGCCCGGCCGCCGCCCATTCGATTGCATCGGTCGTGTCGAGAGCCGCATCGACCATAGCTCCCTTTGCGCCGCCGAGGTTGCCTTCGAGAGGGTCTTGCTCGCCACCGTAAGCGTGAACGTAGCCGACCCAGGCGCCCTGTTTCCGTGCTTTGCGGAACATGTCGGTATTACTGGGATACAAACTCTCGATGGCTGTGCCTTCATAGCCAGTCGTGAACGGTGAGATTAGGTGATCTTTCATGCCGTACATAAAGACGTGTCCATAGAACGGAGGGCGGTATTCCTGGCCCACCACGAGCAGCCGTTCTGACGTCGACAGAGGGTGGGTTCCACCGCCGGGAACAAAGAACTGATAATCGAGAATTCTGTTGTCTTTGTTAGCTACTTGCTCAAGGACTAGGTCTTGGTCCTCAGCCGCTGACATCATCATCAGGTTCTGGAGAGTGTTGTGCAAGTTGCCAGCGTAGTTCATATGGACGTGCGTCGATCCGTCGTACCAGCCCTTCGCCGCCATGTCAGTGATTGGTTCAAGGTCCACCGTGACCGTTGTGACCTCATTCGGGGCGATTTCGGCCTCGAGGTGCTGGAACATAAACTCGAACCCCTTCACGACCGTTAGGTCCACGCGGCCGACGGGTACTTCGACAGTAAAGTTACCTGCTGTGTGAAAGATTCGATCCCCAGCGGCACTAACGCGCGCATAGGCATTTCCTGGGGCATACATCTTTCCGTCGGCAGCTGTCAGGTGAATTCGTGTGCCAGTCGTTGATCCTGACTGCTTGTTTCTAGTGTGTACGGAAAGGACGCCCATTGGTCGACTCCATCGGCGGTCGGTAACATGAATTGTCCGTTGTTCCCCGCCATAGGTTTCGAGGAGTGCCAGTTGCGGTAGGCCGTCCTTGTTCGTGATGTAGGCAATCCATTCACCATCTGGGGACCACCGCGGATGGAATGCGTCATGTTGAAAAAAAGTGAGCTTATACGGTTCGCCACCAACCGTCGGTTGCACATAGAGGTTGTTGAACTGGTCGGCAGCCCCCCGGGTTGATGAGTACACAAATCGCTGGCCGTCGATCGAGACATCGGGGCGTGCTCGGTACAATGTTTGTTCGGCCAAGGCCGTGCGCGCTTGGGTGATGCCATTTTCTTCCGCGGGAACCCGCAATACATTCCCTGAACCTAGAGGCACATCGCGATTCGACACGATTAGGAGTTCGTTGCCGTTCGGAAACCACGCTGGGGTGATGTGCATGTCCCAGGGTCCAAAGTAGAGGCGATTACTTGGCGGACAGTCGATACAGGATCGATACTCGTGATTCTGGGTGACCGCAATCTCATCTCCCGTCCAGTGCCCATCCTCGATCGCACGAATGTAGATATTGAAATAGCCATTCGGTTTTGTTGCCACGTAGGCGACACGAGTCCCGTCCGGCGAGAACACCGGGTCGGTGTAGATGAGGGTGTCGTTGGTCAGCGGGCGACTCTCACCTGATTCAATATTTACAATTTCGAGTTGAATGGTCTGACCGCCATCGTCGGCCGTGTAGATAATCCACTGGCCGTCAGGAGACCAATCTGGCGAAGAATGGTATTTGGGAGAGTAGGTCACTTCTTCGGCACGTCCGGTCTGTGGGTCAATTGTCCAGATTGATCCGTTCATGCCAACTGCGATTAACGACCCATCCGGGGACCAGTCTGGCGCCCATGGCGTCGAGCTCGGCGCTGGGGGGAAATAGAAGTTGAACATGTAATTCCCACCGTGGCCGGCTGAGGGGTATGACTGAGCCTTTAGTGGTGGTTCAGTCAGGATCAAGAAGGCAAAGATCAGCAATGTCATCCGTCCGGCGACTGTGGCTATGGTTGTTGGCATTTTCCACTCCCCAGTGTGGTGTCGACGTCTGAGCCGTGAACGACGCTTGAGTAGTGTTTCCTAATTAGTGGTCCAGAGCAAGACAGTTCTTACGTTGTCTGGCAGAGTTCTACAAAGCCAATATGGTAGGACCGTTTTAGTCCGATTCTGTCTATTTGAATTACAGCTGCCAGTGCTATTTTTGACGGTATTTCTATTGGGTAAGCAGGTATGGATTGGCTGTTTTTCCGACCTGAGTGCATGCAGTAGTCAAAAGTTTAAAGAGGTCACGGTAGTCTCTACAGTTTTGTTTCCCACTCGGGAAGTTTTGAGGGTATGGTGAGGCGTTCCCTGGGCGTTGCATGCCGCACGCTTGAATCATGAGGAGAACACTGATGTTGTCGAATCTGACGCGATGCATTAATCCTGGCTGGCCGTCAGGGTCATGTAGAAGAGATTTCTGTTTAAACTTGGCAGCAGTCGTGCTGCTTGCTTGCACCGTATTCTCTACTTTGTCGGTGGTTGCTGAGGCGCAAGGAGTGCTGTCAGATGGGGTGTATACAAATGAACAAGCCCAGCAAGGTCAGGCGTTGTACACGGCTCAATGTGCGGTTTGTCATGGCCGGTCATTAACGGGTGGGTTGGGACCGCCGTTGTCAGGCGAGACGTTTGTCAACAGATGGAGCAGTGTGCCGTTGTCTGACTTGGCGGGCAAGATTCGTAACACCATGCCTGAAGATGCGCCTGGAGAATTGACAACTACGGAGACGGCACGTCTTGTATCGTACGTGCTTCAAACGAATGGTTTTCCTGAAGGACCAGCTGAGCTCAGCGAGGACCTTACGATCTTGAGTCAGATCAACTGGCCGGCTGGACTTAGTGGACCTGAGCCGTCAGGTTTATTGACGGCATCATCAGCTCCCCCAGTTGGAAACTTGGCTGAGGTCATGCGTGGCATCCTGTTTCCTAGTTCGAACTTACTATTTAATGCCCAGATCCAGGATCCGGGCCTTCCTCACGAGACGTTCGACGCGACGAATAATTTCTCGTGGGTCGAATGGGGCGCAGGGATTTATTCCGGTTGGCAAATTGTGGATTATGCAGCAATCGCGCTTGCCGAGGCGTCCCCGCTGTTCTTGACGCCTGGGCGTTTGTGCGAAAACGGCCAGCCGGTTCCGGTCGAGGAAGAAGACTGGATTCAGTACACCGCAGACATGATTGAGGCGGGAAAGGCTGCCTACCGTGCGGCGCAGACCAGAGACCAAGCGACGGTCAGCGAGGTTACCAATGTGATTGCAGACGCCTGTTATAACTGCCATGAAGCCTATCGCGATAAGCCTGGAGGCACCGTCGAGGATCCGTCAAACAAGGCGGCGCGGTGCATACCGTAATTATGTTGGAGGCTGTCCGCGATGATTTGCATCATACACATCACGTGGTTCTGAAAACGACTTACATAGGGCGGTAATCGGTTCTTGGCGAGGGAGGGGTAGATGTTGCCGAGGTATGTGAAGGTTTGGACCGTAGTTGTGGTGATCTGGCTCGGTATCGTAACTGTCGGGGCCTCGGTGTCAGTTCTCGCAGAACAAAGAGATATGGCGGCGCGCGCACCGACGCTTCCGACTGATGTCCATCCGGAGTCCAGAAGCCGTCTCTCTGGTGGAGTTGTTAGTGCCTCTGGTGTTGAAGATGTCGTGGCCACCATGCAGCAGCGCGGGATGGGACATGCACGGTGGGCATCGCCGTTAGGACGAGGATTAACGGAATTGGCGATTCTGGTGACGGGGCGGGAGCATGACCAACCGTATGAGTGGACACTTCATGAATTAGAGGCTGTTGCTGTTGGGTTGGATCCGGCTGTGATCGACGTTGTTCGTGAGCGGCGAACGCTCACGGAACTCGATGCCCGGGAGGAGATCATCATCCAGTTCGGTCGCGAACTTTATGGCGATCATCATGTGAAGGCGGAAACTTATGCGCGGGCGGTCATGTTACTTGGCGAAACAAATCTTATTGACCTTGTTGGTTTGATGGCTAGATATGCTGGAATTGCCGTTCGCTTAACGGCGTTCAATCAGCAGATGCCTCCCGATTGGGTCCAACTCTTACCACTGCCGTTCGAACAGTCGGACGATATTGATCCGGCGTCCAGAAGTCGTCTCTCTTTAAGAAGAAACACACCGTCGCAACTGCAGGGTGACCGTGATCTCTATGGCCGGACGCTCTCTCCAGAAGGAACAGGCCCAGGACACATTGCACGCCACGGAGCAGGATTTGACTCGCTGATTGATAGTGTCGGTAAACCACTCGTTGAGTTGTCGTTACTCTTAACGGCCCGAGCACTTGATTCGCAGTATGCGTGGACCCTTGGTGAGGTCATCGCTCGTCAAGACGGACTTTCCGAAGAAGTAATCGACGTTGTTCGGAACGAGGGAGTGACGACGGGACTTGAGGAACAATTTGCAGTTTTGATTGAATTCGCACGCGAACTGTTTGACGATCGCAACGTTAGCCCAGAGACGTATCAGAGGGCCGTGAATCTCTTTGGAGAACAAGACTTGGTCGACCTGGTAATCGTGATGGGGGAACGGGTTGGACAAATTGCTATGCTGACCGCGTTCGATCAACAACTTCCCGCTGAAGTTAGTCCCGCTCTGCCCTTGCCGTGAACTGACGCGTAGTCCTGATGGAAGCGGTTGCAGAGAATAGAACGCCAATATTGTGGTTTAATAGCTGACTAACTGGTGCAATAATAAGTTTTAATGCTTTTAACCAAGTGCTCTGTACTCAGTCATGTGCAGGTGATAAGGCGAGTTCAGAGGTCTGATATGTTTGGAATTTGTAGCGGGCGAGGACGTGGTCGGTGGTTGTTTGGAGCTCCGATATGGTGTGTGTTTCCTGTGGCCATTGCGATGGTGACAGTGTTTTTGTCGAACGCTCAGGCGACATCTTTTGGGGTGTCTCTAGCACGTGCATCATTAAATACGACACCTTTTTCGGCCCAGTCGGTACTGGACGGAGTGTTTACAGTTGCTCAGGCATCCGACGGCGAAGAGACCTTCCGACAGGCGTGTATGGTCTGCCATGCGACAGACGAGTTTACCGGTGTGAGATTCAGTTTTCGGTGGAGCGGTCTGACGGCTGGCGATGTGTTTGAAGTTGTGTCGACTCTGATGCCTGAGGACGATCCTGGTAGTTTACGACCAGACGAATATGCCTCGGTTGTGGCATACATGCTGAATCTCAATGGCTATCCTTCGGGAACGACTCCTTTGCCGGCTGATCTTACAGCGTTACGGAGGGTACGGATTGAAGTAGCACCAGCACCGTAGGCCGGTGGTGGCAACCGAATGTTTCAATGGTTGGACACATGCTGTGGTCGCACTAGATAGCGAAATCGACAGGAGAACGTAGCGATGACATTGACGAGATATACGCGCGGTACTCTTTGTATTTCCAGGGCAGCTCTGCTTTGTCTGATGAGCGTTTCTGTGGTGTTTGGACAAACAGAACCGTCTGGTCACGAATGGGAATCGATTACTGAGGAGCGGCTTTTAAATCCTGAAGATGGGGATTGGATGAGTTATCGCAGAACCTATGATGTCACCGGATTTAGCCCGCTCGACCAGATTAATCGTTCGAATGTTGACGAACTGCGACTTGTCTGGGCGTATTCGATGCGGGACAACAGTCGCTGGGTACCGACACCAATAATTGCGAACGGTCTAATGTATGTCGCCGAAGGCAGTGGTCGAGTGGTGGCCTTTGATGTCGTTAGCGGGGACGTCGCGTGGATTCATCAACGAAGCTATCCCGAAGACATCGAACTCTCTCAGGCCTATCCGCGGCACCGAGGGGTCTCGGTGTATGGCGATCGCATTTATTGGGGCACAGCCGACTCTTACTTAGTTGCATTGGAGGCAACAACTGGAGATCAGATCTGGGAAGTAAACACAGGGGATTACACGACCGGCGAGGGGCATAGTCACCCAGCGTTAGTTGCTGACGGAAAGGTGGTTCTAGGATTTACTGGGGGTGATCGTACCGGACGTGGTTCAGTGGCTGCGTTCGATGCTGAAACAGGTGAGGCGTTATGGAAGACCTTCACGGTGCCGGCTCCAGGGGAGCCAGGTTCAGAAAGTTGGGCTGAGAGTGCTCTTCCCCCGTTGGGTGGAAATACATGGGGCACCATTAGTTACGATCCTGAACTAGGTCGGATTTTTCTCGGAACAGGACAGCCGAAGCCGTGGGCAACGACGTTACGTGGACCAGGCGATGCCCTGTACACCAACTCTATTCTGTCACTCGACATCGACACTGGTGAATTGTTGTGGCATTTTCAGGTTGTTCCGGCAGACAACTGGGACCTAGATAGTCCTCATGAAAGCATGTTGGTTGACATGGTGCTTGATGGACAACCGCGTAAAGTACTTATTGAAACGAGCAAAATCGGCTGGGGACTTGTTCTCGATCGTACGACGGGAGAGTTTCTTCACGCATTTCGTACCGGCTATGACAATCTAATTACCGGATGGTCTGACCAGGGACGCCCGGCCTTTAACCCCGACCTTATACCTACCCGCGAAGATGTCGATTCGGGTCGAGTCTTCGAGGTCTGCCCCCATTTGCATGGCACCCGTAATCTGAATGCCCCGAGCTATAGTCCGATTACTGGTCTTTACTATCTTGGTATCAACAACAGCTGTATGGACGTAATTTTTGTGTCAGAAGAATACGAACCAGGTGCACGATATTCTGGCGTGGGAACTCGGGCAAAGCGGGTCCCTGACTTCGATTATGTCGGCGAGTTTGTCGCGTTCGATCCTGTAACCGGAACTAGGGCGTGGCAAACTCGATTCCCGGGTGGGGTAGCCATGACGGCGTCGGCGTTAGCCACTGGTGGGGGAATCGTGTTTGGCGGTACTGCGGACCGATACCTTTTCGCACTTGACACCGATACCGGTGAAACTCTGTGGCGGACACGGCTCAATGGAGATATCTCTGGTGCACCGGTGACTTTCGAAGTTGACGGACGACAATACCTAGCTGTTGGAGCAGGCGGAAGAATTGCTCAGACAACCTCGTTTGGCGGATTTACAGACACGGCTATTTCACAGGGGACTGGTGTAGTGTGGGTTTTTGCCTTGCCCTAGACCTGATCTGAAAGACAACTAGTTCGAAGTGACTTGGCGTTTCATGATTGCAACGATCTCATCACCACCAAATGTTGTCGAAGAGACAGTTACACCGACAAATTCAAACCCTGCGGCACCTGCTTCACGTAGTTCCTTTTGCATCGTCGCAGTACGTTTGGTTGCCAGTAGACGATACTCATACCGAGGCAGAGCAACTTGATCTTTGTCTCGCTCAAGGATTACCACGGCTTCGTCGCCTCCAAAAGTAGTCTCAAAAACGGTCTGGCCTTTGTAGACATAGCCGGAATTGCCAGCTTCTTGAAGTTCGTTTTGCATAGTAGATGTCTTTGTTGTTGCCATAAGACGGTAGTCGTAACGCGCGGTCTCCTCGGTATACAATCGGTTCATTACAACCACAACTTCACTACCACCAAAAGACGTTTCCCCTCCCATCAATCCAATAAAGACGTAACCTTGGGCGGCGGCTTCCTGCATTTCATTCTGCATAGTAGATGTTCTATTGGTCGCCAAAAGTAGGTAGTCGTTCGTGTCAGTGACCTGTGCCAAAGAAAGGCTGGCCGCCCCTTGTATTAACAACGATACAGTTGCGACCAGAACAAAAGATTTACTGGAACAAATTGTCATAGCATCCCCTTCTCAACACTAACTGTGAACCGTTTATCAAGTATTCTGACAGGGTTATCGAAGGCACTAACATCTTCAATTTTGTGGCGACTACCTTGTGAACTGCCCTCGCCCAAGACGGACTCCCGACGATATTTATCCTAGACCAAATGTTAGGTGAGCTGTGCGCTTACATGCGATAAACAGTTCTCCGTATGTAACGTTCTTGAAGGCGAGCGCTACAAAACGCTCAGTGTCTTACGAAGTGTGTTCGTCAAGACGGGCCCCACGAAGCACGTTTTGTAATTCTTGGTACTTACGCTGAACCAATCTTGGTATTCAGAAAAGGATGATCTCCCGCCCGGTAGCAGGCTAGGCAGTCACTGTGCTTTGTCGCTCCGCAGCATTTGAAAGCAGTGGTAGGTTGGGCATTCTGTAATGGCACTATTACTGTCAATGCTCGCACGTGGTTTTCATCATGTTTGGAGAAGCGAACCTCCCGAGGAAATTCACGGCCCCCTGATCGCGGCACGACA
>CAZUZW010000005.1:0-1974 GCA_964624855.1 uncultured Vicinamibacteraceae bacterium
GTAATGCGTCGATCTGTGTTTGGTTCGACGCCAACTCCTGTTCAGCTGTCACTCGTTCCGCTTCGAGTTCAGCTATCCGAGCCTGATCAAGCTCCCCCTGGGCGGACGTCAGACCAGCTTGCGTCACCTCTGTTTCAAGTAGAACGAATTGCCGCTGATAGCCCTTCCATTCTCGGTCGTAGTCGTCCCACACCATCCATATGCTGCTAAAGAACAGAAACAGGCCGGACGCAGCAAAAACCACGTTCAAAAAATCGATGTTATAGGCGTGCCCAACAGACTTCTTGTCAGCCATCGGTAATTAGTTCGTCTCCACTAAAAAGCCAGTCTTCACTGTCAAAAGTAACGCACCCTTGCGAGTCGCACTGCTTATTACCATCAAGGATTTCTTCTTACTCAAATTGCAAACTTCTTCTAAATATTAAAGAAAAACTCCGGTATCGCAACAACGTACTTCAAGTTAAACAGCCACCGAGTCAACATCTTGACCGGCAACGACAACATCATGAGCAACAAAAAGACGGTCACGTAAAACCTCGTTGACCCCAATTTATCGAAGTACCTTTTAAACACAGTTTTCGCGAGAATCACCGGCAGAACGCCCACATAAAATAGCGTCAATCCAATCCCAAAAAATTCTCGGACAAGCCAAAAGTCTGGCAAAGCCCGACCTAGCCCACGAACCCAGATAAATTCAGACAAATTAACGTTGGTCAAAGCCTCAAGCTTGTGAATATCCCAGTACTCAAACGGCCCGAAGAAATTCCAATTTGGCCCTCGTAAAAATGTCCCGAGAACGATCAGTGAGCTCCAAAGGATCACAAATCCAAACAGAAATATGGTTATTTCAGCCTTCCGTTCCTTAAAGGTGTAGTAGCCATTTCCTAGCGGGTTCGTATCAACATACGGAATAGCCATTAAGCCAATAATAATGAAGGTTGGCAAGACAACACCCGCAAGCCACGGATCAAAATAAACCAGCATTTCCTGCAAGCCAAGGAAGTACCACGGCGCCTTCGAAGGATTCGGTGTGTTCGCAGGGTTTGCGGGCTGTTCGATCGGGGCTTCCAAAAGAATCGACCAAACGACGATAACCGCCGTGCACAGAATCAACGAAATCAATTCGCTATAGACCAAGTCGGGCCAAACCCAAACTCGATCCGACTCCTCCTTCTCGATCGGGTCATCCCCAGCATCTATGCGACGGTCATTTAGCACGGCCTCTCGCATGGAGTACCAAGTAAAGAACACAACCAAAAAGACCAATCCGACAATTGGCACATTGTCCGGCTTGGCTATGATGAGGACGAAGTTCTCGTCGAACAGGCCGAAAGCGAAAAATACCGTTAGGAAGGCCATGAGACCATACCCAACGGCATTCTTAGCAAAAATTTCTCGCTTCCAAACAATAAACACAAGCGCAACCACCGACAGCACGAAGAACAGTCGGGGGTCAGCGAACAGATTAATGAATCCCTTAATCGCGTCCATAAGTTCAGTTCACTATTCTTCTAGTCATTACAGCGCCAATCCGTCATTGCATCCACCACAAACAACTGAACCCTACAAAGGTCCTGAGATGCCGCCGTCCTTCCGAACTCGCCAGAAGTGAATCGCCATCAAAAACCCGATTACAAGAGGTAACGCCACGCAATGAAGCACGTAGAATCGCAGCAAGGCACCTTCCCCGACAAACGTACCGCCCAGCAGCGCAAATCGTGCGTCGTCCGCAGCGTGGACGAGCTGGACGTCGCCTATGGCCATAAATTGAGCCCCTGGTCCCTCATACCCGAGAAACGGCGTCGCGCGGGCCATATTCGCACCAACCGTAATCGCCCAAATGGCCAATTGATCCCACGGCAACAGATAGCCCGTAAATGACAACAACAATGTCAACACGAGCATGATGACGCCAACATTCCAGTTGAATTCGCGAGGGGGTTTATAGGATCCCGTCATGAACACGCGGAACAT
>CAZUZW010000005.1:1984-77487 GCA_964624855.1 uncultured Vicinamibacteraceae bacterium
ATGCAACCAAACCGTGATGACCATTGCGTGGGCACCCCATCGGTGCATCTCTCGCATAATACCCAGTGGTACGTGCTCTCGAAGACCCACAATGTCCGAATAGGCATATTCCAAAGTCGGACGGTAATAAAACATCAAGAGCAAACCCGTAAAGGTCAGGTTCAGAAACAAGAAGAAACTTAGTCCGCCCATACACCAGGTGTACCGAAGTCTCACACCATGCTTCTTAAGTCTGACTGGGTGAAGATGCAGAAAGACATTCGACAGCATTACTAAGACACGATTCCGATCATTAATCGGAGCATTGTGTCGAAAGATTGACGTCCACACTTGTGTTTCGGTCAGCCAGGTCCACGCGCGTACTAGCACGCCTTCTTCAGGTTGGATGGTCTTAGAATCGGCCATTATTCTTACTCACACACTCAGAAATGCTTCAGCGTCAATCCATTGGCCGAGTTCCTGTTGAAACTTTCGACTTTTGTCGACCAGGATCTGACCATCTTCCGCCAACACAATACGCGCCCGTTCCAACGGACGCGGTGCTGGCCCTTCAAAGTTAACACCGGTTTCTCGAAAACCACTCCCGTGGCAAGGACATTTAAATTTGGCTTCAGCTGACAGATAATTCGGTGTGCAGCCCAGATGCGTGCACGTCACGAGCAGTGCGTAAAAGCCAGGAGCCTCGTGGGCTACATCAAACGGGGTCCGAACAATCCAAACACCGAATCGATCTTTCCATCGCTCGTCGACACCTTCTCCGTAATCAGCGGGAAACCCAATCGTGAATTGCTGAGGCGGCTCGTTGAGCACGTTGGGAAACATATAGCGTCCAGTCGCCGCCAGACACCCAGCGGTAGCCGCAGTAAACGAACCCCATGCCAAACCCAACCAGCCCCGCCGCCCCATCAGTGGAGATGTATCGTCCGGCACCTTCGCGGTCTTTCGAGCGACCGGCTTCTTTACGGCCGCCGCGCTCGTTGTCTTTCCGGCCAACGCCGGGTTCATCGGCGGAGGAGGCGCTGGCTTCGGTTTCGGTTTCACCGGAGGCGTTTCTGCCTTAGCCGGCCCGCTTGCGGAATCTGATGGGGGTTTCTGATCTTCAGCCATCTCGCTCGTTCTAACTCCTACCTCTCGTATCTTACGACGTCGCTCGTCTCCGTCACGTCAGAGTCAAGCAGCTCAAGAGTCCGCATCGCCACCTCACGCACATTGAGACTCACATCATTCTCTATCAATGAAGTCACCGTGTCTCGCATTTCGGTCGATCGCAACGCTGCAACCGCCTGAAGACCACTAATCATAACTTCCGATACAGGATCCAGTGTCGCGTCGACTCGGGCCACCCTAGTCACCGTCCGCTCCACATAATCACGATCAAGCATTCGCCGCAGCACTGTTATCCCATCACTCCCGCCCTGGCGCGCCAGCGCAACGGCTGCGTTCCATTGCACATCAGGAATCGGGTCGTCCAAGGCACCACGAAGAACGGATAGGTCCTCCGTCCTGAGTCCACCAAGAGCATACACCGCCATCTTTCGCACACCGGGATCTTCCGAGTCATACATGCCTGCGATCACATCCGTCACAGACGGATCACCCAGCGATGCAAGTGCCCAAATCACACTAATCTTGGTATCCGTATCTGGATCATCTAGTCCTTCAACAAGAACGTGAGTCGCGTCCGCTGGTGGATTTGAGAGCCGACCGACTGCAAGTGCAAGGTACCTTCGCACCCGAGGATCATCGCCCTCTGAGTTTTCAAAAGCCCGCACGATTGCCGATCCAAGATTCGGATATTGCGATTCAACATCCGGGTCCGACATCAGCCTGGACAACTCATAGGCCGCCGGCCAACGCCGTTCCCGTCCTCCAGTCTGAACGTCGCTAAGAAACTCTTCCGGCGTCCGCTCATTGGTCAACAACATCCGGAAACCGCCGTACACCAAGACGACCATTCCTACCACCGCAAGAGGAATTAAAAAAAATTGGACAGCTAAAGCCGGGGTGGCCGAAAGCGATGTGGCACCGGGCGCGGGTTCGCGCTCGACGAGCTTTGACATGGTTACGTATTAAACCTAGCGTTCTACCGTCTATTTAAAGAAGCGGTAAGTTAAATCGTCTAACATCAAAACAAGCGGTGAATTGCACGACGGCAAAACCGACGAAGACTACTACGATCAGTCGATCTCGGTCAAGAAACCACAGCTTGCGATCATCTACTGATTGGCCTTCGTCACCTCATAATTATATCTTTGGTAACGTTACCAGCTTCTGCGCTTGGTACTTGCCCTTCTTATCGGCGTACGATGTCAAGCACGGTTCGTCGCTCTGAAAGAAAAGAACCTGGGCTATTCCCTCGTTCGCGTAGATTTTCGCCGGGAGCGGAGTAGTATTCGAAATCTCCAACGTAGCGGTACCTTCCCACTCTGGCTCGAACGGCGTCACGTTAACAATTATTCCACATCGTGCGTAGGTCGACTTACCCAAACAAACGGTCAGCACATCACGAGGAATGCGGAAATACTCAACCGTCCTCGCTAACGCAAAGGAATTGGGCGGCACGATACAGACAGGGGCTTTTAAATCCACGAACGAGCGAGGATCAAAAGATTTTGGGTCGATCAACGTGGTGTTAATATTTGTAAACACCTTGAATTCATCAGCCACACGGATGTCATACCCATAAGACGACACTCCGTATGACACCACTCCCTCGCGTACCTGTCCCTCAACAAACGGCTCTATCATTCCGTGCTCGGACGCCATTCTTTTGATCCATGCGTCAGATTTAATGCTCATTTAATCTCGAGACCCTAGGTTAAGTTGACTGAACTAACTCTCTTAGCGGCGCATCAAACTGACCACCACCGTCAGCATCACACTCAAGATGATGGAGGTTACTATTGGAACATAAACCGTCACACCCCCGCGACGATACACAAGGTCTCCCGGCAGCCTACCGAGAGGAACTCCTAGCCAGACCAGTGCGCCAACTCCGGAAATTAGTAACCCAATCACCACCAGGGCTCTTCCAACCATGTTTTCAGCACTCCCGGTTGGCCTACCGTTCCAATCTAAATAAAGTCAGAACCGGCAAAAAAATAGCCGATCTCAAAAGCCGCAGTTTCCGGCGCATCTGATCCATGCGTCGCGTTCCGGTCTATCGATGAACCATAAAGTCGACGTAACGTCTCAGGTTCTGCTTCACTAGGGTTCGTTGCCCCCATCAACAACCGCCAACGAGAAATGGCAGCCTCACCCTGCAGGGCAAGAACGACGGCAGGCCCGGACGACATAAAATCCGTTAAGGCGGAGAAAAATGGACGCGCCCGATGCACTGCGTAAAAACCCTCCGCTTCACGTTTCGTCAAGCGAACCAAGCGCATTCCAGCAATCGTGAATCGTTCGTCCTCAATGCGCTTAACGATCACGCCGATTAGACCACGCTCAACCGCGTCAGGTTTTATAATCGCTAACGTACACTCCAGTTGATCCGCTGGTAATTCTGCTTCCATAGATGTAAGGCTTCAACTTTGACAACTAGTTACTTGAGCGCGGCCATGATCTTATCCAGCACTGCCTTTGGCGGACGGACTGTATCCGGCCCAAGCTTGGCAAGAGGCTCGTCTATCAAATTTAACTGAGTCAAAAAATCATCTCGGTCCGGCTCCAGATAAATAAGTCCTGTTGCGTATTCGCCACGCAGACGTGTTTCACTAAGAACCCGCATCGCCTGCAGCTTATCCAAGGGGTTATAGTCTTCCTCCAACTTCTTCAGAAACAACTTCGAACCGTCATGCATCTCAACCTCTCGGGTTGTGCCTGGTTCGTACTCAACTTCGATATCGTCAAAGAAAGGAACAAAACTGATCTCTTCAAGTGGATCGTCATGGTCCTTTGCATACGCGTAGCTCTTGGTCGAACCTTCGTGATCGTTAAATGTCACACATGGCGAAAGCACATCTAACATCACTGTTCCATGATGACTGAGAGCAGCTTTGAGAATCGCGGACAGCTGTTTCTTGTCACCGGAGAACGACCGCGCAACAAATGTCGCTCCGAGTTCAATGGCCAATGCGCAAGTGTCTATAGGCGGAAGGTCGTTAATTACACCTGTCTTAAGTGCGGAGCCTTGATCAGCTGTAGGCGAAAACTGTCCCTTGGTGAGACCGTAACACCCGTTGTCTTCGATAATGTAGATAATTGGAAGATTCCGTCGCATCAGGTGCACGAACTGACCAATTCCAATTGCACCGGTGTCTCCGTCACCGCTCACGCCTATTGCGATTAGTTCCCTGTTTGCAAGCATGGCACCTGTGCCCACCGACGGCATACGTCCATGCACCGCATTAAATCCGTGAGAGGACCCAAGAAAATATGCAGGACTCTTGCTTGAGCACCCAATTCCGGAAAGTTTTATAACCCGCTCAGGATTGACCCCCATTTCATAGCAGGCGCCAATAATTCTTTCCGAAATCGCATTATGCCCACACCCTGCGCAGAGCGTTGTCTTGGTGCCTCTATACTCCTTCGACGCAAGACCGATGCGATTGACTGGCGCCTTAGTGGGGGATGCCTTACCGGTATTCAGACTCATTTGCTTGTCGCCTCAACTTAATGTGCCAAAACACAGGCACTATTCGCTGCCAACTCCAGACTGCCGAGGACCTGGAGTATTTCCAACTCCGGCTTTCTTAACCCGATAACCCTCTTGAAGCAAAATTTCATCCGTAACCGAACGAGCGTCGATCGGGTCTCCTGCATAATGCAACACACTAAACAGTCGCGGTCCCAACTCCGTAGGAAGGTCAAGCTTGATAAGAGTCATCATTTGCGCGTCTCGGTTCTGCTCAACCACGTAAACACGTTCATGCCTTTGCACAAACGACGCAAGTGCGCTCCTAAATGGATACCCACAGAGTCTGTAATATGACGTTTGCAAGTCGTTCTCAGACAACATTTGATCTCGGGACTCCACGATAGCCCAATGGGTAGTACCAAAGGCGATGATTCCGACATTCGCTCGTCGATTTATCTCTACGACCGGTTCAGGCATCCAGTCGCGAGCGGTTTCAAACTTTCGAGCTAGCCGGTCCACGTTCTTTTGATAGTCCTCTGGGCGCTCGCTGTACTGAGCCCACTCGTTATGTCCAGAACCTCGCGTAAAGAACGCCGGCATATCATCACCAGGAATTGTTCGATACGGAATCCCGTCGCCATCGACATCTCGATATCGACCAAATTTTCCAATTCGATCCAGCGTCTCTTGATCGATTACCTTGCCACGATCTAACGGCTCATTGGGATATTCGAATTCTCGTGACATCCAAGTATTCATACCCAAATCAAGATCGCTCATTACAAACACAGGTGTCTGAAAACGTTCAGACAAATTAAAGGCGTCCATAGCCATCGAATAGCATTCTTCCACCGAAGCGGGAAAAAGCATCAGATGCCGGGTATCGCCGTGCGAAAGAAAAGCAGTACTTAAAATGTCACCCTGAGCCGTTCGCGTAGGAAGACCGGTTGACGGCCCCACCCTTTGTACGTCGAAGATCACCGCCGGAACTTCCGCGTAATAGCCTAGCCCTGCAAACTCACCCATCAGCGACACGCCAGGACCAGATGTCGATGTCATTGCTCTCGCACCGGCCCACCCGGCACCAAGCGTCATCCCCAACGCCGAAATTTCGTCCTCGGCCTGCACAACGGCAAACGTAGCCTTTCCCGTGTCCGGATCAATCCGATGTTCCTTTAAGAGACCGATTAAGGACTCACAAAGTGATGACGATGGCGTGATCGGATACCACGCTACGACCGTCACTCCCGCCATCATCGACCCAATTGCTGCAGCGGCATTGCCTTCAATGAGTATCAAGCCCTCCGTCGTCGTGGTCCTTTTAACAATAAGGGGATCGCGTTTCTCAAGCTCGTCGGTAGCGTATTGATACCCCGCGTCAAGAGCACCTTTGTTGAGAGCGACAGCCTTCGGCTTCCGCCCAAGCTGTCGATTCAGCGCCGCCTCCATTTCAGACATATCGATATCGAGGAGACGCGCTAACACTCCGTCATAAATCATGTTCTTTACGAGTCTCCGAAGCTTCGCATCCCGGCAGATATCTTTCACAAGTTTGTCGAAAGGAACCGGATAGAAGATCAGGTCGCTCCGCAAGGTGTCCAACTGAAGCGGCTCGTCATAAAGAACCGCGGCGCCCGGTTGCAAAGCTAAAACATCCTCGCGCGCTGTTTCGACGTTCATCGCAACAAGAAAATCAACTCGTTTTTTTGCTGCAATATAGCCATCGGCGTTAGCTCGAATAGTAAACCACGTAGGAAGACCAGCTATGTTCGATGGAAATAGATTCTTGCCAGATACAGGCACCCCCATCTGGAAGATAGAGCGTAGGAGCACTAGGTTCGCTGTTTGACTACCTGAACCGTTGACAGTTGCCACTCTGATACTGAAATCGTTAATTAGGCGCTTGGACTCGCCTTTATCCGACGATTTCTCAGTGGGTAAAGCAGAAATAGCCATTTTCGTCCTCGCTCAAACAAGACCACCAAAATGTCACAAGCCCAGTAAAAGATGGTAACACGTCAGTTGAAACAGTCAGCACTAGTTCTTCAGCCTATCAGCAATCGCCGAACCGATATCCGCCGGACTCTTCACGACTGTCACCCCAGCTAACTCAAGAGCCTTCATTTTTTCAATTGCTGTTCCCTGTCCCCCTGAGATTATGGCACCCGCATGTCCCATGCGGCGCCCTGGAGGCGCAGTTTGGCCGGCAATAAATCCAACTACCGGTTTTGAAAACACATCACTAGCAATATGTCTCGCAGCAGCCTCTTCCGCACTTCCACCAATCTCGCCAATCAGAACAACGGCCTCGGTCTCTTGGTCAGCCTCAAACAAATCGAGGGCTGCAACAAAACTCGTTCCAATCATAGGGTCGCCACCGATGCCGATACACGTCGTCTGACCCAAGCCAAGTAAAGTCAACTGATGTATCGCTTCGTAAGTCAACGTCCCACTTTTTGACACAATACCAACACGTCCTTGACTGCAGATATGCCCTGGAATAATTCCAGCCTTTGCCTTACCCGGCGAAATAACTCCGGGACAATTCGGACCAATCAACCGGGGCCCCTGACGGGAACTATTCACAAATCCATCTTCCACGACTCGCATAACTGGGAGCATATCGATGACCGGAATACCTTCGGTAATGCAGACAACGACCGCCATTGACGCGTCGAACGCCTCCAAAATTGCGTCGGCTGCCACCGCCGGAGGAACGAAAATTACAGAGGTATTCGCGCCGGTTTCTTCCGCCGCTTCCCTCACCGTATTAAAAATTGGCCACCCCTCGTGCGTCGTGCCTCCTTTTCCAGGAGTCACGCCTCCCACAACAGTTGTTCCAAACTCAGCCGCCTGTTTGGCATGAAACGTACCCTCTCGACCGGTTAACCCCTGGACCAGCAAACGGGTGTCTTGATCAATTAATACTGACAACTCGCCCCCCGCATACTTGCAACCATCATGAACCCCCCGTGCTCACAGCGTCCGTCACAAACACCATTAACCTTTAAAGTCTGCGTTCTAACTCTCATTCGATTTGGCAAGCTTTACCACTGTCTCCGCGGCTTCACCCATTGTGTCTGCCGTCGCAAAGTTCAACCCACTCTCTTGCAACATGCGCTTCCCGACATCAACGTTCGTTCCTTCCATGCGTATGACAATTGGAACGCTGACATCAAGTTCCGTGACCGCCGCGATCACACCTTCCGCCAACACGTCACACCGCAGAATGCCACCGAAAATATTAATTAGTACGGCCTTAACATTTTCATCAGCCATCAGAATACGAAAGGCATTCCGAATCTGTTCGGCATTGGCGCCGCCACCGACGTCTAGAAAGTTCGCCGGTTCTCCTCCTGCCAACTTGATGATGTCCATAGTGGCCATCGCCAAGCCCGCACCGTTGACCATACATCCAACGTTTCCATCCAAGCGAATGTAGTTCAGGGAGAATTTAGAGGCCTCAATCTCCAACTCCTCCTCTTCTCCCAAATCTCGGTAACCAACCAACTCCGGATGCCTAAAAAGAGCACTATCATCCAAGCTGACCTTGGCATCGAGAGCAAGCACTTGTCCCGAGCTCGTAACAACCAGCGGATTAATCTCAATAAGCGATGCATCTGTTTGCCGAAACATTTGATAACAGGCTTTCATGACGGTTACTGCCTCATTAGCAGCAGCCCCCGCTAAGCCGAGCCCAAAGGCCAATCGACGCGCCTGAAAACCGAATAGGGTCTCTTGGTTCTTGAACCGATACCCCCCAATCGTCTCGCGAAGAATCAGCTCTGGAGTTTCGGCTGCAACCTGCTCGATATCCATACCGCCTTCGGAACTCGCCATTAGGACCGGCAGAGCCCGATCGCGATCGATTAGTAAGCTCAGATATAACTCGCGGGAAATCTCAAGCTGTTCCTCTACTAAGACACATGACACTCGGCGCCCCTCGGAACCGGTTTGTGGTGTAACCAGGGTACTCCCAATCAATGCGGTCGCTGCCTGCTCAGCAGCAGCCGCCTCATTAACGACTTTGATCCCACCACCCTTACCTCTCCCACCGGCGTGGATCTGAGCTTTAACCACAACCCGTCCACCCAGACGTTCGGCGATAACGCCGGCCTCAGCGCCCGTCCTTGCTACTTCGCCCTTGGGAACAGGAACACCGAAATCGGCAAACAGCCTCTTCGCTTGGTATTCATGAATTTTCACAGCTTCCTTCAGTTCTTTACGTAGATTGAGTTAAACATCAATAATTTGGACAAGTTCGCGAACCGCCTCTGCTGACTTCTGCAGCGCAGCATCCTCTTCTGCGCTCAGAGTGATTTCAACAATTTCTTCCAGTCCAGCAGCTCCTAATTTCACCGGTACACCGACAAAAAGGTTCGAAATTCCATATTCACCTTGTAGAAACGCTGCGCACGGAAGAATCTTTTTCTTGTCCTTTAGGATTGCCTCCACCATCTCCACGACCGCTGAACCCGGCGCATAGTAAGCACTACCACTGCCAAGCAGTTTGACAATCTCCGCGCCACCAGCCGCAGTGCGAGCCACAATTGCCTCTACCACCTCAGCACTCATGAGCTCGGTAATGGGAATCCCAGCAACTGTCGAATACCGAGGCAGGGGCACCATAGTGTCTCCATGGCCACCAAGAACGAAAGCATGGGTGTTCTCAACCGATACGTTGAGTTCTTGAGCGATGAACGTTCTCATCCGCGCCGAATCTAAAACCCCAGCCATACCAATTACACGTTCACGAGGAAATCCACTACTTCGGTACGCTACCTGACACATCGCATCAAGCGGATTCGTTACAGGGACGATAATGCAGTCTGGCGAATACTTAACCACTTGTTCGGTGACACTCTTGATGATTGCGTAATTCTTATGAAGGAGATCATCTCGACTCATCCCCGGCTTTCGTGCCAAGCCAGCCGTTACAACAACGATGTCTGAGCCTGCCGTATCCGCATAGTCATTTGTTCCCAACACCCGTGAGTCTGAGCCCTCGACCGGACAAGCCTCAAGCATGTCTAAAGCTTTTCCTTGAGGAACCCCATCCAAGATGTCCAAAATAACAACGTCAGCCAGCTCCTTGTCAGCGATACCGCGAGCCGCCGTCGCTCCTACGTTGCCAGAGCCGATTACAGATACTTTTCGATTCATATTTCACTCACTCCTTAGTGGCCCAACGTACAACGTCACACCTAAACACTCAGACAGTTAAACTTCTCTTTGGACAAACTTTTAGGCCGAACTCGAATCCAGAATCTTCCTTCGTTAACTGAATTAGTTTTTTAGGGCACGTCCCCGCGAAGCAAAGTAAGAACCTCAACAGAAATTGTGGAAAACCTTGTGGAAAAATGTCTAATCACGGGAACTCAAGCCAACTCAAATGGGCGATTCTAGCGATTTGCACCATCGTGGTGCGACCAAACCCAAAGTAACCAACGTCGCCTTAAGAGGCGAAACATTATACTTTAATCAATCGCCATACACTGCGAGCTGTCTGCACTAACGAACGACCTGTTATGAGAACACCTCTTGCAAAGCCGGAGAGTTTATTCCCGACGACCTAATGCTATGAAGATCATTATTGCCGATTCTCTACCTGACTCTGCTGCAGCCCTCCTTCGAGAACAAGGATGGACTGTCGATTCACGTGCTGGCAGGCCATTTCCTGAGTTACTTGATGACATGGCCGACGCTGACGGCCTGATAGTCAGAAGCGCCACTAAGGTCACAAAGGAGCTCATGACAGCGGCCCCGCAACTGCGTATCATCGCGCGCGCAGGTACCGGCGTTGACAATGTCGACTTAAGCGCAGCAGACGAAAACGGCATTTTGGTCGTGAACGCTCCTGGTGCGAATAGCATCAGTGTTGCCGAACACGCCTGTGCACTACTTCTGGCACTCTCACGTCACATCGCAAGAGCTGATAACCAAATGAAGCGAGGCCTATGGGAAAAGAAATCCTTGCAAGGCGCTGA
The DNA here is from genome assembly GCA_964624855.1 of uncultured Vicinamibacteraceae bacterium. Classification (GTDB taxonomy): domain Bacteria; phylum Acidobacteriota; class Vicinamibacteria; order Vicinamibacterales; family UBA8438; genus CAUZIB01. Next base: position 12,551 of record CAZUZW010000005.1, read on the forward strand.
GCTACGCGGAAAGACACTTGGAATACTTGGTCTCGGTCGAATTGGCTGCGAGGTTGCTCGACGTGCCGCTGCTTTCGAAATGACCGTTGTTGCGTACGATCCTTTTATCTCAACTCAGCACGCAGGGGACCTAGCCGTTGAACTGCTATCACTAGATGAACTGAGAACGCGATCGGATTACATCACGTTGCACATTCCTTCGACCGCGGCTACAGTCCAACTAATTGACCGTGCCTGGCTGACACAATGTAAACCGGGGGTGCGAATAGTAAACACAGCTCGTGGCGACCTCATCGACGAAACAGCTCTACTCGAAGGACTCACCTCGAACCAGGTTGCTGGAGCTGCACTTGACGTATTTCAAGTCGAACCGCCAATCAACGAAGAACTTACCGGCCATCCAAACGTTGTCGCCACCCCGCATATAGCAGCTTCGACCAAGGAAGCCCAAGAACTCGTTGGCGTCGAAACAGCTACATGTGTTCGAGATTTCTTGAAGTCAGGCCTGGTTCGTAATGCAGTCAATTTTCCAACCGTTTCACCGGAGGAATCTAAACAGCTTCAACCCTACATGGTGCTAGCGGAAAGACTGGGAAGCCTGCTCGGCCAACTCACAGACGACAGAGTCGAAGGAGTCGGGGTCAGGTACTACGGTGAGTTGTCAGAAAAAAAGCACGACATGTTAGTCGGCGCGGTCTTGGTAGGGTTGTTCAAGCAGGTTCTCTCCTCAACAGTGACACTCGTTAATGCACGATCAATAGCAGACCAACGCGGCGTGGAAGTTGTTGAATCTCAGAGCTCTCGAAGTAGAGATTTCACTAGTTTAATTTCTGTAAAGCTCTACACTAACGCTGGCGAGCGTTGGGCGGAAGGCGCGGTCTTCGCCCCGAATGAACCACGCCTGGTGCTATTGGACGGCGTGCCGATCGAATCACCCCTTCACGGAACACTGATCATTGTTAAGAACAGCGATCAACCTGGTGTAATCGGTGAGGTTGGAACAGTTCTTGGAAAACACGACGTCAACATTGCCACTTTTGCTCTAGGGCGTGGCCCGTCTGGTGCAGTTGGCGTCGTGAATGTCGAGTCCAATGACGAATCGGGGGAACTAAAAGACCAAGTATTAGAGGAACTGCGACAGATACCAGCGGTATCGGATACTCGGACCGTTCGTTTCTAAGTAGCGCCAAGCCTACGGTCGCCCGGAGGGTATGGTAGTATTCGCCGTGCACCCTGTAGAGCCTCAGGGCACCACAACCGTATCCTCTCACGCCACTGCCGTCATAGTTATCCCTGCTCGCTACGATTCAAGCCGGCTACCCGGTAAACCTTTGGCTCAAATTTCTGGTCGGCCAATGATTGAGCACGTGTATCGGCGTGCCGCGGCGGCCTCCGGAGCTGCCGCAGTTCTCGTAGCCACCGACGACAAACGTATTCAGGATGCTGTCGTAGCCTTTGGTGGCAAAGCGCAATTAACTAAATCGTCGCATCGAAAGGGCATGGAACGGTTAGCCGAGGGAGCCGAAGGATTATCTTGCGACCTCGTTATCAACGTGCAAGGCGACGAGCCTCTTCTCGACCCATCTACCATCGAGATTGCCCTGAAACCATTTAGCCATGATTCCAGTTTATGCATGTCTTCCTTGCGAACACCACTTACACGGACAAGCCAGATAAACGACCGCAACATCGTCAAAGTCGTAGTGGATCAAAACGACTTCGCCTTGTATTTCTCTCGCTCGGCTATCCCCGGGTTACATGACCGGCACAACTCTAAATACACCTCCACACTCTACAAACATGTCGGGTTGTACGTATACCGCCGGGACTTCTTGATACGCCTAGCGGGAATGAATCCAACTCCTCTAGAAGAATCCGAGCAACTAGAACAGTTACGAGCGCTAGAGTACGGTTACCGGATAAAAGTTCTTAAAACTACTCATAACCCAATCGTTGTTGATACACCCGAAGATCTCGAAACCGTGAGACAGATCATGATTGCCGGAGCATCTCAATGAATCATCCAGACTCTGATAAGGACATCCCAGTGAAATATATCTTTGTAACAGGCGGTGTCGTCTCTTCGCTTGGGAAGGGATTGGCTGCTGCATCCATTGGATGCCTACTCGAAGGTCACGGATACCGTGTCACCCTTCAAAAATTAGACCCCTACGTCAATGTAGATCCAGGAACAATGAGCCCGTATCAACACGGCGAGGTTTATGTAACTGAGGATGGGGCAGAAACAGACCTAGACCTCGGCCACTATGAACGGTTTACCAACACGGTAACAAGCCGCAATCACAACTGGACGACCGGCAAGATTTACTCATCAGTCATTCAGAAAGAGCGTCGCGGCGACTATCTTGGTCGAACGGTCCAGGTTATCCCACACATCACAAACGAGATCAAGAAAGGCATAGAGTCTGTTTCGGATGTCGACATTGTCCTTGTCGAGATTGGCGGCACGGTTGGAGACATCGAAAGTCAACCGTATCTGGAAGCTATTCGCCAATTTCGTCGCGATGTAGGACGAGAAAACACCCTGTACGTGCATCTTACACTCGTTCCTTTTATCGGTGCAGCTGGCGAGCTAAAGACCAAGCCAACCCAACATAGCGTGCGGGACCTACGTTCCATCGGTATCCAACCAGACATCTTGCTTTGCCGAACGGATCGTATCCTGCCAAGAGAGATTCGACAGAAAATCGCACTGTTCTGCGACGTCGATGAAGAAGCGGTTATTACTGCTAAAGATGTCGAAAGTATCTATGAAGTGCCTCTTGTTCTTCGAACCGAGGGGTTAGATGCCATCGTGCTCAAGAACCTCAATCTTCCAGCAGACACCACGTGCAACATTAAAGAATGGGAAGCTTTAGCCCATCGAATTAAACACTCTAAGGACGACGTCACTGTACACGTTGTCGGCAAGTACGTAGGGTATGAGGATTCGTATAAAAGTCTGAACGAAGCGTTATACCACGGCGGCTTCAATCACGAGGTCAACGTTCATATTGAATGGGTTGAGGCCGAGGCATTGGAAGTAAGTGGTGGAGAACGCCTACTTGACGATGCTGACGGAATCCTTGTGCCTGGTGGATTTGGCGACCGCGGCAGCCGGGGAATGATGGAAGCTGCGCGGATAGCACGAGAAAGGAAAATTCCATATTTCGGCATCTGTTACGGCTTCCAGTGGGCTGCGGTTGAATTTGCACGTAACGTATGCGGGCTTAAGGATGCTGATTCTACCGAGTGTTCTGAAGATACACCCCACAAGATAATTTACAAGTTAAGAGACTTGCTTGGTGTTGATGATTTAGGTGGCACAATGCGACTTGGAAGTTACCCATGCCAACTCGAACCCGATTCTCGTGCTCACAACATCTACGGGAACACGTTGATAAATGAACGACATCGTCACCGGTACGAATTTAACCGGGATTACGAAAAGGCCCTTTTTGAGAAAGGTCTTCGTGTGTCTGGACGTTCTCCAGACGGAAAATTCGTAGAGGCGATAGAATTGCCGAAGCACCCGTGGTTTGTTGCTGTCCAGTTTCATCCTGAATTTCAATCTAAACCACTACACCCTCACCCTTTATTCGCAGATTTCGTCAAGGCCGTTTGTGAACATGCCTCTACAACAGAGGCGTTAATTGAGCCGACCCGCAAGGTACTCGATGAACCGCGAATATAATGGAACTGTGACCCAAGTAACCGTAGGCGACGTAGTCCTAGGCGACGGGCAGCCGTTGGCACTGATCGCCGGTCCTTGTGTCATCGAGAACGAATCTCACGTCCTCGAAATCGCAACCACCGTCCGAGAAATAGCCGAGAGATGTGGCATGCCGCTAATATTCAAAGCTTCGTTCGACAAGGCTAACCGCACCTCTATTAAGTCATTTCGGGGACCTGGTCTCACGGAAGGGATCCGTATTCTAGCCCGAGTGAAAGAAGAAGTTGGTGTTCCGATTCTGACGGACATTCACGAAGTAGATCAGGCGAATCCGGTTGCCGAAGTTGCTTATGTCCTTCAGATTCCTGCGTTTCTCTCTCGTCTATCTGACTTGTTAGTAGCTGCAGCGAAAACTGGTCTGGCTGTTAACGTAAAAAAGGGGCAGTTTCTATCTCCGTATGACGTCCAACATATTCTCACCAAGATCTCATCGACCGGACATCACAAAATCCTCGTAACCGAACGCGGAACGTGCTTTGGCTACAACAATCTCGTAGTCGACATGCGAGCATTTCCAATATTGAGGTCGATGGGTTTCCCGGTAGTATTTGACGTAACCCACAGCCTCCAACTCCCAGGAGCGGGCGATGGCGTTACCTCCGGCCAAGCGGAATACATTCCAACGCTTGCCGCCGCAGGAGTAGCAGCCGGTGTTGATCTGATATTCATGGAAGTGCACGACAATCCCGATCAGGCTAAAAGCGACGCAAAGAACGCGTTGGCTATTGACGACCTAGAACCTCTATTACGGCACATTACCGCAATAGCACAACTTACCTCTCCTCAAATCTAGCACCTAAAGTAAACCCTGAAATGCCGGCCCCCGCAACCACTCTTGAGCGTCTCGATGACCGACTTATTACTGCCATTGAACTTTTGGCTGCATGTAGTGGCCGCGTCGTCGTTACAGGAATGGGAAAGTCAGGAATCATTGCTCGAAAGATTGCTGCAACGTTATCGAGCACAGGCACCGCAGCGTATTTTCTCCATCCAGCCGAAGCAGTCCACGGCGATCTCGGAGTGATTCAACCTGACGATCTTTTATTGATTGTGTCTCAGAGCGGCGAAACACCAGAGATTTTGCGATTACTGGAAACTCTAAGCCGACTTGGAGCACGGTTAATCTCTATTACTGGCGCGCCCGAAAGCACACTCGGGACAACCGCCGACGTCACACTTGATTGTCACGTCGACAGCGAAGCGTGTCCAATGAACTTGGCGCCTACTGCAAGCACAACTGCCGCTTTGGCACTCGGCGACGCACTCGCAATGACTCTTCTCGTTCACAAAGGTTTCCGGGAAGAAGATTTCGCTAGTCTTCATCCTGGTGGCTACCTTGGCAAACGCCTGCTGCAGGTCTCCCGACTCATGCATTCTGGCGAGGAGTTGCCGCGAGTATCAAAGTCTGCCGGCTTGACTGAGGTTGTGGCGGTGATTTCATCTAAACAGCTCGGGATGGTCTGCGTTACTGACGCTGACGGCGCTCTCGCCGTTATCATCACCGACGGGGACCTTCGAAGAAAATTAGTAGAACCCGCGTCACTAACGAATCAGACAGCCGAAAGCCTGATGACACCGTCCCCACATACGATTAATGATTCAGTGCTGGCCGCCCAGGCGCTAAATCTGATGGAAACACACCGTGTGACATCACTTGTCGTTGTCGATGGAAATAAAATAGTAATGGGCGTATTACATCTTCACGACCTCTGGAGGACCCAACTTTTCTAGATTGCTCTCCGAGAACGCCGATCATGATCGACAGTATAGTAATCATTGCCTCGTTACTTAGCCTTCTAATAGGGCTCGCCGTGGGCAAGGCCTGGGAACGTTACAAACTTCAGGAGGGCCGGTGGATCGATCGACGAAAAGCCCGGGAATCTCCTCACTACATCTTGGGTTTGAATTTTCTAGCCTCCAATCAATTGGACTTGGCGATCGAAGAACTGACGAAAGCTGCCAAGCTACATCCTGACACTCTCGATATTCACTTAATTCTCGGAAACCTTTACCGCGAGAAAGGTCAGGTCAGCAAAGCAATCCAAGTACATCAAAGCCTTCTCCAACGTCCTCGCCTAACAAGGTTGCAGCATGCCTATGTCTTATTCTCATTAGGACTCGATTTTAAACGAGGTGGCTTTGTAGACCGCGCGTTCGAAGCATTCTCTGAAGTCGTTAAGCTCGATTCTGGAAATCGATATGCTTTGCTAAATCTCGAAAAACTACACGAGGAACAACACCAATGGCGAGAAGCTCAGGTGCTCCGCCAACGAATGGATGAAGCTGCCGCCGATCCTGAAGGCCCAGAAGATCAAGCAATCGTAGCTTTTCTGGAGAATGAATTAGGACTCCAAGCTATGCGCGGAGATGCGCTTGAACAAGCCACCCGACATTTCGAAACCGCTATCGACCTCAATCGACAGACCGTTCCAGCGTACCTAAATCTAGGTGATGTTCAGTTGAGGATGGGGCAAACAGACAGGGCTATCGCAACTTGGACCGAAATGCTAAAAGTGACTCCTGAAAGGTCTTACCTAGCTTTTGGTCGACTAGAAGCCGCGTACTCTGACAATGGGACACCGGCGCGTTTCCTCGAACTTTGCCAACGTCTGATTGACGCGAATCCACAGGATTGGCGGGCACGTTTGGCCATCGGCCAATATCACGCGAGTCATGGCGAGCTCTCAAAAGCCCTCGACCTCTTGTTTGAGTCCCTTGTCCATAATCCTCACGCACTCGCAATTCATCAGGCGATCTGGCGCACGCTAATCAAGCTGGACTTCAATCAGAATCTGGTTCGTCGCTACGTCGGTTTAACCCACGATGCGGTGTTCTATCTCGACCCCCATGTCTGTATGCGCTGTCGATACCGAAGCACGGAATTGTTATGGCAATGTCCACAGTGTCACGAGTGGAATACATTTATTGAGGAAAGAATAGCTCCAGCTGAAGAGACTGAGGAAACTCCGGCGTGAATACGTCCGAGTCAATCACGTGAGTTGAATGTGGGAATCCTTAGAATTGCACTGACAGGTGGCATAGCTACCGGAAAATCACACGTTCTCAAGAGATTTCACTCCTACGGTATCCCTACAATTGACGCCGATAGAATCGCTAGAGATGTCGTCCAGGTCGACTACCCTGCCAATGCCAGTATTCGCAGACTGTTCGGTGAAAGTATCTTCCAGAAGGACGGTCAGATTGACCGCAAAAAACTAGCCGACCGGATTTTTGATAGTACGCCAGATCGGAAAGCACTCGAGGACATCATTCATCCGTACGTAAGGAAGAATATCGACAAGTGGTTCGATCAAATCGCACTTAACGAACATGCTCGCTTTGCCATTGCAGCTATACCTCTACTGTTTGAAACGAATCGCCAAGCGGACTTTGACCTCGTGCTGTTAACAGCTTGCCAACCGGACAATCAATTAAACCGCCTTATCAAACGCGATGGAATCGACGACATCGAGGCCAAGAAACGAATCAATGCGCAACTACCTAGTCGACAGAAGGAAGAGGGCGCCGACTTTATTATCCGCACCGACGGTAGTTATGTTGAGACAGAACAGCAAATCAGTGATGTCTTTAAGGCCTTAATAGCTAACTTGGAAAAATAAACCGAGTTGCGAGCTCTTCGATGTCAGAGTTGTCTTTTCGTCTCAGCAAGACGAAGTTCGGCCGCACGAATCGTGTTTGACATCAACACCGCGATAGTCAGTGGACCAACACCACCAGGCACTGGAGTAAGAGCGCCAGCCACCGCGCTGACTTCCGGATGGACATCTCCTGTAACCACCGCTCCCCGCTTCTCAAAAGCAGCCATCTTTCTTGTCTCAGGACCAAATTTATGTTCAACCTCTGCACGGTCGTCCAATCGGTTCATGCCAACATCGATCACTGTTGCGCCCGGCTTCACAAATGCTCTCCTGACAAACGCTGGACGGCCAATCGCAGCGACGAGAATATCTGCCGTCGACGCTACCTGTGCCAAATTGACTGTTCGTGAATGACAGATCGTTACAGTAGCGTTCTTGTGCAATAGCAAAGCCGCCATTGGTTTTCCAACAATATCACTCCGGCCGATCACTACCACCTGTCGACCGCTAATCTCAATTTCACAACGCTGGAGCAATTCCATGATTCCAGTTGGAGTACACGGGGTCAACGCCTCTCTGTTCTGCATCAAACGCCCTACGTTGACGGGACTAAAACCATCCACATCCTTGGTTGGATCAATCGCATCAAATACCTGTTTCTCTGCGTCAGGACCCATTCCTTTCGGTAGAGGGGACTGTACAAGAATGCCATCGTGTTGCGGGCTGTCATTAAAGCTACGAACGATAGTCAATGCCTCATCCAAAGATGCCCTATCGTCCAGCCGGCGAAGATCGGTCGCCATTCCAAGGTCCTCCCCACTTTTCATCTTGTTCCTCACATATATTTCAGAACCTGGGTCATTGCCGGCCAAGAGTATGCCCAGAGTGGGCGGCCGCCCCGCCTTCTGGCAGAAGGCGTCTACACGTGACCTCAGCCCTTCCCGAATCTCCGTAGCAACAGCAGTCCCATCTAAACGCTGCGCTTCTTGAGTTTCTTTGTCTATTGAATCGTCAGGATTATCTGTCATGAGGCAATTTCCTCGCGCGATCATTATTTCAGGTTTCGACTATGTTTCGATAGAATGCCGTTCGGTCAACTAATACCCAATACTTGAATCCACTCCGGGAAAATCAATGATTACATCAATACCGAGATTTTATAAGAGTCAAACCCTATGACAGCAAACAGGGGAACTTGGGGAACTCGAGCGGGTTTTATTTTGGCAGCAGCTGGTTCCGCTGTTGGACTTGGAAACATTTGGGGGTTTCCCACACAAGTCGGTCAAGGTGGTGGCGCAACTTTTGTTCTAGTTTACCTTCTGTGTGTGCTGTTCATCTGCATGCCAATTATGATTGCCGAGTTTTCTATCGGTCGTCGTAGTCAACAATCGCCGGTTGGATCATTCGACCAGATCAGTCCGGGTACATCGTGGTGGCTGGTTGGCGGTCTTGGGGTTTTAACCGGTGCCGGTATTCTTTCTTTCTACAGCGTGATCGCAGGTTGGACCGTCGCCTATGTCTGGTTCACTCTAACCGACCAAGTTGGGAGCAACCAAGACGCTATCGGTTTATTCTTTGCCAATTTCACAGCAAATGCTTCTGCCAATGTAGCGTTAACTCTTTTGGTGCTGGGGATAACGGCTCTGGTGCTGCTAGGAGGCGTCAAATCAGGAATCGAACGAGTGACAAAACTGCTTATGCCTGCACTTATCGCCCTGTTGATTCTTCTTGCAGCACAAGCATCCACCTTACCAGGAGCCGCTGCAGGTATTTCTTACTACCTAAAACCAGACTTCTCCCGCTTACTCGACCCAACCATCTATAGCGCCGCATTGGGACAAGCTTTCTTTTCGTTGAGTCTTGGAATGGGTGCAATGATCACATATGGCAGTTACCTACGGAAGCGAGAAGGCATTGCCAGCTCCGCGATCTTGGTGGTTCTTCTTGACACCATGATCGCACTCCTGGCCGGTTTTATCATCTTCCCGGCTGGATTCTCGATTCCGGACTTTGACCCCACCAGTAGCGGACCGGGTTTAATTTTCACCGTTCTTCCACGCCTCTTTTCCACACTGCCAGGAGGCCTATTCTTCGGCACGACGTTCTTCGTTCTTCTGACAATGGCGGCGCTGACATCCATGATCTCTTTATTGGAAGTCCCCGTATCGCACTTTGTCGACGCTTACGACTGGACTCGGACTCGTTCCGTCACCCTCGTAACTGGTGTGGTGCTGCTATTTTCAATTCCTTCTGCGTTATCGGCGGGTTCTGTTGATTTTTTTTCACGATTGCCAACTTTTAATGTCGACTTTCTTACTCTTATGTCCACCGTCTGGAACGACTTTGCCCTGCCTATCGGAGGGTTACTGACTGCCGTTTTTGTGGGGTGGGTCTGGAAAATCGATGGGGCTCTTGCAGAACTCAAACTGCACGATGCATGGTTCCCCTCGCCACAGTTGTGGGGCTTCCTAATTCGATGGATCTGCCCGCTAGGTATTCTGGCAATCATCGTTCCTGCGGTGGTGAATCTGTTATAAAGACAGCGTGGACCAACTAACCCAGACTATCCAAGCCATTGATGCGGTTGTGTGGCAGCCGTTTGCGATGCCGTTAATCTTGGTCATTGTGGGCGGCCTAGTGACAGTCACCACCGGTTTTGTGCAAGTCCGACATTTTACCCTTGCCGCAAAAACTGTGGCTGACGGAATCTTCCGAAGGTCCAGTGGTGGAGAAGGAACAATTACGCCCTTTCAAGCCTTATCTACTGCCTTGGCATCCACAGTAGGCAATGGAAACATCGGGGGAGTTGCAACTGCCATTCTAATCGGTGGCCCAGGCGCCATTGCATGGATGTGGATCTGTGCCGCCGTCGGGATGGCCACCAAATACGCTGAAGCCGTCCTTGGTGTTCATTTTCGTGTGACTCGAGAAAATGGGGAATTGGCCAGTGGCCCGATGTATTACATCTCGCGCGGTATCCCGATTAAGGCACTTGGCCGTCCACTTGCCTATCTCTTTGCCTTCTTTGGCGCAAGTGGCGCACTTCTCGGCACGGGAAATATGGCCCAGTCAAACACGGTAGCGCGCACCTTCATCGAAGCTGCCAGCAGCGTTGGCTGGGAAGACGTTCCAGCCTGGATTCCAGGCCTATTAATCACAATCGCCGTTGGACTCGTTTTACTTGGTGGTATTCGACGGATTGCTTCCGTAGCTGAACGAATCGTGCCAAGCATGATCGCACTCTACTTTCTAACGACACTAACGTATCTGTTTCTTAATATCACCGAAGTTCCGAACGTTGTGATGTTAATCATCGGCAGCGCTCTCACTCCATCTGCTGCCGTCGGAGGCTTCGTAGGAGCTTCCTTTTCCCAGGTAATCGCCGCCGGTGTCAGCCGCGGTGTACTGTCAAACGAGGCCGGGCTCGGTACGGCACCAATCGCTCACGGCATCGCTAAAGTCAAGCACCCGAGTGAGCAAGGTTTAGTCGGAGTATTTGAAGTGTTCATCGACACGATAGTCGTCTGTTCACTTACAGCGTTTGTAATTCTCACCTCTAATCTTTGGACCGATCCCAACTATCAAAACTCCAGCGGTGACCTAACCGCTGCCGCATTGTCGACGTCAGTCCCGTTCGCGTCGCTCTTAGTAGCCTTATGCTCATTTATGTTCGGCTTTTCAACATTGATAGGCTGGTCTTACTACGGGGAGAAATGTGTCGAGTTTATCGCCGGTTCTCGTGCGATCACTCCCTACCGCATTGTTTTTACCCTTCTGATTCTGGTGGGCGCCGTCGTGTCCGTGGAATTAGTCTGGGCCCTAGGGACACTTCTTAATGGTTTTATGGCCTTTCCGAACCTCATCGGCATACTCTTTCTCATCGGCACGGTAAAACAGTTGACGCAAGAGTACTTTACAAAGACCTCTCCAAAGCTTTGACATAATCAGAAACCCGTTGTGCTGGTCGATTTCCCTCGAGAAGGTCTGAGATCACTGCTACGCTCGTAGCACCTGCTCTCCTAACCTCCATTGCCCGTTCAAGGTTGATACCACCAATCGCAACAACGGGACGAAAGGGCCGCATCTTAGAAGCCCTCGTCACCAGTTTGAGTCCCACTTCCTCATATCCTGTGTTCTTTGTAGAGGTTTTGTAAACCGGACCAACTGCGACATAGTCGATCGGTGCGCTAACCGATTCCTTCAGTTGTTCGGGAGTGTGCACCGACAGTCCAACGATTAATCGGCTGCTCAAGTGCTTCCGAACATCCGTTGGCGCTACATCAAGCTGCCCAACATGAACTCCCGCTGCACCAGCCATCACGGCAATATCAGCCCTATCGTTCACAATCACTTGAGCATCATAGTCAGCAGCATCCCGTACAACACGATCACACCAACCAAGATAATCGTAACTGGCCACTGACGGAGCGCGAACTTGCACCAACCTCGCGCCGCCAGCCAGGTACTCTCGTGCGAGATCGCATACTTCCCAGCCTTTGTTGAGCGCCGTCTGATAATCGACGATCGCATAAAGCGGCGGGAGTTTCATTCGCTGCTAAAACGATCCATAAAACTCGTACTCAGACGACCCGCAATAAAATCCTCATCTTCAAAAATCTTGCGGAAAAGTGGAACTGTAGTATCTATGCCTTCGACGACAGTCATCGCCAGCGCGCGCTGCATTCGCGCGATCGCTTCAGCCCGGTCTTCACCATGGGCAATAAGTTTTGCAACAAGAGAATCGTAATGTGGACTGACGATACAATCGGTGTGAGCAGCCGTATCCAGCCGGATACCTGGCCCTCCCGGAACACTCCACGCTCTTATGGTGCCTGGACTCGGGCGAAACGTATCAGAAGATTCTGCGTTAATCCGACATTCAATGGCATGTCCAGCCAAAACCACATCGTCTTGACGGAACGATAGGCTTTCCCCAGACGCTATTCGAATCTGTTCTTTGACTATATCTATCCCCGTCACCATCTCGGTCACTGGATGCTCAACTTGTAAGCGCGTGTTCGCCTCCAAAAAATAAAACCGTTCTTTTTCGTCCATCAAGAATTCAAATGTTCCGGCATTTTGATAGCCAACCGCCCGGGCAGCATTTACTACCGTCTTTCCCAACTTCCGGCGTTGCCGGTCAGTCAACACCGTGGATGGAGCCTCCTCGATCAATTTCTGATGTCGCCGCTGAATAGAACACTCTCTCTCTCCTAGATGTACGACGTTCCCGGTCCGGTCTGCAATTATCTGAAACTCGATATGTCTCGGCGCTTCAATGTACTTCTCAAGATAGAGAGTACCATCACCAAAAGCCGCCGCGGCCTCCCGCTGAGCGGTAGTCCAGGCAGTTTCAATTTCGGAAGAGTCATAAACAATCCTCATGCCCCTTCCACCACCACCGGCAGACGCCTTAATTATCAATGGGAACCCGAGGCGCCTCGAAGCCTTTAGCGCTGCATTGACACTCTCCGGAGGATCTGCCGTCCCCGGGAGAATCGGCACTCCAGCCTTTTTCATCGCAGACCTGGCACTAGCCTTGTCGCCCAGCAAACGAAGACTGTCAATTGAGGGCCCAATAAAAGTAACCCCACAGGATTCTGCAGCTTCGGCAAAATAGGCACTCTCTGACAAAAAGCCATACCCGGGGTGAATACCATCAGCTCCGGTCAGCTGAGCTGCTGCAATAATTGCCGGCACATTCAAATAACTCTCCGCGGCTCTGGCCGGTCCAATGCAGACCTCTTCATCGGCATAGCGAACATGCAAAGCATGTTCGTCCGCTTCAGAATAAACAGCGACTGTTCGAACACCCAACTCTCGACACGCCAGAATTACTCGCAGCGCAATTTCGCCTCGATTGGCTATCAATATCTTGGTTAACATAAATAACTAAGAACAGCTCCGGACGTAGGTTGATATTTTTAGGTCCGTCCTTGGCAGGAAACTCAGGATGGCTTTATCGCGAACAATTTGTCGCCGTACTGAACTGCTTGTCCGTTCTCCACAAAAATACTTACGACCTCACCCGCTTCCTCTGCATCAATCTCGTTCATTAGTTTCATCGCCTCGATTATGCAGAGAACCTGGCCCTTTTTGATGCTCACTCCCACTTCTACAAAAGGGTCAGCATCCGGATCCGGCGCTCGATAGAAAGTGCCCACAATCGGCGACTTCACAACAACCAGACCCCCATCCTCGTCTGCGCCTTTCAGCGTTATCGACTCAGACGACACGATTGAATCCTCGATTGCGGCTCCACCAGGCGCCTTGGACAAATTCTCTCCGATGTATTGTGCCTTTCGCAGGCGGACACGTCGTCCGTCCTCTTCGAGCTCAAACTCTGAAAGCCCGTGCGCATTCATGAATTCGACCATCTGTTCAATTTTTTCAAAATCACTCATTGTGTTGTTTCACCTAAGCCGCCGTCGCAGCAATCCATAATCCTGTCGTCCTTGGGTGCTCCCATGTTCCAAAATAGCCGTTCATTACCTTATGGACGTGTTAAAACTTCGCCACCCTCTTCAGTCACCAGCACGTCATCTTCAATCCGTACACCCCCGACACCGGGAACATACAGACCTGGTTCCACGGTAAACACCATGCCGGGCTCGAGGACGACGTCACAACCGGGTCGACCTCTCTGTCCAATCCGTGGCGCTTCGTGAATCTCGAGACCAAGACCATGACCCGTCCCATGGCCGAATGCCTCCGGAAATCCGTGTTCCGCCAAGACTGCACGGGCAACATCATCCACTTTACTAGCAACAACCCCTGGCCCGACCACCGCTATCGCACGTTCCTGCGCTTCCAGTACCGCCGAATAAAACCGCAGAGCCTGTTCGCTCATCGAGCCAACACAGACCGTCCGCGACACATCGACGCAGTATCCGCCGTAGACGCCTCCGAAGTCCAGTAAGACCAAATCTCCATCCGAAACGACACGCTCAGATGGGCGAGCATGAGGTAACGCGCTGTTTGGTCCAGATGCCACCATTGTTGAAAACGCTCTGTCTTCAAAACCTTTCCATGCGAGCACCGAGTCAATGCCTCCAGCGATTTCCAGCTCCTTCCGACCTTTTCGAACCAATTCAATAATTGGGCCTATCGCCGATGCAATCAAGCGACCAGCTGACCTAAAACAAGCTATCTCATCTTCGTCTTTAATGACGCGACTACCTTCGATGATTCCTTCGACCGGTACAAACGTCTGACTTTTTGCTTCAAAACGACGTGCGAGCCAATTCCATTGCCGCAGACTCATCCACTCGGCTTCAACACCTATGCGTGAATAGCCCATTTTCGCAATCAAGTTTCCAATAGACTCATCGTACGACTGGTCTACCGGAACAATAGTGAGGCTAGCGGGTCCGGACTCGGCCTCCACAAGGGAGGAAGCCACGCTCAAGTATCTAGAGTCAATGACAAGGTGAAGTTCTTTCTGCCCCACCAAAGCCATACCCGCACTCGCCCGGAGACCCGTGAGGTAACTGATGTTGGGAAGATGTGTAATTAATAGTGCATCCAGTGACTGGTCATCCAGCTTCTCACTCACTGCCAGCTGTCGATTCTTTAATTTATTAGACACGGAAACAATAGTTGTACAGCAAATCGATTGTCAGCCCAAAATCAACAGACTCAGACGTGGGACTCCAGACTAATTAAGATCAGCATAAATCGAACAGCGCTACCTGACGAATAAAGGTTAAATAATTGTCTCTGAAAGGGAAACTTCAATAAAAGTAGAACCAGTCCCTTTCTTGACAGTTCGGGTAATTCTCCGTAAAATCCACACTTTTGCGGCTATCTCTGTCCGCTGTAGTGTAAGTGCGCCACGCTAAGAGTATGAAAACTTACGTTCCATCGAAGAATGAGATCACTAGACGTTGGCACGTAATTGATGCTAATTCACGGGTTCTTGGCCGAATAGCTACCCAAGCAGCCAAACTTCTCCAAGGAAAACACAAACCCCGCTACACGCCCTTTCTTGATTTGGGCGATCATGTAATTATTGTCAATGCTGAACGGATCAAACTAACCGGTCGAAAGAACGAGCAAAAGCTCTACCGCCACCACAGCGGATACCCTGGTGGCCTGACCGAAACCCGGGCGAAGTCACTGATTCAAGATAAACCAACCCGAGTTGTTGAGCAGGCCGTTCGTGGAATGCTCCCAAAAACCAAGTTAGGAAGCGCCATGTATCGGAAGCTCAAGGTGTACGCCGGTCCTGAGCATCCACACTCGGCGCAGCAACCAAGTCAACACGAGGTGCCGTAGCCGTGGAAGTGGACACAAACGTAGATCCAACCGCAGTCGATACACCAACTGAGCCTCACTATGGAACAGGTCGACGAAAGACATCGACGGCCCGTGTATTCTTAAGGTCTGGCAGTGGCACCATAACGGTTAATCGGATTCCACTAGAACAAGGCTTCCCGATCGCGTCGGTTAGAAAACAGATAACCGAACCACTTCAATTGACCGAAGTCGCTGACAAAATTGACGTCTTTGCCACTACAACCGGAGGCGGTTTCGCTGGTCAAGCTGGAGCACTTCGATTGGGTATTGCCAGAGCATTGGTACAATATAATCCTGAACTTCGACCACCACTCAAGAAAGCTGGACTACTGACTCGTGATGCACGAATCAAAGAGAGAAAGAAGTACGGTCTGGCCGGTGCTCGGAAAAGATTTCAATTTAGCAAGCGGTAGTTACTGGAATTGGACGGAGGCAGTTTGAAGTCGATCACTATGGAAGAATTACTGGCGGCCGGCGCCCATTTCGGCCATCAGACAAAGCGCTGGAATCCAAAGATGAAGAAATATATCTTCGGCCAGCGAAACGGGATCTATGTCATCGACCTCGGAAGAACGGCAAAACTCTTTCAAGAAGCCGAAGACTTTGTATCAGAGCTAGCGGCAAACGGCCAGACCTTACTTTTCGTGGGAACGAAACGTCAGGCGCAGGATTTCGTCCAAGAAGAAGCTGAACGCTGCGGAATGTATTTCGTCAATCAACGCTGGCTGGGCGGACTTTTAACAAACTTCATGACCATCCAACGAAGTATCGGTCGATTGCGAGAGCTTGAAGCGATGGCAGAGGATGGTCGCTACGAGTCACTCTCAAAGAAGGAAATAGCAAAAATAGAAAAGGAGAAACGCAAGTTACATCGGAATCTCGATGGAATCAGAAAGATGTCTCGCCTTCCCGACGCCGTCTTCGTCATTGACACCCGGAAAGAGAAGATCGCAGTGGACGAGGCGAGAAAATTAAAGATACCGGTCATCGGCATAGTAGACACAAACTGTGACCCCGATGACGTTGACTACGTCATCCCTGGCAACGATGACGCCTTGCGTTCAATTAGGTTGTTTTTGAGCCGCATTGCAGATGCAGTCATCTCAGGACGCGATCATCGACAAGCTGCAAAGTCTACTGAGAACGACCCGCCAGTCTCCGACGATGACGCGGCCGCCGCAACAACACCTGAGACGCCGTCTCCTGCCTCCGTCTGACGGGCTCGCTGTTCACTAGCGAAGTTTTATCGGTTGGACCTCGACACCTATCGTTGAACCAACCCGTAGTCTTTTTATCGAATCTAGAGGAAGATTTATAAGATGGCAATCACTGCAACTCAAGTCAAAGCTCTACGTGACATAACTGCGGCCGGTTTTATGGAATGCAAGGCTGCCCTTACAGAAGCTGAAGGAGACCTCGACAAAGCCGTAACAATCCTTCGCACCAGAGGCCAAGCCAAGGCAGCAAAAAGGGCCGGGAGAACGACGGCACAGGGTCTTGTTGGGAACTACATCCATCCTGGCGGCCAAGTAGGTGTCCTGGTCGAGGTTAATTGCGAGTCAGATTTTGTTGCTCGAACTGAAGATTTTCAAGGATTGGTAAAAGAGATCGCAATGCATATCGCCGCAGCTAATCCTCTTTATGCGAAACGAGAGGAAGTTCCAACTGATGATCTCGACAACGAACGAGAGATCTATCGAGCACAATTTAAGGATTCGGACAAACCAACAGCCGTAATTGACAAAATCGTCGAAGGTAAACTAAATAGCTATTATGAGCAGATTGTCCTAACTGATCAGCCTTCAATTCGCGATCCGAAGACATCAGTCGGACAACTGATTCAAGCGGCAATAGCTAAACTCGGCGAGAATATTTCCGTCTCGAGATTTTCGAGATTCAAAGTAGGCGAGACCGACGAATAGAAGTCACATGCCGTCTCCTAAATACCAACGAGTTCTTCTAAAGATTTCCGGCGAAGCCTTGGTGGGTTCGCAATCATTCGGTATTGACTCTGACACAGCAGAATGGATAGCCAGAGATATAGCCGAAGTGCAACAACAGGGCGTGCAAGTTGCTGTTGTGATCGGCGGTGGGAATATCTTTCGCGGCCTTGCTGCGAGTGCCCAAGGAATGGATCGTGCTACAGCAGACTATATGGGCATGCTTGCAACCGTTATAAATGGCCTGGCCTTATCGGACGCAATCGAACGATACGATGTCGAAACACGGGTAGTCACTGCTATCGAGATGCGTGAAGTCGCGGAACCGTTTATCCGCCGCCGCGCGATCCGTCACTTGGAAAAGGGGCGTGTCGTCGTATTTGGCGCAGGCACTGGAAATCCCTATTTTTCAACCGATACTGCAGCGGCTCTTCGTGCAATGGAAATCAAGGCCGAAGTCATTCTGAAAGGAACAAAAGTTGATGGAATTTTCTCAGCTGATCCAACAATTGACCCTTCGGCAACTCACATAAAGAAAGTGTCACATCTTCAAGTACTTGAGCAACAGCTTAAGGTCATGGACTCCACCGCAATTTCCCTCTGCATGGACAATCAATTACCGATCGTAGTTTTTAACCTCAAAACAGACGGAAATATTCGGCGGGCTGTTTTAGGCGAAACAGTCGGATCACTCGTAACATCCTGATGAGTTTATTGCGACGAGGCAAAGATGGATATCAGTGGACCAGAAGAAGCATCGCAAGAAGCACAACGACGAATGGGCAAGGCCGTTGAACACGTCCGCACTGAACTCAGTAGCGTCAGAGCTGGCCGTGCATCTGTGGGCATTCTCGATTCCGTTCAAATAGAGGCCTATGGTTCTCAGCTTCCTCTAAATCAGATCGCCAGCCTTTCCGTTCCTGAATCCACACTAATTGTGGCTAATCCCTATGATCCTTCACAAATACCAGCCATCGAGAAAGCCATTCGTAACGCTAACCTGGGTCTAAATCCAAGCAGCGATGGCAAGGTTGTGCGTATTCCTGTGCCAGCATTGACAGAAGAGCGTCGCAAAGAGCTCTCCAAATTGGTACACAAACTTACCGAGGAGGGTCGTAATGCCGTTCGACAGATTCGACGAGATATTAACGACGGCCTCAAAAAATTACTCAAAAATCATCAGATTGGAGAAGATGACGAACATCATGCGTTGGAACAGGTGCAAAAGATTACCGACCAGCATATCAACGACATAGACGACCTTCAGAATTCAAAGGACGATGAACTTCTCCAACGTTAAATCGCACTGAGTAAACCTAGCACTTCGGTATGACCTTCCTAGTCGCACTCGAATGCTCTCGCCCTTGCGGGGCTCGACCGTACAACCCTAACCAACCGCACCACCTTTGCGACAAATGCGGTGCTCCACTATTTGCCAAGTACGACTTAGAAAAGCTCGCCACTATGTGGGGAAAACAGTCGCTAGAGTCCCGTCAACCGACCCTATGGCGTTACCGTGAAGTGTTACCAATTCACACCGATCAAGAACCTGTAACGCTCGGAGAGGGGATGACGCCGCTTCTAAGGACCCCGCATCTTGAGGAACTCCTCAAGATTCGAACCATTCTTGTTAAGGATGAATCACTAGGTCCTACTAACTCATTTAAGTCAAGAGGGCTCTCTGTTGCAGTAACCAAGGCCAAACATTTGGGTGCGCAATGTCTGTCAGTTCCTTCGGCCGGAAACGCCGCAAATGCCCTTGCCGCTTACGCAGCAAGGGCACGGCTAGGAGCTAAAGTTTTTCTACCGAAGGATGCAAAACCTCCATTCATTCTAGAGTGTGAGCTATACGGCGCCGATGTAACACTTGTGGACGGACTAATTACGGATGCAGGTCGAGAGGCCGCCAAATTAGGAGCAGATCGCGGCTGGTATGACATTTCAACTCTTAAGGAACCGTATCGAGTCGAAGGAAAGAAGACACTAGCTTACGAAGTCGCCGAACAATTGGATTGGTCATGGCCGGACTGGTTTATCTATCCGACCGGAGGAGGAACCGGGATCATAGGGATGTGGAAGGCTTTCTCAGAGCTCGAATCTCTAGGTTGGGTATCAGGACATCGGAGGCCAAAAATGGTCTCTGTTCAAGCCGAAGGTTGCGCGCCCATCGTCCACGCGTTTAATTCTGGACTCGACCACGCGGAACCGTGGAACCCAGCAACAACCACGGCCGACGGTCTTCGGGTGCCAAAGGCCGTGGGAGATTTTTTGATCCTTCGAGCGGTGCGCGAAAGTGGAGGTTTAGCCTTAGCCGTTAGCGACAACGAAATGATTACGGGAATGCGAGATATCGGCCGACTGGAAGGAATAAGCGCCTCTCCGGAAGGAGGCGCCACACTTGCTGCACTTCGAACCTTGCGTCACCAGGGAACAATTTCTGAGCACGATAGTGTCGTACTTTTCAATACAGGCGGCGCACTAAAGTATTTATCACTTCTCGAACATGACTCCAAGAAAATCGCCGACAACAAACTCTAACTGATACCTTTTCCGACGTTACTGTCGGCTCCTCTTTCACGTATCGATTTTGGGCCAACAACAAAATGCCTGATGTACAATCTCCAGTCGACTCCTATCGATGGTTGATCTTGGGCCGCTAGCTCAGTTGGGAGAGCGCCGCGTTCGCAATGCGGAGGTCGTGGGTTCGAATCCCATGCGGTCCACCAGTTTTTTAGCGATCTCCGTTAAACAGCCAGTATTGTTTTTAGCAGGCATTCAAACAGGTAAGATATTACCCAGATGTCATACAAGGCGGTTCTTCGGTGCATTGCCGGCTGTCCCACAGAATATCAGCTTGCCGAACCACTGTATCGCTGCCCAACGTGCAAAAACCTTTTAGAGGTGACACACGACCTCGAAGCTCTCGGCAATCGTAGTTCAAGTGACTGGATTACTTTATTCGACGATCGATATAAACGAACTACGTGGCCCTATGGCTCATCGGTATGGGGCAAGAAGGAGTGGGTCTGTCCTGTAGTTCATGATGAAAACATTGTTTCGATGGATGAAGGTGGCACTAATCTCTTCTGGGCCGAACGTCTTGGCCATCAACTTGGCCTAGACGAACTCTGGGTCAAACTTTGTGGAAACTCCCACACTGGTTCCTTTAAAGACCTCGGCATGACAGTTCTCGTTTCGGTTGTCAAACAGATGATCTCCGAGGGTCGTACCATTCGCGCAGTTGCCTGCGCTTCAACCGGCGACACATCTGCTTCGCTGGCTGCCTACGCTGCCGCTGGAGGAATTCCAGCGATTGTCATCCTACCGCGCGGAAAAGTTTCGACAGCCCAACTCGTGCAACCCTTGGCAAACGGAGCTCATGTCCTCGCGCTAGACACGGATTTCGATGGTTGCATGGCGATTGTGTCCCGCTTGGCACTCGACGAAGGTATTTATCTAGCCAACTCTATGAATAGCCTGCGTCTCGAGGGACAGAAGACCGTCGGCATCGAAATAGTGCAACAATTCGATTGGGAGGTCCCAGATGTAATTGTGATTCCAGGCGGAAATCTGGGGAACGTAAGCGCGCTTGGTGCTGGATTCGAAATGATGCTCAGGCTAGGCCTCATCAAGAAGCGACCACGAATAGTAGTAGCGCAGTCGGCCGCGGCAAATCCTCTATACCTCGCCTACATGGATAATTGGAACTTTACTGCCGTTCACGCCAAACCTACTCAGGCCTCAGCTATTCAAATTGGCAATCCAGTTTCAATCCAAAAGGCCATAAATACATTGAAGCTCTACAATGGCGTCGTGGCACAGGCAACCGAATCAGAATTAGCGGAAGCAGCCGATCGCGCCGATAAAACCGGAATGTTTAATTGTCCGCATACCGGAGTCGCACTTGCCGCATTAACCAAACTACGCAAAAACAACGTCATAGCAGCGAATGAACGCGTTGTCGTAATTTCGACTGCGAGCGGTTTAAAGTTTACGGATTTCAAGTTGGGTTATCACCAGAAACGTTTACCAGGTGTCGTATCACAATGCGCCAACATCCCGGAAGAGCTACCCAATGACTACGATACGGTCAGGAAGGCTGTCGACAGGTTTGTCACTCAATGATGTGCGCTTAGCTCCATGATGCTATGATCGATATATGCCAGTTCCACGAATCACAAAAGAAGATCTGAGCACTCAACTGGAGAGCGCGGCGCCCCCCTGCCTAGTTGACGTTCGCTTGAAATATCCTTACGAGCACAGTACGGTAAAACTTCCTGGAGCAGTCCGTATCGAACCTTCAGTTCTCGATTTATCACCGCTTCCTCGTGACAGAAAGATTGTTGCGTACGACTCAGACCCCAAGGAATTAGTGAGCGCTCGCGTCGTTGCTCATTTACTCAGGGAAGGATATGAAGCCAGTGCCCTAGAGGGAGGGATCTCAGAATGGCTGGCCGCCAAACTTCCAACAGAGGAAAAAGAAGCACCAAAACAGGCACCTCCGAAGGCTGGCGCCCTCGGTTAACTCCATCTGTCACCAATCCGCCAAAATTGCCTAAACCCAGAGACAGGATCTTCATTCTGTTGATGTCGATAGTCGTTTGTCTTTCTATCGATACTCTAAGCACTGCACAATCACTTGGAGCCCCTCCCATCGAACAACTTGTCGAGGATCTTCAGGAGAAATTCTCTTCCGTTCAGGGTTTCTCCGCTCGTTTTGAACATCGGTACTCCGGTGGTCTCATCACGATCTCAATAACCGAAACCGGAACAGTTGCCATAAAAAAGCCCGGCAAAATGCGTTGGACCTACGAGACCGCGGACCGCAAAGTCTACGTCTCTGACGGAAGAACCTTATACTCTCATTTTCCTGCTGACCGACAAGTAATAGTGACGCCAATCTCTAGCGAGACCCAAACCTCAACAGCGGCACTATTTCTAACGGATGAAGGAAATCTCTTAGAGGATTTTGCTGCAAGTTACGAGGAGCAAGGGAACGCGGAACAATCTTGGACTATTCGTCTCATACCGCACTCTGCCGATACTGACTACGAATGGATCGTACTCACAGTAGACCGTCTCAGCTTAAGCATTACGGGCCTCTCCACAGAAGATCTGCAAGGAGGGCAATCAACCTATGTCTTTACCGATCTAGAAGAGAACCCCAACCTCCCAGACTCCCTTTTTCAATTCGAGATTCCTGAAAACACAGAAGTAATTTCCAGTGATCCATTCGGTTAACTCTGCTAATACGCTAGCAGCGAGTTCACTCTTGTGACGGTTCTAACTCGATTATGGCGCCAAGCGTCTTAAGCCGCATTACAAGATCCTCGTAACCACGCTCAACCGTCTCAATAGGCCCAACACGACTGATACCGTCTGCAGCGAGAGCCGCGGCAATCAAAGCCATTCCTGAACGTAGGTCCCGTGTATCTAGATGCCGTCCCTTTAGTTTAGTTGGTCCATTTACGATCATTCGATGTGGGTCACATAGGAATAAATCGGCTCCCATTCCACTCAATTGCTCAAGAGCGAACAATCGCAACTCATACATCCAATCATGAATCAGTGTTCGGCCTCTCGCTTGAGTCGCTAAAACACTGACTAGACTTACCATGTCGCTTGGAAAACCTGGCCACGGCGCTGTCGTAATCTGACGAACGTTTCTGACTTCCGAAGGTGACACTCTTAAATAATTGTCTCCGACCGAACTCGCCACATTCATTCGATCTAATATCGCCACGATCGGTTCCAAGTCTGAGGCTTCGACGCCTCGAACTTCAATTTCGCCCCCCGTCACAGCAGCCGCAACAGCCCAACTTCCAGCTTCAATATAATCACCTCGAAGCTGACGACTCCCTCCACAAAGCTTCATTCCCCCCACAACTTCAATGGTTGGAGTACCAGCACCGTGAATTTCAACTCCCATAGTCTCGAGAAATTCACATAATTCCTTTACGTGGGGTTCACACGCTGCGTGCCTGATCTCTGTTCGACCCAATGCACCTGATGCCGCAAGTAACGCCGTTTCGGTGCCCGTGACGGACGCTTCCTCCAAATAAATCGATGCCGGTTTCAGACCATCCGGGGCCAAGAACTCGTGGACTTCGTCAGAAGAACCCACGACACCCATCGCGCCTAGCGCCTGCAAATGAGAATTGATAGTTCGACGGGCAGGAAAGTCACCACCTGGAGGTGCGAGACGAGCCGAACCCACTCTCGCAAGTAACGGCCCAACGAGAAGTACTGAACCACGAAGTCGACCAACAAGTTTGGGATCAGGTTCATTTCCGCTGATGTTGCGACATTGAATTTGCAAATTCGTAGTCCCAACCCCGCCCACCTCTGCTCCAAGTCCTTGAAGCAGTTCTACCATCACACCCACATCTCTGATTTGAGGCACGTTTGTTAATTCACATAATTCATCCGTCAGAAGGCAGGCAGCCAACAATGGAAGCGCAGCATTCTTGTTGCCCTTGACATCAACAATCCCATTCAGCCGAGTGCCGCCTTCGACTACAAGGACTGTCGCTGTTTGACCCTCGTCAATTGGCCTCACCGGCGCCGTAAATTCAGTCAAAATTCCCCCAAATAGACGATCTCCTCACGAAGAGTTATACCAAATCGTTCGTGCACAACCGTGCGGCAGGTTTCAATTAATGTACGAATATCTTCTGATGATACCGCGTCGTTAGCGACAATGAAGTTCCCATGCAGTGTAGATACACGGGCGCCTCCGACCGAGAGATTCTTTAGCCCCGCCTTCTCAATTAGGGCGCCGGCCGAAGCGGCACTCCCGTGTGGCAGACTATCAGACTCCTGGTCTGGATTCTGAAACACACAGCCCGCACTTCTCGCGCTCAGTGGTTGAGTCTCTTTACGATAAGCCACGGACTCCCTTGCTATATTTCGCAAGGTTTGAGGCCCGTCTTCATAGACGGCAAACTCCGCCCATAGGGCACATTCCATTTCTTCTTTCAAGCGACTCGTGTCATAACCAAAACGCATCTGCGTAACACCTACATCAAACGCCCGCCCCTGTTGATTGACAATTCCAACCGAAACGACTTTGTCACCAATTAAATCACCTTGAAAATGAGCATTCCCATGTAGTGCACCCCCAACGGTGCCAGGAGTACCTGCCCATTTCGAGAGTCCTCCCAGTCCACGAACGATCGTCCATCGGACCAGTTCATTAATGGATACACCTGCATCTACTCGAACAACTCCAGGCCGCGCCATACAAATCTTGCCCCGCCTCATTCGAATGACAAGACCTCGAATACCTCGACTACTGACCACCACATTCGAACCACCTCCAAAAACCGTGATAGGCCAGTCAACGTCTGCCAACATTTCTGTAACTCTGATCACCTCTTCTGGAACTGATGTTTCAAAAAATAGGTCAGCAACACCACCAACCTTAAAGGTAGTCATCGAAGCTAACGACATTTCCTGAACGATTCTCGCTCCATAAACATCGCGTAACTGTCGAAAAACAAAATCACCTTTAGTCACGTCTTGGATCCACACTCACTCAATCTCAGTCACCAACGACCATCAAAGCTCTCTCTTGCGCCACCAGTTCTGCAATAGCCTCGGATCGCTCGCAAAACTCAAAGTCAATCCAATCAGACACTTTCAGCTGTGCTACTACCGGAAGATCTGCAGAGATGATTGTCGCAATCCGAGGATAGCCGCCTGTCGTCTGGTGATCCGCCATCAAAACGATTGGCAACCCATCTGGAGGAACCTGAACTGAACCAACTGGCACAGCAGCAGAGACAACAGTCTCATTTCCTAGAGCAGCTAAAGGCTCACCAGTTAGACGATAACCCATTCGGTCCGAATTTCCCGTAATACGATATCGTGACTGCACAAAGATCTTCGCGCTGGCTGGCTCAAAGGTCTCCAGATGTGGTCCAGCAATGACCCGCACCTTCGAACCTCCTTGCGGAAGCTTAGCTCTAGGAGTCACCGACTTCACTCGTGGCAGTAATCGATGTCGTCTCCTAGCCAGTTTGAGCAGATCACCGGCCCTTAACATCCGTCCATTTAGGCCACCTATTCCAGTAGTCACGTGGGTCGATTGACTCCCAAGCACTAACGGCACGTCGAACCCCCCTGATATTGACAGGTACGCTCTTGCCCCAAATCGGAGTCGACCAAACCTCAAATGCTGTCCGGAACGCACTTCGAATCTGCTATTAAGTGCCATTTCAAGGTCGTCGACGTACACCTCAAATTCAGCACCAGTGATCGCGCAAACACAATTCTCCTGAAAATCCAACTCTGGACCAGCGAGGGTAATCTCAAGACTGGCCAAAGGCGGTTTATTGCCAACAAGATAGTTGCCCAAACGGTACGAGAACGTGTCCATCGCGCCAGCGACAGGCATTCCAAATCTCTGATGGCCCCAACGACCAGCATCCTGAACCGTTGTAAACAATCCCGGGCGCCGAACGACAACGCTCATCGCTCACACCGCTGTTGAAAGATCATCAAATACTTCTGAACTGACAGCCTCGAACTGGACATTGTCTCCAGGGTGAAAGGCAAACACCATCGGCGGACCAAGCTTAATGACTGCAACTGGAGTTCTTCCGATCAATTGCCATCCACCAGGACCAGTAAGCGGGTAGACTCCTGTCTGCCGTCCGGCTATTCCCACTGACCCAACTGGAACATTCAACCGCGGAGATTGGCGACGTGAAAGGGCTATGCTTGGTGCTACAGACCCCATGTAAGCAAAACCAGGCAAGAATCCAAACATATACACACGATAGACAACCTCGGTGTGCCTTTCAATGACTTCTGCTTCACTGCATTCCGCAAAGTCGGCAACTTCTTGAAGATCGGGACCGTAGCTTCCTCCATAGCAAACTGGCACTCGAATTAAACGTCGATTAGAAGAAGGTTCCTGAGCCTCACGCCATCGAATAATTTCAAAACTTAAATCAGAAATGATCGCCGAAATATCGACTTGAACAGGATCGAAATAGATAGTGACTCCACAGTAACCTTCTACAACATCACGAACACCCGGACGCTTCCGATTTCGAATACTTTGAGCTACCCTCAGCACTCGACTATTTAACACAGGGCTGATTTCTTGTTCGCACTCCGCAGCGATCGCGCAATCCCCTATATACGACAGCGTCCATCCACCTGGAAGCACTTTCACTTGAAGACTCGACCCCTGTTATCGATTCTCCAACGCCACAACCAGTTTTTCATGAATGTTTCCAAATCCTCCATTCGACATAGCAACCACATGGTCTCCGGGTAAAGCTGACTCTACGACAATCGAGACGACTTCGTCGATTGTCGGAGCAAAAGTAGCCTCGACCCCGACTGAACAGAGGTCGGAAACAAGCTGAAGTTCGGACAGACGGTCAGCCTTCAAAATGTTCTTTCGATAGACCTCAGTCACAACCACGCAGTCGGCCAAACGTAGCGCTTCGCTAAATTCCTGTTGAAACAACCGACGACACGACGTCGCGGACCTTGGTTCAAAAAGCGCCCACACCCTCCCTGATTGAGAGATCGAACGCATAGCCGCCAACGTCTCACGCACGGCCGTTGGATGGTGCGCAAAGTCGTCGTAGACGGTTATATCGTCCACCACGCCACGAACCTCCAACCGTCGTTTAACCCCTTGAAATCGACCTAAAGCCTCAGCTGATTTTTCAGGACCCACGCCAACGCCGTTTGCAGCGGCAATTGCACCCAAAGCGTTTCTGACATTTAACGCGCCTTTAACAGCTATACCGACCTGCACTAGCCGCTCGTTATTCACGACCAAATCGAATGTCGTCGTATCAGCCTCATATACGACCTGTGATGCCTGCCACGTCGCAGCGGATCCAAAACCGAATGTTTCAACCGCACCAGCCGCTTGCCGACCAAGTGCCTGTGTCTCTTCATCATCAGAATTAACAATAACCACCCCGCGCCGGGAAACTAATCCGACCAATCGACGAAATGCTAATCGCAATTCGTCAAAATCTCGATAAATATCACCGTGGTCAAACTCCAAATTATTAACCACTAGAACCTCCGGCAGGTACTTTAAGAACTTCGGCGTCTTGTCAAAAAAGGCACTGTCGTATTCATCGCCTTCGATCACAAATACATTGCCCTGCCCAATTCGGCCACTTGTGGATAAACTCGGCGAGATCCCTCCAATCAGAAATGACGGATCCACACCGGCGCAAGTGAGAATCCATGCCAGCATCGAAGCCGTCGTTGTCTTTCCGTGGGTTCCAGAAATAACGACAGAGCGGCGATTCCACAAAAATTCGTTCCTTACTACCTCTGGAAACGAGGCGTAGCGAATTCGCCTATCTAGAACTGCTTCAAGTTCTACATTGCCACGAGAAACCGCATTCCCGACAACGACCAAATCAAGTGATTCAGTAATGTTCTCAGTCTGATATCCATCTAAAAGAACGATCTCATTCTCCCGCAGAAAATCGCTCATAGGAGGATAAACATGTTCGTCGGAACCTTGTACGGAAAATCCCTGCTGTTTGAGCAGAACTGCCAAAGTTGCCATGCCCGTTCCGCAGATTCCTATCAGATGGACAGTTTTCACCGGACAGCGCTCTCCTCAACGGTAAGCCCTGGTCTTGGAGTCGTCCTCACGGAAACAGTAAGACCAAGCGGTAAGGTCCATAGCGCTCCGGCCGTATGGCCGGTCGGAAAACCGAAGAGAATTGGTCCCGAAAATCCTGACAGTCTTTCCTCGACGACAATTCGAGCATCACGACCGTGATGATCTCGACAACCAGGAAACTCTGCGCACACCACCGCAACAGCTCGGCGTAACACTCCTGCTTGCAGCAATTGTGTAAGCATCCGATCTAGGCGATATGGAAGTTCCTCGACATCATCAAGAAGCAAAACATAATCGGTCGTCGGCGTAAAAGCGTACGGCGTAGAAAGTGAGGCAACCAATTGCGTTAACGTGCCACCTAATAGCGGCCCACGCGCTTCCCCGTGACTAATAACCTCAAGACCTTCCGGCACAAGTGGACCCATCGCATGCGGCGTCGAAACCGCAGACAACAATGAGCGCCGGTCATACCCTTTATCCGCAAGATTGATCAACATCGGTCCGTGAATTCCTACTAGTCCGCAACCGATCGTCAGGAACGTAAGCCAAGAAGTCAGGTCTGAACAACCAATAAACAGCTTCTCATTTGCTCGAATTAACTTCGGATCGATCAACGGTAAAAGCTGCGCACTACCGTAGCCACCCCGAACCGAAATAATTCCAGCGATAGATCTGTCAGACCACGCGTCAATCAATGATGCAGCACGAGTTTCAATCGATCCGGCTAGGTACATCTGCTGTTGAAATACCCGATCGTCAAACACCGGCTCATAACCGATCTCAATCAACTCCGCAACTCCTTGCTCAAATACTTCCGGCTGGAAAGGACTCGCCGGTGCTACGACTGCGACCCGATCCCCTGAGCGCAATGCTGGAGGTTTCGCAATCACGACCGTCTCCTCAGTTCATGGGCGATGGCCAGATGTTCCTCACACCCCAGTATCGCTCGTAACCCGTCGGGAGAAAGAGGCTTCCTTCCCTTCTTGTCGGCTAAAAATCTAGCCTTTACCGAATTAGACCTGCGCAGAGCATCCTCCACTCGAGACAGCGGAACTATTTTCTTTTCGACAGCATGAATCAGAGCCTCAATTGTTCTCACCTGCTCCTCTATGTCAGGTTCGCAAAGCAGTAAAAGATCGCAGCCGGCGGCTATCGATTCGACAGCGGCATCCTCAACCGAGCAGTCTGCTGTAATACCCTTCATAGTCAGATCATCGGTAGCTACAACTCCCTTGAAGTCAAATTCCTGACGAAGAACTTCGGTAACCACATTTTTTGAAATCGTGGCCGGCCGTTCTTCGTCGAGCGCTGGATACAAGACATGGGCCGTCATAATCATCGCCACGTCAACGCTCACGGCAGTCTGGAACGGCAGGAGCTCTACCTGCCGCAAGCGCTCATTAGACTGATCTACAACTGGTAACTCTAAATGGGAATCAACAGCGGTATCGCCGTGCCCAGGAAAGTGCTTCCCGCACGCTGCGACGCCCTCTCCTTGAATTGCTTCAATAACAGCGGCGCCAAAACGACTAACTTCCTCTGGTTGTTGTGAAAACGCACGGTCTCCGATTACCGGATTATCGTCGTTGGTATCAACGTCAAGAACCGGCGCATAATTCAATGACACTCCTACGGCCAGAAGTTCACGAGCCAACGCTTTTCCGAATCGTCTCGCAAGCTCGAGATCCCCACTATCACCCACGCAGCGCATCGCAGGCCAGATCGTAAACGGTTCCCGCAATCGTGCGACGGCTCCACCCTCTTGGTCGACACTTACCCACACCGGAATTTCCTTCGATAGCTCTTGAGCGTCACGGGAAAGTTCGGCAACCTGCTCAGGCTCTTCAATATTTCGACCGAATAGAATAATGCCGCCTAAGTCATATTCCTTAGCTAACAAACGAAGGTCGGCCGAAATCGATAAATCTGGAAAACCTAGCATGACCAGTTGACCAATCCGCTGGCGAATATATCTCGACACTAAACCCTGACCTCAGAAAATATCGACGGCGCCATACGAATATGAACCCCTTCGCTGACACTCCATTATAATGTGGTGTGTTAGTCCACTCGTCGGCCCCAACTCGACTTGATCTTGCCGGTGGAACACTTGATATTTGGCCCCTCTATCTATTCCACAATAATTCCCAAACTATCAATGCGGCACTTTCACTCAAAGCCGAGTGCACCGTTTCTACAAGTAACGACCAGAGTTGGCACATTGAGTCACAAGACACCAATGAGACATTTGAGATTACCGAGCTCGATAATTCTCCCAACGTCTTCAGAAACAGACTTGTCTACCGTGTACTTCAACATTTCAGACCTGATCCTGTCAGAATTACTACTCGTTCCGACTCTCCGATCGGCGCCGGGCTTGCCGGTTCCTCCGCCCTAACCGTAGCCCTGTGTGCCGCGCTCAACCACTATACAAAGACCAGCGATTCTCCAGAATCACTTATGAGCCTTGCAGCAAATCTCGAAGTTCAGGTGATAGGGGTACCTACCGGTGTGCAAGACTACCGCCCTGCTATGCACGGTGGCGTCTCGGCTATCGAAATGGGACCAGCCGGAGTAACTAGAACTGAATTAAAGGTAGACCCGAAGGAATTATCAAGTCGACTCATCGTAGCCTACACAGGCCAATCACGAAACTCTGGTGTGAATAACTGGGAAATCACAAAACGTCATATCAACGGAGATACTAAGATCAGAGGACTGCTTGACGAAATTTCTCAGGTCGCCGTGGCAATGCGGTCGGCTCTTGAGGCCGCCGATTGGCCTCAAGTGAGCCAGCAGCTAGCGCATGAATGGAGCTTGCGTAAACGTCTAGCCCCAACAGTGACCACGCCGTCCATCGAGAAATTGATTCAGCACGGACAAGCCGCCGGTGCTCAAGCGGCGAAGATTTGCGGCGCCGGAGGCGGTGGATGCATCTTGTTCATGGCAGACCCTTCGGCCATACCCTCTATTCGTAAAACTCTTGTAGAAAAGGGCGCTTCCGTTCTCGACGCAGCGGTCAACACAGATGGACTCCAAGTTCATGCAGAGTAATTTAATTCCTAGCCAGCCGAACTGCTTATCTCACCATGAACAATCAACAGATCGCCCAAATCTTTTCTGAAATCTCAGACCTACTCGAAATAAAGGGAGCCAACCCTTTCAAGATCAGGGCATATCGTAACGCCGCAGAAACATTAACGAATCTGGCTGAATCTGTGTCAGAAATGGAGTCCAAGGCCTTACTATCAATTCCTAGTATTGGAAAAGACCTAGCGAGTCGTATTCAAGAAATCTCTCGCACCGGAACTTCGGCGTTTTATACCGAACTACTCGAGAACTACCCTCGGTCCCTTCTTGACCTTTTAAAGTTACAGGGACTCGGACCAAAGACCGTGGCGTTACTTCACACTTCGCTAAACATTACAAGTATTGATGACCTTGAGCGTGCGATACAGGCCGGTTATCTCAACAAACTCCGAGGACTCGGCCAAAAAAAACAATCGCTGATTCTAAATGCCATTACTGAACATCGGAAACATTTAGGCCGTCAACTATCAGCTGCTGCGTGGGTAATCGCAGAAAGCGTGGTTGATTACCTGAAGTCGAGTCATCCAAACGGAATATTTCATATTGTAGGAAGCCTGAGGCGTGGCTGTGAAACCTGCGGAGACATCGATATTTTAGCCGTTGATACCAATGAATCAATCCACGATACATTCATAGCTTTTCCCACCCTTGAGCGTGTCATCGTCAAAGGGAACACTAAATCCAGCATCCTGTTACGCGACGGTTCACAGGTTGATTTACGACTCGTTCCTCCAGAGAGTGAGGGCGCCGCGCTCCAGTACTTCACCGGCTCGCGGTCCCATAATGTAAGTCTTCGGGACCGTGCTGTTAAAAGAGGACTAAAACTAAACGAGTACGGATTATTTCGAACATCAAACCAATCTCCAATTAAAGTTACCACGGAAGAAGAGATATACAGAGCACTCGGCCTGTCAGACATACCACCTGAACTGCGAGAGAATCGAGGAGAAATCCAAGCTGCAGAATCCAACGACCTCCCATCCTTAGTTACAAGGAAGACGATTCGTGGCGATCTTCATAGTCACACTACCGCCACAGATGGCCAGGCCGACATCGAGACCATGGCTAGAGCAGCACAATCCGCAGGACTTGAGTACCTTGGCATCACGGACCACAGTCGAGCTCTAGCTATGGCAAACGGACTCGACGAAACGAAAACGTTAAAACACGCAGACGCCATTAGAAAGATCGACAGGCGCCTGCCGAACGTAACCCTTCTCGCTGGCATAGAGTGCGATATCCTCCCTGACGGCAAACTCGACCTGTCAGAGGATTGTTTGGCTCAATTAGACTTCGTGATCGCATCCGTCCACTCATCCTTTAAACAAGATCAGCGGCAGATCACGGATCGTATTCTTCGTGCAATCGAGTCACCCGTTGTAGATATTCTCGGACATCCTACCGGTCGGCTTCTACTCCGCCGAGAACCCTACGACCTAGACATCGACGAGGTGATTGAAGCAGCTGCTATTCATGGTGTTGCACTTGAAATCAACTCCCAGCCTCAGCGGCTCGATCTAAACGAGATCTATGCGAAACGAGCTCGCGATCGCGGTGTTAAACTCGTAATATCCACAGACGCGCATGCTCCGGATCAATTCGGCCTTCTCGACCGCGGAGTCTTCCTGGCTCGGCGGGCTTGGCTCGAATCCAAAGACGTTCTTAACACCCTGAACATTATGGACCTTCGAGCATCGCTTCGAAGGTCTGGTCAAACCAATCGGAGAGAAGACCGATGACCTCACAAGTAATCAACCAGATTCGACGTCTCTACGAAAACACCACACCACCCACCGTCGAACACGACTTAAAACAAGCTGTCCAACTCCTAAAAAAGCTGCCCGATGAGGAAAGTCGCTCAAGTGCGGCTGTCTTTATGGATGGCCTTTCTCAACTTCGGTCTGAATGGAGACTAAAGCAGCAAAAGAAGGTAAAGCGACCGAACAAGATGCGGTGACTTAAAAGGCCACGACGAGACACTTAGCCATCTTCGGCGGTTCGTACTTTGAAACCCATGGTCGCTTGATTTTAGCCTCGACTGCGCAGTTACCGCTGAGAAATGAAACTTTTGTGATTAGTCTGGTTGATCTCCACGGTTACAACCTGACCGTCCCCACCCAACGAACGACCGGGTTCTTCATCTATCGAAAATTCAAACGTCCCTGCATCGCCTACATTCAGAACAATCTGATGCTCAACCTCATAACTCTCCCGTTCACCCTCTATCATCACTCTCGCCAAGACACGGTCACCATCGATTGTCAGAGCCACCCAACAAGGACCAGTGGGATGAACGGACACCGTAAACCGTCGTTCCGAACCAGAAAAGAAGATGTCTTCCGTTGAACCTTCCGCAGAGGTATCGGGTAAAGACTGTTGATTTGACAATGACACACCGGAAACCTCTATCTCTTCGCTAATTTGATCTGACGGCTCTACTCTGGAACCAAAGATGAACCACAAGATAACCGCGATTAAGAAAACGAGGGCGACACCGAAAAATATTATTGGTAGATTGCGCGCACTTCCTAAAGTCGATTTGGTGTGTCTTGAGTTAAGGTCGAATTCATCTTGAGCCTGTGGCACCGCCTGCAAAAACGCTTCAACCATTTCATTGGGATCCAGACCAACGTCACGGGCATAAGCTCGAACAAATGCACGGCTATAAAGACCTCCAGGCAATCGAACAACAGTGCCGTCCTCAAGATCGCGAAGAACCGATGCTGCAATCTTGGTATTATCCGCAAGTTCCTGAAGCGAGACACCTCGACGCTCTCGAGCATCACGCAGAACCGCACCAAATTCAACCGCTGCGTTCACAGACACATCGAACAGCTATAGTAGCCTTTCTCCTACTCTGTCGAACTCCTGGCGAAATCCGTCGACAACCCCTCTCAAATCATTACCAGGCAAAATAAACTCGTCAAAGGCTGCGATCCCAGCGGCGCCGGTTTCCACAATCTCACACGCTCGAAGAACATTGATTCCACCTATTGCAATAACGGGAATCTCCACAGCCGACACGATGGCTTTCAAGCCTTCCAACCCAATCAATCTACACCCTGGCTTAGAACGCGTGTTAAACACAGTTCCCGCTACGAGGTAGTCAACCGCCTCACTTCGGGTCGCTCTCTCTGCTTCAGTAACATTGTGAACGGACCGACCTATAAAACATGAGTTTGGTAATAGCGCCCTTACTTGTTCAGCTGGCATAGACCTCTCCTTGAGATGAACACCATCCGCACCAGTTGTTAGGGCTATATCAACTCTGTCATTCACAATAATCTTGGTTCCACTGCCACGAGCGGCAGTCATCGCGCGAGATACGACTTCGACAAGCAATCTATCAGACAGATCTGGTTCTCGAATCTGGAGCAGATCAACGTCAGCCCTCACAGCCTCAGCCACTAGCGCATCTAGCGCACCTATATCATCTGAACCGGCCTCGTTACCAAGTCGTCGCCGGTCAGTCACCATACACACTATCGGGGACTTATTTAACCAGTTCCTCTTCACTGATTTGACCAGGTAGCCAAGGTACTCTTTATCCTACGTAAAGGCTCATCAGACAATTCTCACTCATGAATGATGAGGTCAAAACCATCTGTCGAAAATGTGCCTAGGAGGAAGGTTGAGCAGATTTATCTAAAATCGAATTACACGGAGCAGCAGACTGCTCCGCCCTCCGCTGAATCAAGATAGATGCGATTTCAAGTACGCCTGCGGCAAAAGAGACCACCCCAACTCCACTCACCATACCTCTCAAAATCGGATCAGTTAACGTCATCTCGAGAGGGCCATTCATTCCCATAAAATAATTACGGTCCCAGAATTGGGTCCAAGGCAAGACGATCAAGACCAATCCCGCCTCAAGCAGATAAAGAACTATAAGGCTCCGAGTCACCCTTTATTTTCCCTATTTCCCATCTTTCTAGAATTTAAACCGCCGCGAGCATCGATAGTATCAAACAGCGATCGAGGTCGAAACGACTTTCGATGAATCAGCGAATTTCCGAACTTAGCTACCGCCGCGATGTGCTGGGGAGTCGGATAGCCCTTATGTCGATCGAATCCATATCGAGGGTCATTCAGGTGCTCACCGAGCATTAGTCGGTCGCGCGTCACTTTTGCAACAATGGACGCCGCAGCAATCACTGTACATTTTCGGTCCCCGCCCACGATCCCTCTCTGGGGCAAAGACAAGTCTGGAATCTTGAAACCATCCACTAAGACAAAATCAGGGAGTGGCTTCAACTTGTTGACTGCTCTGTGCATGGCCTTCAAGGTGGCTTTGTGCACATTCAAACGATCCACCTCAGAAGGTCCAGACTCGGCTATAGCGTACGCCAGCGATTTCTGAATAATTTCGTCGTGTAATTGGGTTCTTGCGGCAGGAGTCAAAAGTTTGGAATCGCGAACCCCGACGATTGGAATATCGGGATCAAGTACCACTACAGCTACAACGACCGGCCCGGCCAAACAACCTCGGCCTACTTCGTCCACACCTGCAACACGCGAAAATCCAAGTCGCCGGACAGAGTTTTCAATAGCCCTTGAAGCTATTCGGCGAGTCACGGTTAGATCTAATTACGTCTCCGTCGCTCTCTCATCCGAGCCGCTTTACCGCGAAGTTTTCGAAGATAATATAATTTTGCTCGGCGAACCCGCGCCGACCTCACAATTTCAATCCTGTCAATTATCGGAGAGTGCAGTGGAAAGATTCGTTCTACGCCTTGGCCAAAAGATATCTTTCGGACCGTAAACGTTGCCCGAGACCCTCCGCGATGCTGAGCAATTACCACTCCTTCGAATACCTGAATTCGCTCCTTTTCACCTTCGCGCACCTTTACGTGAACCCGAACAGTGTCTCCAGGTTGCATGTCGGGACGATCCTGAAGTTGAGTTTCTTCGATTGCTTCAATGGACTTCATGCGTCTGCCCTCACTTTTCGTACTAAGTCTACATTCTGTAGGGTCTTCAAGATCCTTTTCTCTTCCTCATCAAGCAGCTGACACCCTTCATTCAACAGATCCGGCCGGCGCTCAAGTGTGCGTTTCACAGACTCACATTTTCTCCATGCCTGGATCGCTTCATGATTACCTGACAATAGAACTTCTGGAACCTTCGCGCCATTAACGTCGGCAGGACGGGTGTAGTGCGGATGATCTAAAAGTCCCCGTTCGAATGACTCATTCTTAACCGACTCCGCGTCACCGACTACGCCATCAGCGAGACGAGCAACAGCTTCTAAAACCACTAGCGCAGGAACTTCTCCACCGGTCAACACATAATCACCTATTGAGATCTCCTCAGACACTACGGAGTCGACCACCCG
Source organism: uncultured Vicinamibacteraceae bacterium (assembly GCA_964624855.1). Classification (GTDB taxonomy): domain Bacteria; phylum Acidobacteriota; class Vicinamibacteria; order Vicinamibacterales; family UBA8438; genus CAUZIB01. The sequence continues at coordinate 49,164 of CAZUZW010000005.1, forward strand.
TTCATCCACCGCTTCGTAGCGCCCACACAACAAGACAACGTGATTCAATTGACTCAAACTTCGAACCTTCGCTTGATTTAATCGTTTTCCTTGGGGTGACACTAAGATTACCGCCTCTGGTTCACCCCTATCGGTCTTAATCTTCTCCATGGCCTGCATGAACGGCTCTGGCTTCATCACCATGCCCGGACCACCGCCGTATGGCATATCATCAACCTTCTTATGTCGATCCTTTGAAAATTCTCTAAGGTCGTGTACCACAATGTCGAGTAAGTTTCGCCGGTTGGCACGACCTATTACACCTTCCTCCAAAAACGCCAACACCATTGACGGGAAGATCGTCACAACGTCAAACTTCAAGGACACTTAAAATTTCCTATCGCAACCGCAGGATTAGTGTTCGCGGTTTAAGTCCAATAATCCCAAGGGCGGATCTATCACCACACTCTTCTGTTCCAGTTCGATACTTACACAAATAGGTTGAGCCAAGGGTATTTGAATCTCGTCCCCCTTCTCAACCCCCTCTACGACCAACCGGCTCGATCCGGAGACTCCCTGTACACCCACAACCACGCCAACCCGTTTACCATCTACTGTAATTACTTCACATCCCACAAGCGAGTACTCGTAGTAGCTACCCTCTGGTAGTGCAACTTGATCCGAGAGGGGAACACGTAGCTGTTTGCCAATCAGCGTCTCAGCCTCAGAAATAGACTCAACACCCTCTATGGTCACGATCGGTCGACCCGAATGGAAGCGAGCCTTCAATATTTTTAACGCTTCGACACCAGATGCACCATCGATGTATACAACGGCATCCTTGCAAAAGCGTTTCTCAGGAAAGTCGGACTCAATGTTTACGACAATCTCGCCACGAAGGCCATGCGTGCGAGCAACTTGACCCACAAGAACCATTCCGGTCCACTGTGTTTTCAATGACTCGTCGGTCACTCACTTATGCTCGTCCACAAAATCTACCGTTGTTCGCCGTCCGTCAATCTCAGAGGTGACGTTTGCCAAAGTTCGAATCGCAGTCGCGGTTCTTCCCTGACGCCCGATCAGCTTACCCAGATCATTTGGCGCCGTTCGAACCTTAACGTATGACTCGTCTGGCCCATCGATCTCCGTGACCTCAACCATATCTGGTTGGTCCACCAGAGCTTTGGCGACAACTTGCACTACTTCTCTCATTCGACTCACGAATCACTCGCCTGGTCTACTGACTCCGATTCGCGCACTCCATCCAATGCCGAAGAAGACTCCGGAGCGGCATCTGCGACCACCTCGGATGTCTCCGAACTCGAAGAAGACAGAACGGCACCCGCCATCTGACGCTTGAGTAGAGTTCTCACAGTATCACTCGGCTGGGCTCCGCGGGTTGTCCAATAGTTCAGACGTTCTCGATCAAGATCGAAAGACTCTGGTTCTGTAGTCGGATTGTAGTGCCCTATTACTTCAAGGGCTCGTCCATCACGCGCCGCATGAGAATCGATCACAACTATCCGAAAAAACGGACGCTTCTTCGCACCCAGCCGACGCATTCGAATTGCTAACATTCTTAGGCCTACCTTATTTCATCTAAAGCCTCATCCAACATGAAGCTCATTTCAAGTAATTTACCTTCACCGCAACGTCTACCGCCCAATGGATTGAGGAAACCCGATGCGCCCAAGACGCCTGGCGCCAGCACGCTTACGCTTCACATTAACACCCTTGACCATTTTGAGCATCTTGCGCATCTGACTAAATTGTTTCAGCAGGCGATTAACGTCTTGGACCTCCGTCCCACTCCCGCACGCTATTCGTTTTCGACGACTTCCATTAATTACCGCCGGGTTTCGTCGCTCAACCACCGTCATTGAATCAATAATCGCAGCCGTACGAACCAACTGGCCTTGATCCATATCTCCATCACTTCTCGAATTATTCATACGCCGTAACCCTGGAATCATCTCAATCATCTGTTCTAACGACCCCATGTTACTAACAGTGTCCACCTGATTACGCAAATCTTCTAGTGAAAATTCCTGATGTCGAAGTTTCTCTGCGAGGCGAGTCGCATCCCTCTCTCCTATTGCCTTCTCCGCTCGTTCAACGAGGGTCAAAATATCACCCATGCCCAAAATTCTGGAAACAAGTCGTTCAGGCTGAAAAATCTCTAGATCCTCTAGCCGTTCACCGACACCGCTGAAAACTATGGGTACGCCTACTACTGACACCATGGAAAGCGCAGCTCCGGCTTTCGCATCCCCGTCCATCTTGGTTAAAACAAGACCAGTAATACCGACCCGACGATGAAATTCACCTGCACTTTTGATGGCATCTTGCCCCGTCATCGCATCAGCAACATATAAGAGCTCCGCCGGTTTGACGGCATCCCTTATAACTTCAAGTTCACCCATCAACTCGTCATCAAGATGAATCCGTCCCGCCGTGTCAACGATCACGGTGTCAAATCCCAAATCTTTAGCCTCATCAACCGCCGTCTTAGCCCGCTGAACCGGGTCGACTAAGCCATCCGGATCATGGACACGTAAGCCAGCGGACTCGCACAGCAAATTCAGCTGGGAAATAGCTGCAGCTCGCCTCACATCCGTAGACACAAGCATCGGATGCCTACCCTCACGCTTGCACCACTGGCCAAGCTTTGCGCTCGTCGTTGTCTTTCCAGAACCCTGGAGACCCAGAATAAGAATAACTTGAGGATGATTAGTCGCTTTTGAAAGTCCTGTAGAACCTTTCCCAAACAAAGCCAACATCTCGTCACGGACAATTCCAACGACCTGTTGAGTCGAAGTTAGGCTATCTAAAACCTTCTGATCGATGGCGCGGTCACGAACACGGTTAACAAAAGCCTTAACGACTTTGAAGTTAACATCCGCCTCCAGTAGCGCCACCCGAATGTCCTTCAGTGCCACTTCGACAGCTTCTGGTGTTAAACGAACTTCTCCCCGCAGCGATTCAAAAACATTCTGAAACCGGTCGGTAAGGGAATTGAACATGGTAAAAACGTGCGAGACAAAAATCTATATATTGCGATAAACGCTTTAATAACAGTCGCTTATGGTAACTGACCCGCTCGAGTGCTGTCAACGATCCGAGGTTTAGACTGACGAAAGTTTGTGTCCAAGCTTTTCCTTCTTAGCCTTCAAATAGGCCTTCGAAAACTCAGAAGCAGGAACCTCCAAGGGAAGCGACTCCACAACAGCGAGTCCATACCCTTCTAGACCTATGAACTTTCGCGGATTATTCGTCAATAGTCGCATGGTTTGCACGCCAAGATCACCCAGAATCTGAGCCCCTATCCCATAGTCTCGTTGGTCCGCCTTGAATCCGAGTCGCTCGTTCGCTTCGACCGTGTCCAAACCGTCATCCTGTAACTGATAAGCCCGAATCTTATTAGCTAAACCGATACCTCTACCTTCCTGATTAAGATAAAGCAAGATACCGCGACCTTCGGAAGCGATTCGTCGCATAGCCACCGCCAACTGGTGGCCGCAGTCACAGCGCGCAGAATGAAAAACATCTCCAGTTAAACATCGTGAGTGAACCCTCACAAGGAGGTCCTTGCCGTCACCAACGTCTCCTCGAACAAGAGCAACATGCGTCTCACCATCGATCACGCTTTCATATGCATAAACGTGAAATAAACCCTGTTCTGTTGGCAACTCAGCATTGGCCACACGCTTCACAAGCTTATCGTTACGCATTCGATACTTAATCAAATCTGCGATCGTAATCATCAACAAGTCGTGTTTCTTGGCGAACTTCTTCAGCTCTTTGACTCGCGCCATCGTGCCGTCGTCATTCATGATTTCGCAGATAACACCTGCCGGATACAATCCAGCCAGCCGAGCAAGATCTACCGCAGCTTCGGTTTGACCTGCCCGAACCAGAACGCCACCTCCCCGAGCACGAAGTGGAAACATGTGACCAGGACGCGCCAGATCACTAGGTTGTGTAGTCGGATCAATAGCAGCACGAACCGTAGCAGCCCGGTCTGAGGCCGAAATGCCCGTACTTGTGTCTTGTTTTGCCTCAATTGCGACAGCGAAAGCTGTCTCAAATTTTGAGGTGTTCTGCGTAACCATCATGGGAATATCGAGCTCATCAAGACGTTGCCCTGTCATAGGCAGACAGATTAATCCACGACCGTAGCGGGCCATAAAATTAATCGCGTCAGGTGTCACCTTGCCTGCAGCGATCGTCAAGTCACCCTCATTCTCTCGGTCTTCGTCGTCAACGACGATAATCATTTGTCCATCGCGAATTGCTCGAACAGCTTCTTCTATTGATGCAAAACCACTGGGCAAAGTCGTTTTCTCAGACCCTAGAACATCTTTGGCTGAAGTCTTTCGGCTGGGCGGCATCTTTGTCCTCAATCTCTCTCCCGAAACGCTCTAACAACATATTTTCCGATGATATCGCACTCAAGATTAACGGATGCTCCTGGAGCACCGGCTGCAAGATTTGTATGTTCCCATGTAAAGGGGACAATCTGAACATCAAACTCCTCGTCACGAAGGGCCGCTACGGTCAAGCTGATTCCATCAAGCGCTATTGACCCCTTGGGCACAATGTATGAACTTAGTTTTGAATCATAGCCCACCGTAATGAGTTTAAAATCAGCCTGCTGAATGATCCGTCGAATGTGCCCAACTCCATCAACATGGCCAAGAACGAAGTGCCCTCCAAGCCCACCGTTAACTCTCAGGGAACGCTCTAAATTCACGACTGAACCCTTGCTTAAATCAACAAGTGTGGTCACGCGGAACGTTTCTGGAGAGACCTCTACCGAAAAATGCGTATCTCCCAAGCTGACCACCGTGAGACAGACACCATTGATCGAAATACTTTCACCTGAAACCAGCTCGCGAGCCAATTCTGTATACACATCAAGTCGCGGAGCCGAAGCCTCCAAATCTAACGCAGTTACTTCTCCGGTCGATTCAATTAGTCCTGTAAACATAGCCCTCGGTAAGAACGTCTGGACCTAATTGCCTGACAGATAAACCCGATAACGCAGAGTCTGGAATATTCAACCAAGCTAGACCGCCCTGTCCTAAATCAACTGGAGCAACGAACCGCTGCAGTCGATCCACAAGTCCCCCTTCCCAGGCAGCTCGATGAATTGTCGTGCCTCCCTCAAGAAGTAAAGAAGTCACGTTTAACGAACCCAACAACTTGAGTGCAACCTCTAAGCCTGATTCCAAACTCGGGATTGTCTCTAATTGTACGCCCACCGCACTCAACTGCTCCGCCACGACCGGTTGAGCAGCTAGTCCACTCGACGTCGTGACAACAATAATCGGACCTTCCTCCAGTGTGTCAACCAACCGAGAACTGACCCTCATACGCAAACGTCGATCAAATACCACTCGAGTAAATGGGCGTGCCCTCTGTGCCCCTCTAACCGTTAGCCGCGGATTGTCCACCAAAAGAGTTGTCGACCCGATACCTATCGCATCTACTTCTGCTCGCGTCCTGTGAACCTCGGTTTGCGCATGCGCTGATGTTAAAAGAGTTCGTTCACCAGGCCGCGCTGCAACCTTTCCGTCCTGACTGATCGCGACCTTCATCGTCACAAACGGACGGCCGCGTGTAACCCACACTCGAAATGTTTCGATCAACCTTTCGACCGCTGCTTGGCGGAGGCCGACTTCGACATCTATGCCGTGCTCGCGCAGGAACGCTATGCCGTTTCCACTCACTAGAGGATTCGGATCAACCGTACCAAGAACAACACGCCTAATCCCAGCCTCTACCACCCTTCCTGCGCACGGCCCAGTTCTCCCTTGGTGACTACACGGTTCGAGAGTGCAATATAGTGTGCCATCACGCGCGCGTGTGCCCGCCTCGTCAAGTGCGACCACTTCAGCATGAGATTCCCCTGCCCGAGCGTGATGTCCAGAACCCACAACCCCCTCACGATCGGATACGACCACAGCACCAACCATCGGATTCGGACTCGTTGCCCCACGCCCACGCTCGGCTAGACGAAGAGCTTGGTCCATGTACAGCTGATCCTGTTGGTTCCACATAGCTTTTACTTCGTTACCTCAACATCCAACTCAATGGGCAAAGAGTCCTTCCACATAGTCTCGCGCTGAAAACGGAACGAGGTCATCCATTCCTTCTCCTACGCCCACGTACCGAATTGGCACTCCAAGCTCAGAGGATATAGCCACTGCTATCCCACCTCTGGCAGTACCATCCAATTTTGTAAGCACGATTCCATCTACTTTCACAACCTTAAGAAACTCTCGTGCCTGCGACAAACCATTCTGGCCCACTGTCGCGTCGATCACCAAGAGAACATCATGCGGAGCACCCTCAATCTCTCTCGACGCTATTCGTTGAATCTTTCTGAGTTCTTCCATGAGGTTGACTTGGGTGTGTAACCGTCCAGCTGTGTCGATCACCACAACGTCCCGCTTTCTCGCTCGGCCAGCTTGGATCGCATCGAAAACTACAGCTGCCGGATCCGAACCTTGCATTCCCTTCACAATGTCCACCTTCGCCTTAGTTGCCCACACGCTCAGTTGTTCCACCGCCGCGGCACGAAACGTGTCAGCAGCACATAGCAGTGGTCGCTCACCATTGGCACGCATCCGGCACGCCAGTTTTCCGGCAGTCGTCGTCTTACCAGTACCATTTACACCTACCAGCAGCAATATTCGTGGACCATTAACATCCGTAGCGACATCTTCTTTGTAACTGAGTAAATTGAGCAATTCGTTCTTTAACTCGTCCCGCAACTCGCCCGCCTTACGTTCCTGGGAATCACGGCTTTGGAGACGCGCAAGAATCTGCCCTGTAGCCACAACGCCCACATCCGCCTCCAACAGTAACTCCTCCAGCATCTCAGAACCCGAATTATCCTTCCCATTGGAGTCATTCCGAAGGGCCATTAAGCCGAGGGCTTCCTCAACTCGTGCTCCTAGTTGCTTGGTCGTTCGACGAAGACCGACCTTCAGCCGATCAAGAAAGGTCATCCAACGCCTTTCGCATCAAAATCTACGACTCTGTCATTTATAGTCGTGTCAACAGAGGGACTCACCATTCCGTCCTTTGACGCCGTAACATGAGTTCCTCAACCGCCGCTCGCGGCTGCTTCAGTCCAACCAACACATCTGCCATCTGGGCAGTTATAGGGAGCTCAACTCCATATCTCTTGCCCAATTCAAGTGCAGCACCAGTCGTCCTAACGCCTTCCGCCACAGTGCTCATGCCTTCCAGGATCTCATTGAGCTGATGCCCGCGTCCCAATTCAAGTCCAAGACTTCGATTGCGACTCAGGGCGCCCGTACACGTTAAAACCAGATCGCCCAATCCACTCAGTCCGGAGAGTGTCTCCCTTTTGCCACCAACGGCCTCTGCCAAGCGAGAAATCTCCACCAAACCGCGGGTAATCAACGCCGAAAGCGCGTTCTGTCCTAATTCAAGCGACTCCACTACGCCAGCAGCAATCGCAATCACATTCTTCATCGCACCTCCGATTTCAACACCAACAACATCTTCGGTTCCATACAAACGAAAACTGTGCGATCTGAACTCCTGTTGAACAGCCTGCACGGTCAATTCTGTACGACCCGCCACACAAACAGCAGTTGGCAATTCAGCCGCCAACTCCTTGGAGAAACTGGGACCAGACAGAACTGTAACCTCGTGACCACTGCCTAATTCTTCTTCAATCACTTGGGTCATTCTCAAGAGACTTCTAACTTCAAGACCCTTTGTTGCGCTGACGATAACAGCGTGTTCATCGATTTTCGTTGCAGCGCTCATGAGCACATCCCTAGTTCCATGAGATGGCACAGCACACACTACGCATCTGGCCCCATCAAGTGCACTCTCAAGGAAGTTTGTTGGCTGAACCAACTCTGGAAGCTTAATCCCAGGCAAGTACGAACGATTTTCCTGTTTAGCTACCATCTCTGCGACGAGAGACCGATTCCTCCCCCACAGGCGCACGGGTTTGCCTAAACGTCCGAGATGGACGGCAAGAGCCGTGCCCCATCCTCCACTACCCAGTACAGCTACCGGCTGCAGTGGTTCTAGCGGTCTAGTCATGTAATTTGATCTCCTAATCGTCTCTCTTCCCGTAAAAACAAATGCGCCCTCCTACCGTAACTCCAATTCCCGCCGAAGCATATCTAGAGCCGTTTGGACCGCCTGAAACTTGACACGACTGCGATCGCCCACGAATCGAAACTTTCGGCAACGCGCGATACCATCACTATCTGCCAACGCAAACCAGACCGTCCCGACTGGCTTTTGAGTAGAACCGCCCTCGGGTCCCGAAATTCCCGTAATCCCCAGACCATAATCAGCTTCAGCGCGCTGACGCGCAGCCACGGCCATAGCCTTTACAACTTCTTCGCTCACAGCTCCCTTGTCTGAAATAAGATCGGCGTTGACACCGAGCGCCACCTTGGCTTCATTACTGTAAGCCACCCATCCTCCCAAAAGATAAGCCGAACTCCCAGGCACGTCAGTCAACCGCGAGGCCACTAAACCACCTGTGCACGATTCCGCTACGGCAATACGGCATCCGACCTCTTTTAAAAGTCTACTGACAACGAGCTCTAGCGAGTCACCACAGGTGCTGACCACTGCCTTTCCAAGAACAGAGGCCAGCTCATCAGCGGCACTTTCAAGAATGTGACCAGCCTCACCAGCATCGCCTGATCTAGTCGACAGATGGATTTCCAGCTGGCCCAAAGAAGCCAATATCGTCGTGGATATGGGTGGTTCACTCGATTGCCACTTTGAGTAGACAGGATAAATTAACTCCTCAACATGTGACTCAGACCGCCCTACGACCATTAGCACCCGTCGAAATAGTCGTTGGCCGTGCGTCCGAGGTGCAATTCGATCTTCAAGAACTTGATCAAACATCGGACGAAGTTCGCGTGGTGGCCCGGGGAGCAGCAAGCAAATGGTGCGCTCCTTTTCGATCCAGATACCCGGTGCCGTACCGCGAGTGTTCTCTAGAACTTGTCCACCTTCTGGAACCAAAGCCTGACGACGATTCACATCAGGCATATTCAACCCCCTAATCTCAAACCTAGACCGAATCGAGGACATCACCGACTCGTCCTCAATCAAACGAACACCGAAAGCTTTGGCTAGGGAATCTCTAGTCACGTCGTCGGCTGTGGGGCCAAGTCCACCAGTCACAACAACTAAATCCGCCCACTGTTTGGCATCGCTTATAGCCCTAGCCAGATCGGATTCATGGTCCGCAATAACGGCCTTGTAGTGAATCGAAATACCGAATTCATTGAGTCGTTCCGTTAAGAACAGAGAGTTGGTATCAACCTTATGGGCAGTCAGCAATTCCGATCCCACGGCGAGAACCACAGCTTGCTGTATAGGCTGCGCCCTGTCGGTCATACGGTCACCCATGCAAATGCCGCCCACAGAAACAAGCGTACAGAAGCAGCTGCATAGACCGCAGCAACAAGATCGTCAGCCATGACGCCTAGCCCTCCCGGTAGACTCTCGGCACTACGGGTCGGAAAAGGCTTGACGATGTCAAAAAATCGAAATGCCACAAATCCCATCACCGCTGTTGGCCAATTCAAAGGAACCCAGAGCATAGTCGCCAACATACCCGCGACCTCGTCAATCACAATGCATCCCGGATCTCTCCGACCGGTATAAATCTCTGTTGAGGATGAACACCGAACACCAATTATTACCACGAAGCCGAGAACGAATAATTCGCCCATAGGTCCCAACCAGCGGCGTATCATCACAAGACCGATCAGTCCTACAAGCGACCCCGCAGTGCCCGGAGCTACCGGGACATAACCGACGTATCCCGCAGTTGCAAAGAATAGGCTTAGGCGCTTCACCAATAACGCTCCTTCGTCACACTTACCATTTGATGTGAAATTATGCTCTACCTGTTCTCTCTAAGAACACAGGCCAAACTCTTCTGTCCTGTCCATCAACTCTGTCAATACGCCGGCTATAGTCCAGACTAACGTAGAATTCTTTAAAACGATGCAAACTATCGAAGCGGTACCAAATATCAGTGAAGGTCAGCGGCCTCTTATCCTCGACAAATTGGCTACCGCGGTACAACAGGTCAAACACGTAAGACTTCTTGATCTATCCTCCGACATCTCGCATAACCGCTCTGTTCTAACACTACTTGGCTGCCCCGAGTCCGTGCTGCAGGCCCTGACCAATCTCTACGCAATTACTACTTCCGGGATCGACCTTCGGATACACCGTGGTGTTCACCCAAGAATAGGAGCCATCGACGTTGTCCCGTTTATACCGATTCGCAACGCCTCAATGGACGACTGCAAACAACTGGCCAGACAACTCGCGGCCGACGTCGCTTCACGTTTTGATATTCCTATTTATCTCTATGAAGAAGCCGCAACACAGCCTGAACGGAAAGCACTTGAGAACATCCGACGAGGACAATTTGAGGGCTTGACGCAAAAGATGAAAGATGACCGTTGGGCACCAGATTTTGGTCCTCTCCGACCTCACCCAAGCGCAGGCGCATCGGCGATCGGGGCACGAGAACCGTTAATCGCCTTCAATGTTAATTTGAAAACCGAAAATCTGACTATAGCTCGTCAAATCGCAGCGAACATTCGAGCACGAAACGGAGGACTCGCCCATGTAAAGGCTCTAGGATTTGCACTAACGCACCGAAGCCTAGTCCAAGTTTCAGTCAATTTGACCAACTACAGAATCACGTCGCTGTTCCGTGTTTTCTCAACAATAGAAATGGAAGCAAAAAAATTGCAGGTAGAGGTCGTCGACAGCGAAATCGTCGGTCTCGTGCCTAAGGAGGCTATCTCTGAAGGGACTATCCAAAGACTGCGCCTTAAAAGTTTCTCATCGAACAAGATACTTGAGCCCTAGTAAATACCAACTATCCGCTGACGCAACCAAAGTCACTTTCACTGGACTACTATTCCTTTCCGTCTAGCAGTCCCCTTAGTTCTGTCATAAATTCGCCGATATCTCGAAAATGACGGTAGACCGAAGCGAATCGAACATACGCCACCTTATCCAAGGCCCTTAACTCCTCCATCAAAAAAGAGCCAACCTCGTCCGCTCCAATCTCCTTCTCCGGACGATCCTGTAGTGTTACTTCAACACGATCCGCTACGGCCTCTAGGGCCGCTACGCTGACCGGCCGCTTCTCACACGCTTTAAGCATCCCCGCAATCACCTTCTGACGGTCGAAACGTTCGCGAGAACCATCTTTCTTTACGACCATATAGGGAATGTCGTCCATCCTCTCGTAACTGGTAAAACGTCGACCACAGTCAAGACACTGTCGGCGGCGGCGAATGACTTCACCTTCCTTGCCTTCTCGAGAATCAACAACTTTGTCTTTCAGGCATCCACAAAAGGGACACTTCACGAGATCACCCCAGTCTTATGATTATTTTCAGTCGGTTCAGACAGTTTCTCTCCAACTGCCACGCCAGATAGGCCACCTAAATGCAGCCCCTCCTTACCTAAACAAAGAAGACCAAGCAAAGTCACCGGTACAAATGCAATTGCATGAATCACCAAAGCTGCCCCTACAGCCACGTCGTTATCAAAGCCATACAAAGAAGTCACTCCGAGCTGGTAAGCCGCATGATACCCTCCCATGCCCGCCGGTGTTGGAAGTGCAACCCCAATCGCGACCATTGCCAGAATAGGAATCGACTCAACGAAGGAAATATTTATCCCGAATGCCCTAGAGCCAAAGACCAAACTAAGAGCAATAGACGCCCACAACAGCACAGACATCAGAAACGCAACAGCAAGGGGACCAACTCGACCGGTCACACTCAAGCCACTGGTAAATCGACGTGCCAAGCGGTCTACAACTGAGACCCAGCGTTGTGGACTGACGGCCTTGCACCATGTAATCAACCACTCATTCCCCCTTGGGTTTCTCGCAAGCCAAGCCATCACCGCTAACACCAGCAACCCAGTCACACCTCCCGCTATCGCACCAAACTGAAGTGTGAGTAGCAACTCCGGATTGTTCGTCGGTCCTGAAAAAAATACGATGCATCCAGCCAAGGTCACCATGATTGCCACAAGGTCAAGTAATCGCTCAACAACTACAGTCGCTACGGCCGCTGAACCGGAAACCTCATTATGCCGCGCGAGCACAAACGGCCGCAGAACTTCGCCTACACGACCAGGCAAGAGCGCATTGGCGGTAAAACCAATCACTGTAGCCATTCCAGCAGTCAAAAACGATACAGAACCAACTGGTCGCAGCAACCCTCTCCATCTCTCAATACGGATCACATACGAAAGCACTGTAAACACCGTACAGACCACAAGCATGTCTAACCTAGCTAGCCACACAGCATTCAAGACATAATCCAGTTGTGCATTACGGAGAAAGAACGCCGTCAATCCAAGAGTTAAAGCAATGACAATCAGAGTTCTAATGGATCTTCTCAACATGCAACGCACCCGATAATTTCGGTAACGATAAAATGTACTATAACGCCCATCGCATTTCCTTCTTGCCGTGATTGTAACTTCTCGTTAAGCTATGCTTCTTTTCACCCACCATGAGGCTCGTTCGTGACTACGCACAGACCAATTTTCGAAACCGCTCTTGAAGGAACAACACATCATCGACGAGGTAAGGTTCGCGACATCTACGAAATTGGAACCGACCAGTTGTTAATCGTCACCACCGACCGAATTTCAGCTTACGACTATGTTCTCGGCACTGCGATTCCTGATAAAGGGAAAGTGTTGACTCAACTTTCTGCTTTTTGGTTCGAACGAACACGGTCGATCGTTCCGAACCATCTTCTTTCTATTGATTCATCAACATTTCCAGCAGAATTGCGCCCTCACGAAGCACTGTTATCCGGTCGTTCAATGCTTGTGCGAAGAACAGAACCAATTCCGATAGAATGCGTGGCCCGTGGCTATTTAACCGGCTCAGGTTGGCGCGAATATCAAGAGACTGGGCACGTTTGCGGCATCAAGCTTCCAGAAGGCCTTGTCGAATCTGAGCGTCTTCCGGAACCAATCTTTACTCCCGCTACTAAAGCCGAAAGCGGCCATGACGTCAACATTAGCGAAGCTGAGGCGGCGGACATTATCGGCGCCGATCTTGTATCTCGACTCCGAGACCTGACATTAACGTTGTACATGCACGGCGCCAGCCATGCTGAGTCCTGCGGAATTATTGTGGCTGATACGAAATTTGAATTTGGGCTCGTACCGTCAAATGGTGATGGGACGGTCGGCGATAAAGACATTTTACTGATTGACGAGATTCTGACACCAGATTCATCTCGATTCTGGCCGAAAGATGACTATGAACCAGGAAGAGGTCAAAGTAGTTTCGACAAACAGTTCGTGCGTAATTACCTAGACGAAATTAAATGGGATCATAAGCCACCTGTTCCAGAGTTACCTAACGAGATCGTTCAGCAAACGCGACAGAAATATCTTGATGCGTTCCACGTCCTATCAGGGCGAGAACTTGCATAATTGACTCTATCTCAACCAACTAGAACGACCAGCTACGATCGATTTTAAAGGGAAGGACGACGACGCTTGCGGGATCAACTGGACCGCCTTGTAGAAGAAATGCTGAAAAAGGGCATATTGTACGATGACGCTCGCCAAGCTATTGAACGCCGTTTTATTAGTCGAGCCTTGACCCGTTCCAAAGGCAATCTTGGCCAAGCGGCGGAACTTCTCGGAATTCACCGCAACACGTTAACTAGAAAAATCGCCAGTTATCGACTCAAGCGGACTGGTTAGAAATTTTTAGACCCGGTTATTGCCATACTGGACTTGCTTTCTCGGGCAAACCCCAAAATAAATCCGCTTGGAAAGTCTTTTCACCGGATCGGCTTGACCTGTAACCACTTTCACGATAAATTGGCAGTCTTGGACTCTGACTGCTAACTCGCCTAGTAGTGCAGTACCTTAAGTAGATTTACACGTCTGTTTTTTACATTATTTGAAGGGAGTTTGAGGTTTATGGCTGTTAAGGTTCGCCCACTCCACGACCGCATCATAGTTGAGCGTCTCGAGGAAACGGAACAGGTTGTCGGTAGCATTATTATCCCAGATACCGCCAAAGAGAAGCCGCAACAAGGCAAGATCATCGCGGCTGGCAAAGGCAAAGTCAAAGATGATGGCACGGTCACTCCAATGGACGTCAAAGAGGGAGACACCGTCCTATTCGGCAAATATTCTGGTCAAGAGATCAAACTAGATGGCGTCGAGTTCCTGATTATGCGTGAGGACGAGATCCTCGGAGTCGTAGAAAAGTAGCAAACAGGAAAATCGAACAGGCATCATTATTTATTGGAGTTTTAGGACATGGCAAAGCAGATTGTTTACGGAGAAGATTCACGCAGGACAATGATTGAAGGCGTCAACCAATTGGCAAACGCCGTCAAGGTAACACTGGGCCCCAAGGGGAGAAACGTAGTTCTCGACAAAAAATTCGGCTCACCAACAATTACTAAGGACGGCGTTACGGTCGCCAAAGAAATCGAATTGAAGGATGCGCTCGAAAATATGGGCGCACAGATGGTGAGAGAAGTTGCCAGTAAAACTTCGGATATAGCTGGCGACGGAACAACAACAGCAACGGTGCTCGCTCAAGCCATCTATCGCGAAGGTGCAAAGAATGTTGTCGCTGGCGCGAATCCAATGGAGGTAAAACGTGGCATTGAACGAGCCGTAGTAGCAGTTACGGACGCGCTTCAAGCCACAGCAGAACCGGTCACCGGAGACATGATCGCTCAAGTAGGCACGATCTCCGCGAATAACGACCCAACCATCGGCACAATCATTGCCGAGGCTATGGATAAGGTCGGGAAAGACGGCGTCATCACGGTCGAAGAAGCAAAGACTCTCGAGACTTCTCTGGAAGTCGTCGAAGGCATGCAATTCGACCGAGGTTATCTATCGCCGTATTTCGTGTCCGACCCAGAGCGTATGGAAGTGGTCCTGGAGAATCCTGTGATTCTCATCCACGAAAAGAAAGTTAGCTCAATGAAGGACCTTCTGCCCCTACTCGAGCAGGTTGCAAAATTGAGCCGCCCATTGCTTATCGTTGCCGAAGATGTTGAGGGCGAAGCACTGGCAACTTTGGTTGTCAACAAGTTGCGGGGAACTCTACAGGCAGCAGCTGTCAAAGCTCCTGGCTTTGGTGATCGCCGAAAGGCCATGCTCGAAGATATTGCCGTCCTGACAAACGGCAAGGCGATCACTGAAGATTTGGGGCTCAAGCTCGAGAACATTCGCCTGGAAGACCTCGGCAAAGCCAAAAAGGTCACGATTGACAAGGACAACACTACAATCGTCGAAGGTGAAGGAACAAAGGACGCGATCGAAGGTCGCGTTAAGCAAATCCGCGCACAGATCGAAGAAACTTCATCTGATTACGACCGTGAAAAGCTACAGGAACGACTGGCCAAGTTGGTTGGCGGTGTAGCGGTAATCAAGGTCGGTGCAGCAACGGAGACCGAGATGAAAGAAAAGAAAGCTCGCGTCGAAGATGCTATGCACGCGACGAAAGCCGCCGTCGAAGAAGGTATCGTGCCAGGTGGTGGTGTAGCTTTACTTCGGGCTTCGAGCGTACTCGACGACTTGGAAGTCGATGACGCAGATCAGCGTATAGGAGTCGCCATCATTAAGCGATCTCTTGAAGAACCTATGCGTTGGATTGCGACAAATGCTGGCCTCGAAGGTTCAATCGTCGTTCAACGGGTGCGCGAATCAAAAGGCAACGAGGGCTTCAATGCGCTGACAGAAACATACGAAGACCTCGTTAAGGCTGGTGTTATCGATCCCACCAAAGTCGTGAGAACGGCTCTGCAGAATGCCGGATCGATTGCATCGCTGTTACTGACGACCGAGGCCCTGGTTGCAGAAATCCCCGAAGAGAAACCCGAAGCTGCTCCTGCTGGACCGCCAGGAGGTATGGGTGGAATGGGCGGAATGTACTAGACTGAAGTGTCAGATAACTAAGAAACGTAACCGAGCCCGGCAGTGTATCACTCTGCCGGGCTTTTCTTATCTCAGATTAAATTCAAGCGCGATACTCACCAGAACGGCCACCGGTTCTCCAAAACGGGTGCCTGGAGCAAATCGCCATTGGCGCGCCGCTCTAATCGCTTCTTCGTCCAAGCCAAAAACAGGGTCCAGAGACTTCGTCACCGTAACATCACCTACGGTGCCGTCCGATAGCACTACCACTTCAAGCCACACCTCTCCTTGCACCTGGGCTCTCATCGCTTCCGAAGTGTAATTCGGCTTAACTTCACGCAGTAGTCTTGGATTGACGATGCCAGACCCTGGACGATAGACGCCACCACCAACGCCACCGCCCTGACCTGGACCCAATCCTCCCCCATCCCCAGGACCAATCCCCGTACCTTGCCCGGTTCCAGCTCCACCACCTGAGCCACTACCCTGTGACGGTGTGGAACGCGCTAAGACCGCATCTAAAACACCAGGTGACGTTTGGAGGGCCGACGCCATGGCCATCGCAGGAATACTCAACCGGTCTGCCTGCAGGGTCTCCGGTTCCGGTTCGGGTTCTACAAAGTCAGGTTCGGGTTCTACCGGTACACTCAACTCGGTCTCATCGGCACCTTCCAACTCGACGAGTCCTGGCATTTCGAGTGACTGATTTCCCCCACCGCCACCACCACCGCCGGGACCATCTTGAGGCAAAAACACTATGCCGTAGTTTTCACGGTTTGGCTCGATCAGGTCATAAACCTGTTCCGGCGCTAAACTCATAAGAAATAGAACCAAGCCAACCGCCCCCATATGACCAGCGAACGAAGCCGCCAGTGAACTCCTCATTCTCTCTTGGTTAGCACCAAGAAGAAATGGAACGTCCTGCGGGCCAATAGTGTCAGGCTTGATCGATAAAACGACAGTTGTGGAAGACTCTCGCCTCTCAGTGAGCTTCGCTCTAACCACGGCCAAGAGTTTAGGAAGGTCCAACCCCATCTATCTCAGTTACTCAGAAGTAAACATTTACTGGTTATACGCGACCTGACCAAGCGCCTATTGCTGCATTCCCCCCGCCATACGAGTGAAATAATGCCAACGCATCGGCCGCTCGAGACTCACTCTCAACTGCAACCAAAACACCTCCACGCTCCGTCAGCGTCTGAAAAATAAATCCGTCGTGCGGCTGAAATCCAATACGGCGGATGGTCGCAGCTACACCAGTACGACCCAAACCATCATCCGATCCTTGTAGCTCTTGTATGAGACTACCGTAAGCCACTACGTTACCTAAACCGTTCACCTCAAGTGCCGACGGTGCAAAACCAAACAACTTTTGAAACAGTTCCAAGGATTCAGAAGATTGTTTCGAAAGAACTGAGATTACACCATCCTCAAAACCCTTCGTCCGAAGCGCCTCAAGACCGCGACTTGCCCAAACTAAGTCTTGAAAGACACAAACGGTATAACAGCTGCGATTCTCCGTCTCCCCCATTTATTCAGTCCTTTTGTTACTCATGAGATACATCTTTGCAGTTTACCTAGGAGTTAATCACTTTGGCAAAGCGTGAAAGACTACAGTAACACCCTAACATTTCCTGACCGCCGCGTGACTCGCTCCTTATCTAGATATCCAAGAAGAGGAATCGCAAACTTGCGAGAAATGTTGAAGCGCGTTTTAAACGTCGAAACATCAAGCTTTATTAGCTCATTTAGGTTCTGATCAGTCTTAAGACCTGCAATGTCAGCTTTGAGCCGAAGCAGGACATCTCGGTGAAAGACCAAGCTTTCGACCTTGAACAATACTTGTTCCCTAAGCAAGAGTTTCAACATCTTTTCAACCGTCTCGCGCGGCTCGTGAATCTCGGCTACGACATTAGACAGTTCCGGCGGTGATAGTGCACCCAACCGATAGCAATTTTCCAACTGCTCACAAATCCCGACCTCGTCTGCAGACAGAGACACTCGATGGGACGATAAGGCCAGATGATCGCGTGCAGTAAGGTCGCCGTCGCGAACCAGCTTCTCCAGAACACAGTCGAACACTTCTGATGAAGCTTGCCGAGTAAATCGTTCACGAGCTTCCTCACGTGGCAGGCCAATCTCTAGTGGATCACTCTCGTGAAACTTCGTCACCCAAGCCAGGAGTAGATCGCGCAATTCAGCCACCCGTTCAGGAGTCACCAACACCGAACCAAGCTCGACAATCCGGCCCTCTGCTACCAACCCATCAATAACACTTTTGACTACGTCAGGTTTGACACCCCCACGTGGTATCAAAGAAGACCTCGCCAAGCCGTACCCACCGGCGTCATCCACCATAGCAACCACGTACTCTAGGCAATCATCCGGCTCACCAAGGCGACTCAGTCTTTTCACTCCGGCGTTAGACCGTAATCGCCCGCGTCCTGGTGTTGGATCAAGCACACGGCCGCCTCCGATAGTGATCATCGGAGAATATGCTCGGAGCACAAAACGATCACCTCGAGTCAAGGGAACGGGTTCTTCAAGTCGAATCCTTGCGTAAGCCTCTCGCTCCGACTCCAGCGTTCCAAAATCAACAAACTTCGGACCTGCATCCGTCGGTGCAGCAAGCGATACTCGTGCCATCACTTCGCTAGTCCCGCAATGGAAACGAACGCGGCTGCCATGTTTAAGGACAGGACTGCCAAGAACGAGTTCAAGCGTAACGTCCAAACATCGCGTACTTTCTAGTTCACCAGACTGCACCAAAACATCGCCACGCGTGAGAAACTCAAGGCCAGAGCCCGACAAATTCACCGCAACTCTCTGACCAACTTCAGCGGCCGATACCATTTTTCCGTGCACCTGCAGCCCGCGAACCCGAAACCGACGTCCCATCGGCTGGGCCTCCACAGTCATGTCCGTCTCAATAACCCCACTCACTAGAGTTCCAGTCGCAACCGTTCCAAATCCCTTTACGGTAAACATTCGATCAACAGGAAGCCTAAGAATTCCCTTGGCACCAGTAACTTTAGGTTGGTTAGCCAATCCTGCGAGCCCAATTCGTAGTTCGTTCATTCCAAAACCGGACCGAACGGACACAGGAATCATCGGCACTCCTTCAAGAAAAGAATCAGCCACCAATTCACGTACTTCCATTTTGACAAGTTCTAGTGTCTCCTCGTCGACCAGATCAACCTTTGTGAGCACTACAACCCCGGTCCGAACTCCTAACAGGCGACAGATGTCAAAATGTTCGCGGGTTTGCGGCATTACTGATTCATCGGCAGCTACAACCAGCGCAACGGCGTCAACGCCACTGACGCCGGCGAGCATATTCCTAATAAAACGTTCGTGCCCAGGAAGGTCCACGAACGCCACATTTAGATCGCCCTCTTGATAATTCGCAAAACCGAGGTCAATCGTGATGCCCCTGTCTTTTTCTTCCTTTAGTCGATCGGGGTCCGATCCTGTCAGTGCGATTACTAGCGCACTCTTGCCGTGATCAATATGACCCGCCGTTCCAACGACAATATTTCTCATAGAGTGCACGAGGTTTCACATGGCGCTGCGCATCTTCAGTAAGCAGATTTACGCCCTTGACTTCCGCTTTGCTCCCTTTCGTTTCTTGCCTCGACGGAGGGCTGCACTCTGCGAAGGTCGCCGGTTGACCTGCCGGCGAACCTTTTCAAGAATTTCCACGAGGGCCAATTCAATCCTTCGATGGTCCCGGTCGACACGAACCACTTGCACCTTAACCATGTCACCCAATCGATACCGTTTCCTGTTCTTCTCACCTCGAAGTTCGTGTTGCCGCTCAAAATATTGATAGTAATCATCAGCCATACTTGAAATATGAACCAATCCTTCGACAAAAGGCTCGAGCAACTCGACAAACAGGCCAACGGCAGCAACGCCAGTAACATACCCGACAAACTCCTCACCAACCTTGTCCGACATAAATCGGACCTTTTTCCACTGAATGACCTCTCGTTCGGCATCTTCTGCTCGACGCTCAAGTTCCGAAGTGTGGCGTGCCACTTCACCTAAATGTCGCAACCTGTCATCAGAAACAGTACCTCTTACAGACCTCTTGAAACGTTTTTCTCGCAATAGGCGGTGAACGACTAAATCAGGATAGCGGCGAATCGGAGACGTGAAGTGTGTATAGACGGAAGCTGCCAATCCAAAGTGACCAAGATTAACAGTGTCATATCGTGCTTGCTGCATTGTACGAAGCATCAAAGAAGACACCGACCGTTGTTCCGGCCTACCGTTGAGTCGCTTTAGTAATCGTTGAAAATCCTTTGGAACGACCCGCTCTTTCGTTTTACCGAGGCCATATCCAAGTGACGCGATAAAACTTCCGAACTCTTCAATCTTGACTGGATCTGGCGGCTCATGCACACGATACACAACCGCCTGAGAACCTTCTTCCAAGTACTCACCAACTGTTTCATTCGCAATTAACATAAATTCTTCGATGATCCGATGGGCTTGGTTTCGCTCTGCAGCAACGACGCCTGTTACCTCTCCCGTATGATCCATGAGAAACTCAGCAGACGGCAGATCGAAATCAATAGACCCTCGCCGGCGACGACGACCATGCAACACCTTATACAAACGCTTCATCCGGTTACACATCTCAACCAGTTCCGAATAAGCCGCCCGGGTCTTCGCATCACGATCAACTAGAATCGCATTCACTTCTGTGTACGTCATCCTTGCATTGCTGTGAATAACGCCGTCATGAATTTCATATCGCACAACCTTTCCACGACCGTCGATCTCCATCAAACAGGATTGAACCAAGCGATCTACTTTCGGCTTTAAACTGCAAATTCCAGTAGCGAGTTCCTCCGGAAACATATGCACAGCCCGGTCCGGAAAATAAACGGATGTCGCTCTCTCGTACGCAGCCACGTCAAGAGCACTACCCTCTGGTACATAATGGCCAACATCGGCGATGTGAACGCCCAACAGAAAATTCTTATTGGGCAAACACTCAAGAGTGATTGCATCATCGAAATCCCGTGCTGATTCACCATCGATCGTCACAGTCTGAAGAGATCGAAAATCCTCACGACCCCTGAGTTCACGCGGTTTCACTTTCTTTCCGTATTTTCTAGCTTCAGTTATGGCCGCTACGGCATGCTTGTCCGGCAGTTGGTATTCCCTAATTACCATGTCAGTGTCCACACCAGGGGAATCCATGTTTCCTAGAACCTCGATCACTTTACCGACCGGACCTCGAGTCGATGTCGGCCAGCGACTCAAAGCAACAACGACAACTTCTCCAACATCGGCCTCGCCGCTCTTGCCCTCAGGAACATGCACATCCGTCACAATCCGCCGATCGAAAGGCACCACATAGACCAAACCTGATTCGTCAATTTCCAGACGGCCTACGAGTTGCTTCGTTCTTCGTTCCAAGATCCGAACAATTCGACCTTCAACCCGACTTCTGGAACCTTGTCGATCAACTCTCGCAACCACCCGATCGCCATGCATCGCCTGGTTGAGATTGGCTCCAGAGACATACAGATCCTCATCCGCTCCACCTGTGGAATCCTCAGGCGATACAAAGCCGAACCCTCGTGGATTAACATGCAATTCACCCGTCACAAGACGCATACGCCCCGGCAAACCGTACCGATTACCTCTAATCCTGATGAGTTGCCCCGTTTCAACGAGATTCGAAAGACGACGACGGAACGTGGCTCGTCGTTCACGAGGAACCGAAAGTATCTGCATTAATTCTCGGACAGTTGCAGGATGGTCGAGTCTCGACTTGATCTGACCGAGAATCTGTTCTGTAGTCAGCATGAAGAACCCATCAATATAAATACCTGTAGGTCACCGACATTCGTATCGGTAGGTCCAGTGATAACAAGGTCACCAAGCGCCTGAAAGAAGGTCAAAGAATCGTTTCTGTCGAGGTAACTTCTCGGCGTTCCTAGTTCTAACTCTCGCGATCGAGCCAATGTCGTTCCGCTCACAATCACACCGGCAGCTTCTGTCGGCCCGTCGACACCATCGGTTGCAACACTAGCAACAACTACGTCTTCATTAAGGACCGATAGTGGGTCAACTAGAGCTAAACCAAACTCTTGATTCCGTCCACCGCGTCCGCTTCCTTTAACAGTGACAGTAGTCTCTCCAGTTGACATTACACACGCAGGACGCCTCAACTTAGAGGCTACTTCAACGACGTGTTTGAGATGCAGTGGAGCAATCTCTCTGGCCTCGCCAATTACTGGTCGGTCAATGACAATCGTGTCAAGGCCTAGGTTGCTGGCCTTCACAGCCGCCGCTCGAACGGCATCCCGACGGCTGCCGACGATCTCGACGGCCGAACCGGTAAGGCGCGGATCACCTGGCTTGGGAGTCTCCACCAGATCCCCGGCTCGGCCACGCTGCAACACCTCTCTCGCACTAAACGGGAAATGGTCCCTCACCTCCGCCCGATCAACAATCCGAAGAGCGTCATCGAAGGAGGTTGGATCACCAGTTGTTGGACCTGAGCCAATCACTGCTGGATCGTCTTCTATGGGTCCAACAACATCGGAAACCGCAAAAGTGAGAGTTCTCCCACGAGCCGAAGCCGCGAGCCACCCCCCTTTAATCCGCGACAGATGCTTCCGCACACAATTAATATCGTGAATCGACACACCGCCTCTCAAAAGAGCCTTGGTGGCTTGGATCTTGGTCTCTAGCGTAACTCCCTCTGCCGGTACTGATAGTGACGCCGATGCGCCGCCAGACAAGAGTAAAATCAACACACCTGACGGGTCCACCTTGCGTGCAAGCTCCAATGCACGTTGACCGGCGTCAACACTCTCCTGTGTCGGCACAGGATGACCGACTCTTAAGAATGGTAATCGCCTATCCTGCAGCTCACCTACCGGTGCCGCAACTAGACCACCCTGAATATCGCCATTCCACTTTTCTAAAAACACTTCAGTCATCGGCACAGCCATCTTGCCTGCCGAAATCAGTGTAACTTTCGTTCCAGACTCCAACCCGAACAATTCGGATTTGGTCAGTACACGAGACATCACCTCCGAAGCCGCAACTCCAGAGAATCCGGCTTGGATAATCTGTCTGAGAGAATAGACCGCTTGTATCTTGTTCAGTGGTGTGTCTTACGCTCTAGCAATGAAGAAAGTCGCATTGCCCTAGCATTCTTATTAAGCAGCAGTCCGACGATCAAATCGCCGTCGTCTACGTTGATGTTAACTTTAAGTCTAGTCTTGCTTTTTTCTGAGTGTCAATCAAGTTGTTCACTCAAGAGCTCTTTTACTCGCTTTGGATTAGCCTTTCCATTAGTCTGTCTCATCACCTGGCCGACCAAAAAACCCAAAGCGCTAGTCTTACCTGCCCTATATGTATTCACAACATCAGGATGGCTTTCAATAACCAATTGAACCGCAGCACCTAGGGTATCAACATCCTCGATCTGACCCAATCCTTCTGCCGCAAGCACTTTTCCTGCTGGTTCACCAGTTTTAGCCATTCGCTCAAACAAGCGCTTCGCCGCAGAACCACTAACCTTTCCGTCATCAACAAAACCTATTAACTCAGCCAAAGCATCCGGGCCAACCTTAAGTGTGGCCAAATTACCACCCGCTTCTTTCACGTGCCGGAGCACCTCACCCTTTATCCAGTTATTTGCCGACTTAAAATTACCAGATCTCTTAGCGGTTTCTTCGAAGTACTGTGCTAACTTCTCCGACTGCGCTAACAATCCGGCATCAGATTCCGATAAGCCATATTCTTGAAGAAAACGCTGTTTGCGCTCTTCAGGTAATTCGGGCAGGGTCAACCTGATCGATTCAACCCACTCAGGCGACACATCCAAAGGCGGTAAATCTGGTTCGGGAAAGTAACGGTAATCGTGAGCCTCTTCCTTACTCCGCATAGATACTGTCTTACTCACATCAGTATCCCAAAGACGAGTCTCCTGAACGACGGCACCACCCGAAGTTATGACCTGAACTTGCCGTTCAGACTCATAGTCAATTGCCCGTTGCAAATATCGAAAAGAGTTAATGTTCTTGATCTCAACTTTTACTCCCAACTCTCTCTCTCCGATTGGACGAACTGAGACATTCGCATCACACCTCAGACTCCCCTCTTCCATGTTGCCGTCGTTGACCTCAATAGCTTGCAAAATTGCACGAAGCCGGGAAAAAAACTCCGCCGCCGCCGCGGCACTTCGAAGATCAGGATGCGTCACTATCTCGATGAGCGGCACACCGCTTCTATTGAAATCGATATGCGTAAACACGTCGGACTCCGGACACCCATCGTGCAACGACTTGCCGGCATCCTCTTCTAAGTGAACTCGCATAATCCTTACTTCTGAGTTCTGGCCTGTCGATTCGTACGCTACCCGGCCATCGACTGCGAGCGGTTTTTCATATTGCGAAATTTGATAACCCTTCGGAAGGTCTGGATAGAAATAGTTCTTTCGAGCAAAGATAGATCTCTGTTGCACGCGACACCCTAGAGCCAGCGATGCTCGAATCGCAAACTCCACGGCTCGAGTATTAAGAACTGGCATCGCGCCTGGCAAGCCGAGACATATCGGACAAACCTGAGTATTTGGATCGCAGCCGAACTTAGTCCCGCAACCACAAAAAATCTTGGTCTTCGTCAGAAGTTGTGAATGAATCTCTAGCCCTATAACTGACTCAAACTCCACTGTCATACAAAAGACACCTTAGTTCTTAACGAGGACCTGCCTCTCTAATACCAGCCTCAGTCTCTGATTCGAACGCCCTAAAATTGTCCACAAACATTCCGGCAAGCGTTCTAGCTTTGGCATCATAGTCCGCACCACTAACCCAAGTATCTCGTGGCTGCAGAATGTCATCTCGAACGTTCGGGCATTCTGTGGGAATCTCGAAATTGAAGATCTTGTCGCGTTCACACCGAACGCCATTTAGCGCTCCTGACAGTATTGAGTCAACAATCGCACGGGTGTCTCCAAGGCTAATCCGACGCCCTTGACCATATGCGCCACCAGTCCAACCAGTATTCACTAGCCAAACATGCGCCTTATGTTTCGAAATACGCTCACCCAACTGCCGCGCGTACACACTGGGATGGTGAATCATAAACGGCGCACCAAAACAGGCGCTGAACGTGGCGGTCGGTTCGCCTACACCTTTTTCTGTTCCGGCCACCTTCGCCGTATAACCCGATAAAAAGTGGTACATCGCAGCTTCCGGACTCAACTTGGCGACCGGCGGCATAACACCGAATGCGTCGGCAGTCAGCATAACAATGGTGTCGGGATGTCCCCCTCTTCCGGAAGGGACACTGTTGTCGATGAATGAAATAGGATAGGCGCCACGTGTATTCTCTGTCACCCGGTCATCATCTAGGTCCAATTCGCCTGTCAGTGCGTCAACCGCTACGTTCTCCAGAACGGTACCAAATCGACGTGTCGTCGAGTGTATCTGTGGTTCCTGTTCTGGTGACAAACGAATCATTTTCGCGTAACAACCGCCCTCGAAATTAAATACTCCCTCATCGCTCCATCCATGCTCGTCATCACCGATCAAACTGCGGTTGGCGACACTCGACAGCGTAGTCTTACCGGTCCCGGACAATCCGAAGAACAGCGCAACGTCACCACGTTCACCCATATTTGCTGAACAATGCATAGGAAATACGTTCCTAAGCGGCAACAGATAATTCATAACACTGAACAGTGACTTTTTGATCTCTCCCGCGTAGCTAGTCCCACCGATCAACACCAATCGCTGAGAAAAATCGACCACAATAAACACGTTTGATGTAGTGCCATGAATATGTGGGTCAGCCTCCATAGAAGGCACATCGATGACAGTGAACTGCGGAGAGTGTTCATCCGACCTGTGACCAGCCGGCACAGGAAGAAACATCGTGCGAGCAAACAAGCTGTGCCATGCACGCTCTGTAATCACACGAACACATAATCGATAGGTGGGATCAGCACCAACAAAACAATCTTGTACAAAGAGGTCTTTCTTCGTCAGCGACTGAAGAGTACTTTTCTGAAGCAAGCCGAATCGCTCTCGATCAATCGGCCGATTGACCTTGCCCCACCACACATGCTCCTCAGTCGAAGGTTCTGGAACAATAAACTTATCGTTCGGCGACCGCCCGGTGTGGATGCCCGTCGAACAGACTAGAGGACCACCTTCGGCGAGTGAGCCTTCGCCGCGTCTAATTGATTCACTGTAAAGCGCAGACACGCTGGGATTCCAGTAAACATGCCCAGGGTGTATGATTCCGTGGACCTCAAGCATTGAGGCTGACTGCATTTAAGTGAATCCTAGTGCCGACGGCAGTGATTCGCAACTTGAACTGTCCAAGTTTCTACATGCTGCTATTCCGAATGACTCAGACACGACTGGAACAACTTTTTCAGGATGTCGTCGTCTGCTAAGACTTCTACTTGTGACAAATGACTATTTCATCTAGGTTAGTACGGCTTCTGATCCTTCTTCTAATTCCTGTTACCTCGTGCGTTCGGACCCCACCCTCTGTGGACCCAACTATAAGTAAAAGTCCTACAATTCGAGTCCAGTTTGAAGATGGAACCGTCGCGAGACTAGGGATAGAGGAATATGTTATGGGGTCCATCTTGGCCGAGGCCGACATACGCGGTCTCGACCGCACGACAATTGAGCGAGTTGTCCAAACACAGGCCATCTTGGCCCGGACCTATGCTCTAGCGAATCGGAACCGGCACCAAAGCGATGGGTTCGACCTTTGCTCTACGACCCATTGTCAAGTGTATCGGTCGACCAAACATCTATCGCCCCGTAATGCGGACATCTCCCGTTTCGCGGCCACCTCAACCGCGGGACTAGTAATTACACACGACGGCATCCCGATCAACGCTGTCTTTCATGCTGACTGCGGTGGAAGTACGAGTAACTCTGAAGTTGTCTGGGGCGGCATAACCCCACCTTATCTCCGAGCCGTCGACGATTCATTCTGCTTATTGGACAATCCAGTATCTTGGCAATTTACAGCCTCACAGGAAGAACTCTTGGCGACGCTCAATACGGATGCGCGGACGCGTATCGGCAATCAACTGCATGAATTTCAAATAAGTGAGAAGGATGGGTCAGGCCGCGTCCAGCAGCTCCTCGTTGGTGGCGACGAGTCATCCGCTAAACTTCGAGGAGAAGTGTTTCGCGCAGTAATATCCCGACGGTTTGGACCGAACTCCCTCAAAAGCACTCGCTTTACAGTTCGGCGCCAAGGTAACGGCTTTATTTTTGAGGGCCGAGGCTGGGGTCATGGAATTGGACTCTGCCAGCGCGGCGCTGCTGCCAGAGCCAAAGCTGGACAGACGCCTTCGGAGATACTCAGTCATTACTACCACGATACGTCTCTGACGCAGTATTATTGATTAGATTGTTACCAAACTTCTCTCATCACTGTAAACGTTTTATGAACCAAAGCGTCTTTTAGACCATGGGACTCAGCTCAGCCCAGACACTCATTGCGGAGGAAACTTCCACTGCTGACGGATCACTAGTAAGGGCGGTCAAATCGTCTCTTAACAGCGGTGACCACTTCGGCGCATGCCTAGAGTTCGAGAAGATAGTGGCTACGCATCAACAGCGGGCCCTCAGAATTGCATACTACTACCTCCGCAACACGGCAGATGTCGAAGAGGTTGTACAAGATGCCTTCCTAAAAGCATTTCTTCATCTACCGTCTTTTCGGGAAGAACTTGTCTTTAAATTATGGTTTACAAAGATCGTTATCAATGCCTGCCTAGACCGAATCAAAGCCACTAAACGTCGGTCACGATGGATGGTTTCAGTCGACGAACAACAATACGAAGAACTGCTTCGGCATCCAGGCAACGAACCTTCTCCGGAAAGATTGGTGTTCTTAGACGAACGTAGCACCGAACTTAGACTGGCCGTCATGAAATTGCCCGAACGCCAACGCGCAGTGGTCGTACTTAATGTTTTTCAAGGCCATTCGAACAAAGAAGTTGGTCAAGTACTAGGCCTCAGTGACGCCACGGTCCGTGTGCATCTTTTTCGAGCCATCCAAGCCTTAAGAAAAATGCTCGGACGACGAAATTGGCTTAGACCGCCTGTGCTCGAAAACGACGGAGGAGCGCTTGCATGACCCTCTTCTCACGAATTAACCGTTATTTCTCCTCCCCCCATCTAAACGACGAACAGTTGCTGGAGGAATTGATCCCCAAGGGCAAAAGACCAGGACGACACACTCGTACGGCACATCTCAACAAATGCGCCTTCTGTGCCGAACGCGCTACAGAGCTAGAATTATTTCTCGACGAACTTGTCGAAATCGACTCAATCTCGTTGCC
>CAZUZW010000006.1:0-1308 GCA_964624855.1 uncultured Vicinamibacteraceae bacterium
CGGGGCGCCCGGATTCGAACCGAGGACTTCCTGCTCCCAAAGCAGGCGCGCTACCGGGCTGCGCCACGCCCCGAAACAACATGCAAAACGACTTGAGTGCGCCAAGAGATCTCCGCAGACTGCCTATTCGCTTGGCCACGCTTTCTCACCACTAGGGTAAAAGCTTCTAGATGATCCTACAAGAATTTTGTGCAGCTGTTATAAAACGCTGTTGCCTGTTTATTTTCAGATCGCCAGTTCTTATTTGTTCCACCAACGGTTGTTTCGTCACTTATTATGGTGAGCAGGCTTCATAGTCTGACCTGGTGAGATTGAGCTGTGCATCATATACTGACGACTGTCACACAAGGTTTGTGTTAACTATCAAGGAGAGTCCCATGACGAAAAATATTCGATTCATTGGTTTTGCAGTTGTAGTCTTCATCGCAGGCTTTGCCGCCGGTCAACTGGTTGATGCTACAGCGACTGTGAGTGCGGCTGCCAACCCGGTGTTTGAGTTGCGGACTTACACAACACCAGCCGGGAAGCTTCCAAACTTAATGGCGCGTTTCAGAGATCACACAATGCGGATTTTTGAAAAACATGGCATGACAAATGTTGGCTACTGGGTTCCACAAGATTCCCCAGGTTCTGACGATACGCTTATTTATATTCTTTCTCACGAAAGCCGTGAGGCGGCCGAGCAAAGCTGGTCTGATTTTGGTGCTGACCCCGAATGGGACCGCGTAGCAGAGGAATCTCAGGTCAATGGGCGCATATTGACCAGCGTTGAGCGTGTGTTTATGGACTCAACTGATTTTTCTCCAATGAAGTGACAGTCGTAGAGTAGGGCTCTTTAGCGTAGAAGGCGCCAGGTTTCCTGTCTGGCGCTAGCATGGTTTTGAATTGACCTAGACGCGGTACATGGGCAGTTATGGCTCGGAGGAGAGTATGAACATGACGTCGAAAAGTCGAGTGTTACAAATTATTGGTATCACGACTTGGCTGGTCGCAGCGCTCTTCGTTTCTTCGCATTGGATTGTCAGCGCGGAGAATCAAGCAAACGATGATCCGAGGTTTACCGGTCTCAGTTCGTCTATGGATGCGGAGGGTCTCAGAGTGTCTCGTCGCCGCTTTGAGGCAGGGGCACGATCCGCGTGGCATAGCCACACATTCGGTCAACTCCTCTATGTTGAGGAGGGAAGTGCCCGTACGCAAAAACGTGGGCAAGCGCTCAGGGAAATGGGGCCGGGTGAGAGTGACTACACTGGGCCGGATGTGGAGCACTGGCATGGCGCGGCACCGAGTGAGCATTTCATTCAGGTTGCC
>CAZUZW010000006.1:1408-14262 GCA_964624855.1 uncultured Vicinamibacteraceae bacterium
GCGCTGAGTTTGCTCCCGGTTTTAGTGGGCCGAGGAAGTGTGAGGATTCAATCGGCCGGTTGTAACCATTGCCTATCGAATGTGTTCGAACCGATGTGTGATCTCAATTGCTTTCATTCCGCCTAGGTCTGTGACGTTTTCACCCGTGAGGTGCTCGCCAAAGGATCCATAACGGGCGTTAACTATCTCAGGTTGTGGCGGTAGTGGAAATTGGACCAGCACTTCAACTTCTCCAGTGGGCCAATTCAGTGTGTTGATGCGAGCCCAATAGTGACCGCCTTGAACCGTAGCTCGGCCCGAATCGATCAAGTTTGTGGCTGGCCAGTCTTCCGTCGGCGCGGTTCGTGCCAATTCATGAGTAGCTCGATAATTGACCATTGCCCCGTCAGGAAGGTCGGTGTCTCCTTCGATCCACAGTACGCGCCATTCCGACCGAGGCTCGACGACGAGCATGACCGATTCGGTTCCGGTATCTAGGGATTCGGCTCCGCCTGCCGAAGGTGAGGGAGTACAACCCGCCACAACTAGACAGATTAGCGGTGCCAACATTCGGTTCATCATCCGGTTCGGATTATAACCGCCGGATGGTTTTCAAGCTGGGCGCATCCGTGAAACTGCTAGCCAGATACAATCACGAACATGGTCAAGTCATCGTTGTCGTTCACGAGAGCCCGTCGACCGATTGTCGGTGTGATGGGGTCACACGTTGAAGGTCACCCGGAACGGTCACGTCCACTAGGGCAATGGATAGCGAGTCAAGGCTATCACCTGCTTACTGGAGCGGGTGAAGGAGTAATGAGTGCCGTATCGCAGGCATTCGCCGAAGTTGACGGCCGCGTAGGTTGTGTCATCGGTATCGTTCCAACGGGTGCTACAGCTACGGCTGAGTCTCTCAGGACGCCTCTTGCCGGATACTGTAATGCTTGGGTTGACATTCCTGTCATCACGCATCTTGGGGTTGGAGACGTTTCCGGTGATGAGCCTATGTCCAGGAATCACATCAATATCCTGACGTCGTCGGTGGTGGTCTTACTTCCCGGTGGTGTCGGCACTGCTGGCGAGGCTCGCTTGGCTGTTCGCTACGACACCCCAGCTGTAGCCTTTCTCAACAGCCGTGACGAGATTCCTTCGTTGCCGACCGAGGTTGCCGTTAGCAGTGACTTTGACGCTGTCACTGACTTCATTGAGCAATGTCTCGCTACATCAGTGCAATAGGTGGGGTCGGCTTAGGAGTGGTCAAGGCCAAGCGTCACCGGAGTTTTTTCAATTTCTCCTCTAACCATTCAGTCGATACTTCGGACGACTGTGACTCTTCAGACGGAACTCATTCTTTTCGTCACGGACTGACGTGCGAAAGCCAGTTTGGTGGCTGTCACAAAAACCGGCATTGCTTGGTGGATTTCCTCGAGGGTTGGATATGTCGGGGCTAACCGGATGTTCGAGTCGTCCGGGTCCTTTCCGTAAGGAAACGTTGAACCTGCCGGGGTTAACTTCACGCCCGCCTCTCCGGCGAGTTGGACTACTGTGGCCGCGGTTCCCCGCGGCACTTCCACAGAAATAAAGTAACCACCATTCGGTTGGGTCCAAGTGGCGATACCGTCGAGGCCTCCAGCAAGGTGTTCGAGTACTGCTTTGAACTTTGGCCTAACGATTTCAGCATGGCGTTGCATATGAGCGTCAATACCCTGATGGTCTCGCAGAAACCGAACGTGCCGCAATTGGTTAACCTTGTCCGGACCAATCGTTTGTACGGCAAGGCGTTGCTTAAAGTGACTTAGGTTGGCTGATGAACACGCGAGGAAGGCGATGCCACTTCCAGCCCGGGTAATCTTCGAGGTTGAGCCGAGGATGACGACAGAATCTACTGTGCCTGCTCTCTGACACGCATCCATCAGATTGGCAAGTGAGTCTCCCTGACCGTGTAGGGTGTGTACGACATAGGCGTTGTCCCACATAATTCTGAAGTGTGGTCCAGCAATTTTTCCAAGTTCAGCAAATCTGTGTACTACGTCATCTGAAAAAGTGTGCCCCGTGGGATTTTGATACTTTGGCACACACCAAATCCCTTTGATCAGTGGGTCTTCGCGAACATGTTGTTCAACGGCATCCATATCAGGACCCGTATTTTGCATGGGAACGTTGACCATCTCGAAACCGAGTGATTCCGTGATCGTAAAATGCCGGTCGTAACCCGGAACGACGCAGAGGAACCGGAGTGGGCTGCCTTCGTCTTGCCACGCCGTGCCTGGACCGAGAGGACCGTAGACCAGAGCGTTCGAAAGGTACTGATACATCAACGTCAAGCTTGCGTTGCCGCCCGCAATCACCAGATCCTCGTGTACTCCTAATAGTTCGCCTCCTAAACGGCGGGCCTCGCGAATCCCAAACAGACCACCGTAGTTTCTGACGTCCGTCCCATCGTCAACCACATACTGACCATTGCAAGTCGCATCGAGTTCATCAGAAAGACTGAGTTGTTCGGGACTCGGTTTGCCCCGAGTCAGGTCCAATTGCAGACCAGTGGCCTTGAGCTGTTCAAACTCGTTGGCGAGGTGGCGTTCGTGTGACACCAAGTCGTCAGGACTGAGAGAGTCGAATGTCATCGGGTCATTATATGGGGCATGGTTGGTAACCAACGACGATCATGGACTCAAAGTGAAATCTGGTGGTCGCACCGGGAGTCAAAATATAGCTCAGTGGGTTCAATGGGATGAACTCATAGGCAGTAGGTGTTACGTCTTGGTTTCCAAGGATGTTCACGACGTGCCGTGATCTGGCGACAGGTTTTCTCTGCACACGTGTCGTCTCCTGGGTTTCATATGAGATCGGTGCTATATTCCGAATTCTTAAACCTTAACCTTCGGAGAGACGAGATGTGTCTAGCAGGTCGATGCTGGGTCGTGATGCTTGTTTTGGCGGTTAGTAGTTCTACGTTCGCCCAAGAAGTAACGCGTTATGTTCGATATGAAGATAACGGCAAAATTTCGTACGGGATTCTCGAAGGTCAGACCGTTCACGAGTTAGAAGGCGATGTTTTTACCTCGGTTCAGCGGACTGGTAAGACGGTCATGGTCAGTGATATCCAAATGTTGGCGCCGACCTCGCCGCAAAAGGTAATAGCCGTCGGGTTTAACTATGTCAGTCATTTGTCTGAGCCATCTCCTGCGGAATACCCAGGATTGTTCGCCAAGTATCCGACGTCGGTTATCCCGCATGATGCGGAGATTACCTATTACGCGGACGCTACGGACCTGCATTACGAAGGTGAAATGGTTTTGATTATCGGTAAAACGGCTAAGAATGTCTCAGCGGACGATGCCGCCGAATATATTTTTGCTGTGGCACCAGGTAATGATGTCAGTGAGCGGGTGTGGCAGCAGGGGGATCTTCAATGGTTCCGAGCGAAAGGTGCTGATACGTTTGGACCGGTTGGACCGGTGATGGTTGCGGGTATTGACTACAACGACCTAATGCTACAGACCCGGTTGAACGGAGAAGTTATGCAAGCGCAGCGCACGAAAGATCTGATCTTCAGTCCAGACGAGATTGTCAGTTACGTGTCCACGTATGTGACCCTCGAACCAGGCGACATGATTTTTACCGGCACGCCTGGGTCGACGAGTGCGATGCAGCCCGGAGATGTCGTGGAGATTGAGTTGGAGCATGCCGGAGTGCTTCGGAACACCGTTGGGCCCAAGCAGAAGTAAATCGAGAGAAGAGCCGTGGAAACTCCGCTGACACCACTCGAATTCCAACGACGTGCACGCGCGCTTTATCCCGACCGTGAGGCTGTTGTCGATGGGACGCTGCGGTTGTCTTATCGGCAGTTTTTCGATCGGTGTGATCGATGGTCTGCGGCATTACAACGTCTTGGCGTGGTTAAGGGGGATCGAGTCGCGTACATTTCTCCGAATACGCATTCCCAGCTTGAGTCCTTCTACAGCGTGCCGCAGATTGGAGCGGTTCTAGTTCCGATCAACTTCCGTTTAACACCGAACGAGATTGAGTACATCATTCAACATAGTGGTGCAACAGTCGTATGTGCTCATGCTGATCATCTCGAAACCGTCGATACTGTTCGCGAGTCTTGCGCCGGCGTTAAACATTTTGTCGCTCTCGAAGGCGCGAAGGACGGATGGTATGACTATGAGGCGTTACTTGATGCGGAATCCGAGACCTTTGTTCCTGCATCGATTGACGAACGTGACCTGCTGACAATCAACTACACGAGTGGAACCACCTCACGGCCGAAGGGCGTCATGATCACCCATCGCAACGCCTATATGAATGCGGTCGGAACATTGGTTCACCTGTCGATGAACTGTGCGGACCGGTATTTGTGGACTCTGCCGATGTTCCATGCAAACGGGTGGACATTCGTTTGGATCGTCACGGCGGTGGGCGGGACGCATGTTTGCTTGAGGAAAGTTGACCCGGTGATGGCGTTTGGTCTGATACGAGACGAATCTGTGTCGATGCTTTGCGCCGCACCCACAGTTTTGATCGGACTGGCTACAGCGGCGCCTGAGTTGCGCGGAGAAATTCCGTCGGGAGTACGTGTGCTTACGGCCGGAGCGCCTCCAGCAGCGGCAACCATTCAACGAGTCGAGGGCGAATTTGGCTGGAACCTGACCCAGGTTTATGGTTTGACCGAGACCGCCCCTTTTATCACTATTTGCGAACCGAGACCCGAACATGGTGCCTTAACTCTTGAAGAGAGATCCGTCGTCAAAGCTCGCCAAGGTGTTGAACTGATTACCTCGGGGGAGCTCCGGGTAATTGACGAGCACGGTGAACCTGTTCCACGAGACGGGCAGACGTTGGGAGAGATTGTTGTTCGCGGGAACGTCGTTATGGAAGGCTACTATAACGACTCTGCTGCGACGGAAGAAGCCATGCGAGGTGGCTGGTTCCACAGTGGTGACGCCGCTGTGGTGCATCCGGATGGTTACGTGGAAATTCGCGATCGTTTTAAAGATGTCATCATCAGTGGAGGTGAAAACATTTCATCTGTTGAGGTTGAAGGGATTCTGATGCGTCATCCAGCGGTTCAGGAGGTGGCGGTTGTGGGAATGCCCGATCCGAAATGGGGAGAGACCCCGCACGCATTCGTATTGTGTGTAGCGGACAGTGAACTGACGGAAAACGAACTGATTGTGTACGCGCGAGAACACATGGCCCACTTTAAAGTGCCAAGTAAGATCGAATTTGTATCTGCATTGCCAAAAACTGCGACCGGAAAAATCCAGAAATACGTACTCCGACGCGGCCAAAGTGCAATTTCAGCACAGTAGACGTAATCTCCACGCGATGCTGTGCTAGACTCTGCCGCATTTGTCCGATTCGGCTCATCTCTCTAGGGCGACCAGCTCTGTTAGCTCTTCCCGTAGACGTTTTCTACAGTCGACTGCACTCGCTTCAGCTGGTCTGCTTACCAGCGTCCACACACGACCATCATTTGCCCAAGAGCGCTCTCTGTCATGGATGCCGGCCTATACTGCGGATACGACGGGAGACGGTATGTTGTCGCCGGCGGACCGCCAAGTTGTCGAGGCCGCGCTCTTTGCGCAGCGCGGCGTCCAATTGATGCCCAATCCTGAGTTTGATATCAGAGCTGACGTGCTGGGTCGGGGTGTTGTGGATGCGGATGCCTTGGAGTGGGTCTCTCGCGCGGTTGCGGAGAGCAGTGGTCAACTTGGAGTTTATGACAGGAGACCAATTACCGTTGCATGGCATTACGGGTGGTACAACCGAGCGACTCGCCCCCCCGGACTTCAAACTGTTGGTTTACTTGGCGGTGACTATGCGTCATGGGACCACAACGTCGAAGGCCGGTTCAATCGGCTAAAAAATGAATTCGGGATTACGGTTGATGCTCTCAGTTGGATCAGTCCCCGGGACAATTTCGATTTACTCAGAAATTATCGCAGCGGATATTTCCAAGCGGACCAACTCGAGACTCGGTACACGGCTTTGTTGTACGAGAGCACAATCAGTTTACCGATGCAGGGAGCAAGAATCGATTTTCGGTCCCAGGCTGTGCAGGAACTAATCGTACAAGACTTTGAAGACATGGCCATGTTCTTCCAAGAAATACGGAATTCGTCGGCCCGCGTGTTCACCTTGGACGAGCGACCGGTCATATTTCTGTTTGGGTCGCACACATGGGGACTGTTTTCGCGTCTGTTACAGCAATCAGATGCGCTTGACCGGATTCTTCAATTGGCTCGCGAGAGGTTTGCTCGTGTCTATGGTAGTTTTCCGTACCTCGTCGGTGAAGAAGTTTTGCGGTCCTTTGAGACTAAGCTTGACGAGAGTCGATGGCGCCGAATGGTGAATTTTGACGCTATCTATACCTACCATCACGCCACCAATATGAAAAAAGGTCCAACTGTGGAGCTTCCGGTGGGGTCGTGGTATATCCAGAATCAAGTGAAGGCGTTGCGGAAAACGATCAGTGCTGTGAGATGGGTCGCGAACCGATATACACGGAACCCCATACTGATTATTCCCAACTTAGCCCCTGGTTTTGCAAAACCAGGCTATCCATCTTTAACCATGAATCGGGGCAGCTATCTCGATTTGATGCGTGCGCTTCAACCCGTTTATGTAAACGAATACTTGGTCCCGTATTGGGGGTCGACGCTTGGAACTTCACTCTTACCAGCGCCTATTTATGCGGTCGGGTCTTGGAATGAGGAGTGGGAGGGACATTGTGTGTTTCCGTCGCGCTTTAATCTTGCGTTAAATTCCGATGATCAACACGGGTTTGGTATTCCCATGGCGATCAAACAGATGTTTGGGTGGAATCACTACGCAACTCATCTGATTCCGGATGGGGTGATGAAACCTAATGAGCTTGACGAGAATGGGATTGACACTCGAGGACGATGGGATCTAGGTTGACTATGGCAATCTCAGACGTTTTAACTCATTTGCAGGAGGAATTATGGACGTCGACAGACGAAAGTTTTTTGCTTCGGTAGGTGGTGCAGCCGCAGTGGCAGCCTTGTCTCACGAAGATCAAGCTGAGGCGCTCGAGCATTTCATGACTGACGAGCTCGATCGAATGGGACAATTTGGGCAGCCTGGATCGATTCCTGTCGAGTTAAAAGCTCCACGGGGGACCGGCAATTTGTTTACTCCGAAGCCGGAGCCATTTGGTGCGATGCCTGAGAAACCGACGCTCATCGATTTCTTTAATCATCGGTTTGCTCCCGCTCGCCACGTTCTTCAGAGTGCAACTCATGCCATGGAGACGGGGCAGCCTGAGAGAACGATATTTGCCTGTTTAATTCACGACGTGACACAGAATTTGATAAAGGCTGACCATGGGTATTGGGGTGCTCAGATTTTTGCGCCGTATGTTGATGAACGTGTTGCTTGGGCTGTCAAATATCATCAAGCTCTGAGGTTTTTTCCAGACGAATCGGTTGGCTACGAGTATCCGGATGCCTACAACCGGATCTTTGGGCATGACTATGAACCAGACGAGTACATCAAGGCCGATTACGAGTTTGCAAGAAATCATCGGTACTACATGGAGTCGAGATTAGTCACCCTTAACGACCAGTACGCTTTTGACCCAGACGCTAGAGAAGTCAAGGTTGAAGAGTTCACGGATATTATCGGCAGGCAGTTCAAGCAACCGAGAGAAGGAATTGGGTTTGATGGAAACCCAGTCGCGCATATGTGGCGATCGATTATGAGTCCCGACCGTCCGTTGTAAGGTTATGTGAGTTAAGTCAGCATGGGTGTGCTGTTTTAACACTTGGAAGATTGGCTGAATAGGTTGGTAGTCCGAGGATGCCGTCGAGGGGACTTCATGTCATTGATCCGGAGTCGCTTGATCCTTTAGTGGTCGAAGCGATCGGTGAAATTAACGAACCCGTCTACTTGTGTCCTTGCCACAACACTACGTTCAGTATGACCGAGGGCGAGCGCCTAGGTAGGCCCGCTCCTCGGGGACTGTACCGCTTTCGAGTGACCGCCGTGACCGATGCTGCGGTTGAGATCGGTGAAGTATAGAAGAGGATGTTCTGCTGGTCTTCTGAGATGTGCTAGGTCAGCTTGGACCTAATTGATTCCCAGTAATTCAACATCGAACACCAACGTCGCCCCAGGGGGAATAGCCCCACCGGCCGCACCTCTGTCACCGTAACCGAGATCAGACGGAATCCAGAACCGTCGTTTCTCTCCAACGACCATTAATTGTACGCCCTCGGTCCAACCACCGATGACGCGGTTCAGTGGAAATGTGGCCGGCGCACCCCGACTAACGGAGCTATCGAACATCGCACCCGTCGTCAGCCAACCCGTGTAATGTACGGTGACTTCGTCAGTGGCGGCCGGATGTTCGGAGCCGGTACCTGCTTGAATAACCTTCCAAGCCAAGCCTGAACTGCTTGTTTCGGCGTCGCCCGGCGCTGCGGCGACATCGTCGGGAGCGGGAATCTGAGCGCTGGCAGCAGCGAGACCGAAAACCAAGATGCCAGTAAGAACAAATGAGAACGTTTGCGGAATCATCGATTGAATCATGTGGCTATGGTATCACCGAGCGGGGTATCGGCGGCGACCGTCTGTCATGTATGAAATGTTGGTGAAGCCTTTATTGGTCATCGTGGTCTGAGGCGAGGAACCGCTCGCTGACGCTATAATCAATCCTCCTATCCATGCGTATCACGTACATCACGGCTGGGGCAGGGGGCATGTACTGTGGCAGTTGCATTCGTGATAATGCTTTGGCCGCGGCCCTGATGGGGTCAGGCCACGAGGTGCTCCTGCTCCCGATGTACACGCCGACACTGACTGACGAGCAGAACGTCAGTTCCGAACGAGTTTTCTTCGGTGGCGTCAGTGTTTACCTCGAACAATATGTATCCCTCTTTCGTCACACCCCATGGCTGGTTGATCGCCTGTGGGAGGCTCCATGGTTGATTCGAGCTGTGTCTGGTCGTGGCGTGAAAACAGTTCCTGAAGAACTGGGTGCGCTCACGGTTTCTGTATTGGCAGGACACCACGGTCATCAAGCAAAAGAGATCGACAAGTTAGTTCACTGGTTACGGCACGAACCCAAACCTGATGTTGTCGATATATCAAATTCAATGCTGATAGCGCTGGCGCGTCCCATCAAGGAGGCGCTTGGCGTTCCTGTCTGCTGCACGTTACAGGGAGAAGATATCTTTCTTGATCATCTGAGTGAACCGTATCGAACACAGGCGCTGCAACTCATCCGAGACAATGTTCCTCATGTCGATCGGTTTATCGCCGTTAGCGATTACTACGCTGAGCGAATGTGCCGCTATTTGGAAGTGCCTGGAGCTAAGGTCGATGTGGTGCCTTTAGGTATCAATGTTACGGGGTATCAACCGGCGCGGCGTGAAGGACGAATTCCGGATAATTTTGTGGTGGGATATTTTGGTCGCATTGCTAGGGAAAAAGGAATTCACTTGTTGCTCGACGCATTTCACGAACTAAAGACACGAATGCGCCAGGACGCGGTGTCGTTACGGATTGCTGGTTATGTTGGTCCTGAGCACCGCGGATACTTGGAGGAACTCAAACGGCAGGTTGAAGAGTGGGGACTCTCGAGTGCTGTCTCCTTTGATGGGACTTTGGACCAGCCGCAGAAGGCGAAATTTTATCGAGAACTTGACCTTTTTGCGATGCCGGCCATCTACGACGATCCCAAAGGCTTGGCGCTTCTGGAAGCGATGGCCTGTGGTGTTCCAGTGGTTGCGCCTCGGCGCGGTACGTATAGTGAGATGATCGAGCGTACAGGTGGAGGGGTATTGGTGGAGCCTGACAACGTTAATGCTTTAGTCGAAGCATTGACGGAGTTACAGGCAGATCCGGCGCGACGGGTAAACCTTGGAGCGACGGGGGCCGCCGGCGTGCGTGAGCATTACAGTGCAGACCGCATGGCCAAAGTGGCACTTTCCATTTATGCAACGCTTGCTAGACGTCCACCCTCATCGGACTAACCGGTTGCGTGACAATCGGTGACTGTAGACCCACCACGTCCAGACTAGTATGACGGTGATTGATGCTCCAAACCAGCGCATCGGCCCTGCGACAAAGATAACGGCACCGTTGAGGATCATGACGAAGAAGACAGTCCAAGTTGTTCGTTGAACCCAGACCGGTCGGTTTATATAGTCAGTTGGTTTCAACCACCACCAGGCAGTTTCCCCGCACCAGAAAATCGTGAACAGATAATTAACAAAAATACCTCCGTTCCAGCTAGTGCCGATGAGCACTTCTGTTTGTCGCAGAGTTTCGGCAGCAGCAATTGTGTGACTCCAGTCGTAACTATTGTGAAAGGCAGACACGACGTGGGTGACATAGAGGAAGCAACCGAGAGTCCAGAATGTTCGTGACCGGCGGTCGTCTGCGTTACCCACGAGTCCCGACCGGTAGACCTCAGCGCCAGCATAGGTAACAAGCGCCGCCCAAATAGTTACTCGGGTCAAGAAATCCAGGTTGTCCATAGATTTACGTATGTGTCGCTTCGTCTCAGTGGAGTTCTTCAACTGAGACCGAGTGTTTCGGGCATACTATCCAGACGCGGTAGAGATCATGCGTCATCTTGAGCGACCAATCAGCCGACGAGCAAGGCGTTTTTTCGTTGGGGCCATCATTGCCTCAGTGTTGCTTGTAGCGACAGGAACACGAGCAATCGACGAAAATCTTCCATCTTCACTTTCAGACTCGGAATTGCGTGATGAGCTGTTGTTTCGTGCTGATGAACTACCGAGATTGCGCAGTTTACTGGTATCAGTCGATGGGCAGCTCGTTGAGGAACACTATTACCATGGTGCTACGGCCAGTAGACTAGCCAACGTTAAATCGGTCTCTAAGTCGATTATCTCACTGCTCGTCGGGATTGCTATCGACAGGGGACATATTGCCGGCGTCGACCAGAGCGTAGGCGATTATTTTCCGGAGTATTTCAAACCTGGTGCAAATCTTGAACACACAGAAATCACAGTTGAAAATTTACTGTCAATGCAGGCTGGCCTTGAAACGACTAGCAACCGAAATTATGGACGATGGGTCCAAAGTGCTAATTGGACCCATCACATACTGACGCGCCCGATAGTCGCTCGACCTGGCGGCCGACGAATTTATAGCACTGGAAATACCCATCTGCTCTCGGCAATTCTCGGCAAGGTAAGTGGAGTAAATACGCTGGAATTTGCTCGACGAAGATTGGCTGCACCCTTAGGATTTACGCTGCCCGCGTGGTACCAGGACCCTCAGGGTATCTACTTCGGCGGAAATGAAATGCAAATGACGCCACGCTCGATGGTGGCCATTGGACAACTTGTGCTTTCGTGCGGGATGCACAATGGCATTCAGATTGTCTCCGAAGAGTGGGTGCACCGGTCACTGGAACCTCGGTCTCGTTCTGAACGTTCGGGGAGAGAATACGGTTACGGTTGGTGGATACGAAGGCTTGCCGGGTACCAGACGTACTACGCCTGGGGTTACGGAGGGCAGTTTATTTTTGTGGTTCCGAAGTTAAACCTGGTTGTCGTTACGACGTCGTCACCAAATCCTGGTGACGGTCGGAGAACTCACCTGGCAAGTCTTTACAGCCTTGTGGAGAACCAGATTATTCCTGCCGTTCATCAACGTAACCAGAATTCAGCACGTCGCCTAGTGTCCGGTGAGTAATAATTGGCTGTCGAGTGTCGGTGTGCCGATTGTAAAGCCTGACCTACGAGCTATGGATGTGACCGTGGTGACGACGGAGGTGAGAAGAACATCATGAGATTCAAGAGATTTCCTGGAACGATAGTTGTTTTTGGGCTTGGCTTGTTCTTATTGGCGTGTGGGCCGGCTCCGATGGAATCGGACATGCCACTGGAGGAAGTCGACACTGTGAGGATGGTTAGTGCCGGTGTCGTCGACCGGATAGATGATCGATTAAATGATCTTATTCCCGCGGATGCCAGCATTGAAAAATTGGCGGATGGTTTCCAGTTTATCGAGGGGCCCGTCTGGATTCATGACGAGTCTAGGTTGCTGTTTTCCGATATTCGCACCAACACCATCTACCAGTGGACGGAGTCGGAGGGGACGAGTGTGTTCATGCGACCAGTCTTCGAAGGCGACGAGACGGGACTGGGTTCCCTGAGCTCAAACGGCTTAACACTGGATACTGAAGGTCGACTCGTTATGTGCGAGCATGGCAATAGGCAGGTGGCGCGAATTGAGGCGGATGGCACACGAACGATTCTGGCCGACAACTATGGCGGTCACCGCTTAAACAGCCCGAACGATGCTGTCTATGCGTCTGACGGGTCGCTGTATTTTACGGATCCGCCCTATGGCCTCGCGGGTACAGAGTCGTCGCCGTTACGGGAACTGGATTTTAACGGCATCTATCGTTTACACCCC
This sequence comes from uncultured Vicinamibacteraceae bacterium, assembly GCA_964624855.1. GTDB lineage: Bacteria > Acidobacteriota > Vicinamibacteria > Vicinamibacterales > UBA8438 > CAUZIB01. Next base: position 13,814 of record CAZUZW010000006.1, read on the forward strand.
AACGGTGAGTTGCAGTTACTCTACCGCGAACAGAGTCGCCCGAACGGTATTGCGTTGTCTCCGGATGAAGCGACTTTGTACGTGGCAAATTCTGATGCGGCTGAGGCTGTGTGGATGGCGTATGACGTTAGCGCTGATGGTCTGTCAAACCCGCGCGTGTTCTATGACGTTACAGGAGCAGAAGCTGACGGCGCTGCAGATGGTCTAAAAGTTGACATCGAAGGAAATCTCTTCGCGACGGGCCCCGGTGGCGTCTGGGTCTTTACGCCAGACGGGACCCATCTCGGAACGATTCGGCCGGACGAAGTGCCGGCCAACGTTGGCTGGGGTGATGACGGCCGCTCTCTCTATATGACAGCTCGAACAGGGTTATACCGGATCCGCTTAACCACGCAAGGTGTGATTCCGGGTTCGTAATTGGTCGGTTGACGAAATCGACTAGTGACTGT
>CAZUZW010000006.1:14362-74760 GCA_964624855.1 uncultured Vicinamibacteraceae bacterium
TCGTCAAGAAAGACCTCTGGTTCTTCCAATGCGGCAAAGTGTCCGCCGTCAGGTATTTCAGTCCAGCGCACCAGGTTGTACCAGGCTTCGGCCCATTGACGTGGGAAAATGTACAGTTCTGCTGGAAAAATTAAAGCCGCCGTCGGTACTTCCACGTAGCCGAGTGGCTCGGTTGCTTCCACATTTCGACTCTCGTAATAAATCCTGGTCGATGACGTAATTGTTCCAGTGACCCAGTAGATCATGATGTTGGTCAGTAGTTCATCTTTAGTGAACTTGCTTTCAATGTTCCCGTTAATATCGCTCCAGCCGTGGAATTTTTCGACAATCCAGCCGGCTAACCCAGCGGGTGAGTCGTGCAAGCCGTAACCTAGTGTCTGAGGCTTTGTTCCTTGAATACCTTGGTAGCCGGTTTCATTGGCCATAAAGGCTTGACGTTCACGCATCCGTTCAAGTTCCGACGCCGGTACGCCAGCTGTCGGGTCGTCAACTCCTGGCGGGGGGGCTGCAAGTAACATGGTCAAATGGAGTGCGGCGACGCGGTCAGGGTATTTGAACGCGTGCCATCGGCTAATAATGCTTCCCCAGTCGCCACCTTGGGTCACGTATCGCTCGTAGCCGAGTTTTTCCATCAATTTCGCGAAGATATCCGTCATTCTCTCAGGGTCAAACCCACGTTCGGTTGGTTTGTCAGAAAAGCCGAACCCGGGAAGTGACGGAATAACGACGTGAAAGGCATCCGCAGGGTCGCCTCCATACGACGCCGGGTCGGTCAGCGGCCCAAGAACCTTCGTAAATTCAGCAAATGATCCAGGCCATCCATGAGTAATGAGTAGCGGAAGCGCGTCTTCATTGGTCGATCGTTGGTGGAGGAAGTGGATGTCCAATCCGTCGATTGAGGTCTTGAACTGATCGAATTCATTCAGCGCAGCTTCTTGTTTCCGCCAGTCGAAACCGTCTTCCCAGTAACCTAATAACTCTTCAAGGTAAGCTCGATCCGTTCCATATTCCCAGCCGGTTCCTGCTATCTGATCCGGGAGTCGACGTTGCGACAGTCGAAGTCGAAGGTCGACTAAAGTTGACTCAGGGATATTGATCTCGAACGGGCGAATTGCCTCAGGATCAATTGGTTCATCGACCTGCGATTGAGTGTCCATTGCTTCAGGTCCAGAATCCGATTGAGTCCCACCGCAACTGGTAAGACACAGGAGTACCGCAAAAAACGGAAAGAGGGGGCCAGTAGTTCGTTTTTTCACGAGAAGATTATGCCATGGTCACGTAAGACAACTGGAATTTCCTACGATAACGACAGGGCCGAACATTGACTGGGTTGGGCTGACCTAGTCTTTCCAGCAGTGTTACACACTGCGCCTTGAGGCGTACCTTTCGTCAGTTTATCCCACACAGTCGTTCGAAGGCATGCTTCACTGGCTGTCAATGGATTGTCGTTCTCGTTCGACCAGTTGCCGGCGAAGGATCTTACCTGATGGGACTTTCGGAATTGCGTCGATGAATTCGACTTTTCGAACTTTTTTCTGCGGACTCACTCGTTCGGCAACATAGCCGATTACCTCATCCTCCGTCAGTGTCGCATCAGGCTTAACCACGACGAAGGCCTTTGGTATTTCACCCGCTTCTTCATCTGGACTTGGAATGACAGCGACGTCGGCTACAGCCGGATGAGATTGGATGATCCCTTCCAGTTCTGCTGGGGCAACTTGGAGTCCTTTGTATTTGATTAGTTCTTTGACACGGTCGACAACGTAAAGGTAACCATCGTCGTCGGCTTTACCGATGTCGCCGGAGTGCAACCAGTTGTCATTGTCGATCATGTCTTCAGTCGCCGAAGGGTTATTCAGGTAGCCTTTCATTACCTGAGGTCCTCGGATCCACACTTCTCCCAAGTCGCCTTGAGCTGCGTCCTCGTGTGAACTGAGGTCCACAATGCGATATTCCGTGTTTGGCAGGGCGGTCCCTACCGAGGCGACTTTGATTTCGCGAGCTTTAGGATTGATATGGGTGGCTGGACTCGTTTCGGTTAAGCCATAGGCTTGACGGACGATGACATTGTTGCGCGTTGCGCAAGTTGTGGCGACCGATTCTGGCAGCGGTGCGGCACCGGACATGATGTCGTCTAGCGTGGACAGGTCGTAGCGGTCGACCACGGGGTGCTTGGCTAACGCGAGAACGAGTGGTGGCACTAGATAGGCCGTCGTGATTTTATGCTTCTGGATGAGGTCGAGAAACTGTTCAAGTTCGAACCGTGGCATGGTGACGACAGTGGCGCCGGCGCGAAGTGTATTGCACATGATCGCAGTCATGCCGTAGATGTGATAGAAGGGCAAGATGCCCATCAGTACTTCGGTTTTGGCTGTTGCTTCCACTCCAAGAATCTGACTGAGGTTCGCGACGATGTTGTAGTGGGTTAGCATCACCCCTTTTGACAGTCCGGTCGTGCCGCTGGAGTAAGGTAGCGCCACTAGGTCTTCCTTGGGGTCGATTTCGATCTGCGGAGGTTCCCCCGCGATCATGAGGTCAGCGAACGGTGTCGCGCCCTCAGCTTCGCCGAAGACAAAGATTTCCTTTACTTCTGTGTCCGTAATAGCTTCGAGAGCGGCTTCGAGAAACTGAGGAATGGTCACAAGGTAAGTTGCTCCGGAATCTAGCAACTGGTGACGAAGTTCCTTGGCGGTGTAAGTCGGATTGATTGTTGTGTTGACGCCGCCCGCACTAGCGACTCCGAAGAAAGCAATAGCGTATTCCGGAATATTCGGACTGTAGATTGCAAACACGTCACCTTTGCTGAATCCGCGCGCTGCCAGACCTGTCGCAGTACGCTTGACTGCCGTCGTTAACTGTCCGTAAGTAAGGGTGCGATTGGTCGGACCGTCAATTAGAGCTGGTTTATCTGCCCATTGGTCGGCGTGTTCAAAGAGATAGGTCGGAAGCGATACGACCGGTATTTCGACATCTGGAAACGGGCTGCGATAGATCATGGGAACCTCGTCGTTATTTGTGAACTCTTAACTAATACTGGTGCCACCATCCACCGGAATAATGGCGCCGTTGGTGTAGGCTCCAGCTCTCGATGCAAGATAGATAGTCACCCCGGCCATTTCTTCTGCTTTGCCGATCCGTTGTAGCGGACAGGCCTGTTCGATCGCTGAACGATGCTCTTGTAGGGTTTGCTCAGTCATCTTACTTTCAAAGAAACCAGGTGCAACCGCATTGACCGTAATCTGTCGAGATGCAAGCTCGACTGCTAACGTTTTGGTCAGATGGTGTACTGCAGCTTTGCTGGCCGAGTACGCGAAAGCAGGCGTGGGCAAGATTGTTGGAACGTGAAGTCCGTCCATCGATCCGATGTTAATCACCCGACTCGGATCGTCTGGCCGGCCAGCTCTCTCGAGTAGCGGCGAGATCTCTTTCGTGAGAAAAAACAATGCAGTCAGATTGAGGTTGAGGACTTTTTGGAAACCATCTTCCGGATAGTCGAGAAAGGCGGCACCCCAATTAGTGCCGGCGTTGTTGACAAGGATATCCAGTGAGTCTTCTCTCGACTGAAGCTCATGGGCGAGTAATTTTCGACCCTCAGCATTTGTGATATCAGTCGAAATGGCATGGCACGGGCCTAGCGAGGAGAGTTCAGCAGCTGTTCGTTCGCAGGCCTCGGCCTTCCGCGATGTAATGTACACCCGCGCGCCAGACCGCACGAACCCTTCGGCGACCATCCGCCCGATGCCGCGAGAGCCACCGGTGACGAGTGCGACTTTGCCAGACAGCGAAAAAAGTGTCGTGGCGTCGATGCTAGTCATCTTCGAGAGGCATCATTGTAGACCAGGAGTGTCTCAACTGTATCGGTTGTTGATGTTCAACAACAGTGTTAGCGTAGAGCTTGTTCTGTCCGGGATGGGCTATGATTTTTTGTGCGACGGTATATTTGGAGGTTTTGCACATCGTTGCGGGGACCCAATTAGATCTGCGAGTCATGGTCAGAGCTCACACTGCGTAAATGATACCGAGATTGCGTCCAGTTCCAATTCCGGAAGACGAAACGCACGACGTTGCCGTGGCTCTGCGTATTGCGCAGGGTGCGTTTAGTATTGAGAGTGAATCACCGACTAATTTTCTGAAAACGCTGGTTCGGCATCCGCCAGCGGTGGTCGGTCTCGCTCCACTTGCCTATTACGTCACCCGACAGTCGAGTATCCCGATCTTCGATCAACGTCTGTTAGGACTTCGCGTCGGTTGGCTATGCCAGTCGCAGGTCATATGGGCAGAGCAAACTTCCGCCGCTCGTGCTCTTGGCTTAGGTGATATCGACTTCAAACGTCTCGCCCAAGGACCCGGCGTAGAGTGGGATGGTCAGGGTTCGGTCGCCCTTCGCGCAGCCGACGAAATTTACAGCCAGTCTTGCATAACCCAGGCGACCTGGACAGCGTTAGAGGTTGGCTACAGCACGCGGCAGATCATAGACATCATCTTTACCGTCGCCGAGTACTTGATGTTTTCAATGTTGGCCAACAGTTTCAGGATACAGCCCGATGAACATTTTACAGAGGGTAGCGTTTCGTTAACATCTCTTGGGCGAGAAGGCCGACCGGCGCGCAGTCGACCTGGACGCCTGTCGGTCGCTCGTCTTGATCCCGTCCTGCCAGAGGAACGTACCTCTGAGCAGCGTGCACTACTCGATCCTGGTGGTACCGGTCAGCCGGCCATTAATCTGTTTGCAACACTTGTCCGATTTCCTGAGCTCTATCAAGCACGCGCGGCGCAATCGACCTATATTCGGACAGCATCAACCTTATCCGGACGCGTCCGGGAGATGCTTATCCTGCGTATGGGGTGGTTGTGCGAATCTGAGTATGAGTGGGCGCAACATGTTCCCATCGCGAGGCGAGAAGGTCTTTCGATTGACCAGATCAGAAACATTACACTCGGGTCGAATGCACCCGGTTGGAGCGAACTCGATGCTGCTTTACTTCGCACTACGGATGAACTGTTTCGTGACGACACCATCTCTGATGCGACGTGGGTCACGCTGGCTGGGTCCTGTACGGAACCTGAGTTGATCGATGTCGTGATTACCGTAGCCGGCTACCGGCTGGTGTCGGTGGTGTTGAACTCGATTGGTGTCCAGATTGAACCCGGTACCGAAGGGTGGGCGCAGTATCTGGACTCGGTTCCAAGCTAGGTCATATTCAACGTAATCATCCGCGCACGTGTGGTTCTGTCTGGTTTTAGTTGTTTGCCACCGCAGGCGATGCTGAGTCCGAGACAAGAGGTCACCACTGCGAGACTGAGGCGTTTCACATTTTCCGTCATCAATTTCCTCGGGGAAAGACCTTTTTGGTTTCGACGACGTCATAATGTTCGAAGACACCGTGGATCATATAAGGGTCTTTCCCGAACGTCGCCCGCGCCGATTCAAGGTCATCGGCCTCAATGATGATTAAGCTGCCAGCCATGTTGCCGTCATCGTCCAAGACCGGTCCACCGTATTGAATGCGCCCAGCAGCGTCGAGTCGTGCCATATGTTCGAGGTGTGCGGGTCGGTGAGCCATGCGTTGGTCCAATCCCTTCTTCCGGTCTTTAGCGATCAACGTGTATAGCGGCATAATCTGATTCTCCAAAAAAATCTTAGGCTGGGTGAAAGCCTACAACGAAAAAATACGTTCGGCGTTCTCTTGATAAATCTTGCAGGTGTAAAGCCAAAGCATTCGTGTTCTGAGCCTTAACATGCATTGTATGTCAGGATTATTGTTTCATGGTCGATCTTGCGCCGTCCGCCGACCGTAAGGTGATTTGGTCTTGGTGCCTCTACGACTGGGCCAATTCGGCGTTTACCACTCTCGTCGTGACGTTTGTGTATTCGACCTATTTTGCACAGACATTTGCCGATGACCCTGGTCGAGGCACCTTGCTCTGGTCACGCGGGGTCACAGTAAGCGCGTTGTTGATTGCGGTATGTGCGCCGCTGGTCGGTGCGCTCGCTGACCAAGGTTACCGCCGGCGCTATTTCATTGGGTGTACGGTTCTCTGCTGTGCGATGACAGTCATCTTGGCTTTTATCCGGCCAAGTGCTGACAACGCCGTTCTTGTTGCGATGTTCGTTTTTGTCATTGCAAACGTTTCGTATGAACTCGGCCTAATCTTTTATAACGCATTCCTGCCGGATCTTGCCTCTACGAAGCGAATCGGCCGGGTATCCGGATATGGATGGGGATTGGGTTACGCTGGCGGACTTGTCTGTCTCGCGTTGGCGCTCCCATTTGCGACGGGAGACCCTCCGCCGTTCGGTGTCAGCACGGTTGAAGGGTTTAATGTCCGAGCGACGAACCTTCTTGTGGCGGCCTGGTTTCTCGTGTTCAGCATCCCGAGTTTCCTATTCGTTGGCAAATCGGATGCTAGCCGCTCAGGAATTGATCTCGGCGCGGCGATTACACAGCTTACGCGGACGTTTCAGGATCTTCGCCGTTATCGTCAAACGATGCGATTTCTCGTCGCACGCCTCGTCTATAACGACGGCTTGGTCACTATCTTTGCGTTTGGTGGGATTTACGCAGCTGGGACATTTGGTTTCACGATTTCCGAGGTAATCGTGTTTGGGATCGTTTTGAACGTTGTTGCGGGGCTTGGCGCCTTTCTATTTGGATTCGTTGACGACTGGTTGGGTGGGAAGAAGACGATCATGGTGAGCTTGGTGTTCTTGGCGCTGTCAACGCTGCTGGCTGCGATCGCACCGAACCGTCTGTGGCTCTGGGTTGCTGGTATCGGAGTTGGATTTTTTCTGGGGCCGAATCAGTCCGCGAGCCGGTCTTTGATGGGGCGGTTTGTTCCGAAAAAGCACGAGTCTGAGTTTTTCGGCTTCTTTGCGTTTTCTGGAAAAATTACGGCGTTTGCCGGTCCGTTGTTACTCGGAATCTTGAGCGACGTATATTCCCAGCGGGTTGGTGTTGCCAGCGTGTTGCTGTTTTTTGTTGTGGGGGGAATCCTGCTGCTTAGGGTTGACGAAGGGAACGTACGCGCTGGCTCGGTATCCGGGGGTGCACATGCCGCCTAATTTATTCAACCTCACTGACAAGGTGGCTGTTGTGACGGGTTCTACGAGAGGTATTGGTAAGGCCATTGCAGAAGCCCTGGCGAGTTACGGAGCCAAAGTTGTTATCTCGAGCCGCACGGCATCGACATGTAGTGACGTTGCGGAGGCTATTCGCCATAGTGGTGGAGAGGCAGTGGCGATTCCGTGCAATGTGTCGCATGAAGCTGAACTGGACGTGCTTGTTCAACGCACCATGAACGAGTGGCAACGCATCGATATTTTGGTGTGTAACGCTGCGGTGAATCCCCATTACGGTCCGATGGCTGAGGCATCAGATGCCGTGTTCGACAAGGTCATGGATACGAATGTCAAATATGTTGCAGGACTCTGCCATCGCGTCATTCCCCAGATGGCCTCCAGAAAGAATGGAGCCGTCATTATCGTGTCCAGTATTGCTGGGTTCCGCGGGTTCGATAAACTAGGCGTGTATGCGTTGTCGAAGGCTGCTGAAATGCAACTGGCGCGCAATCTTGCGGTAGAGTGGGGACGTGACAATATCCGCGTGAACTGTTTAGCCCCTGGGTTGGTAAGGACTCAGTTTTCCAGGGCGCTTTGGCAGGACACAGAAACTCTGCGTCGGACCGTTGCCTCGCATCCACTCGGACGGATAGGAGTACCAGAAGATATCGCCGGAGCCGCGGTGTTCTTGGCTTCGCAGGCAGGTAGCTTCGTGACGGGGCAGACAATCGTGATCGATGGAGGAGTAACGATCGCTTCGGGGTAAGGGCGTCGTATCCCAGTGATTCTGAATCTAGGGTGATACAGTAATGATGCGCCACAATTTAACGAATTGATGTATGTGAACGAATAATTCAGAGCTGAGTTTAGGGTTCGTGTGGCCCTTTGACGGAAGCATTGGAGATACGATGAGTATTGAATTTTACCAAATCATCCATTTTTTTTCGGTCATCATCTTGACCGCTGTTACGTTCTGGGCATTAGCATCACCGCAGCCTGAAAATCGGCGTCGGGTGATGATGTTTTCAGGCATTCTTGCGCTGCTTGCTTTGGTTAGCGGGTTTGGCATGTTGGCGCGTCTCGGGCTTTCAATGGCGCAAGGCTGGGTCTTCGTAAAATTGGCGTGTTGGTTGGGCTTTACGGCGGTGACGAGTCTGGCGTATCGACGCTCAGAGGGGCAGAGACGGCCACTGGTACTCTTGACAGTGGTTGCAGTATTCCTAGCTGTCTATATGGTCGTCACGCAGGCGGTTTGAGGTGGTCCTTACTGTTGATGATCGCCGTGCCCTTACTAGCCAAAGCGTCGATTTGTGGTCCGAGAGCAGCGAAGCGGGGGTCCTGCGTCTGGCCGCGAAGAAATCGTATGTAAATCTGTTGCAGAATGACGACTAACTTGAATATCCCAAACGCGTAGTACCACACCACCTTGCTGACATCGAAACCCGTTTGTTCGGCATATCGCTGAATCACTTCGCGGCGACTGAGAAAGCCGGCTTCGTGGCTGGGCATGGCAGTGGTTTTTCGCCATGGTTCTGGGTCGTTTGGTTCCACCCAGACATTGAGCAAATATCCTAAATCCATCAGCGGGTCACCCCGTGTGGTCATGTCCCAGTCAAGTAATGCCGTTGCGCGGGTCGGGTCGGTCGAACTCAGCAGGATGTTGTCGAGTTTGTAGTCGTTGTGCAGGAGCGTGGTCACATGCGAGACAGGGGGGTCATTGGCTAGCCAGGATATGAGCCTATCGACTGCTGGCAGTTCTTGATTCTTGGCGGTATGCCAACGCTGAGACCAGCCGGTCAACTGGCGATCGACGAAACCTTTAGGATTCCCAAGATCGGATAACCCTACATCGGCCGGGTCGACCTTGTGCAGGGTGGCCAGTGTGTCGACGACCATGGTGCTGAGGCTTCGGACGGCCCGCGTATTGCTCCTGAGTGCTAACGGAAGTTCTGTTCTGATAACAAAGCCCGTTCGTCGTTCCATGACGTGGAAGTCGACACCGAGTACCGATTTGTCTTGGCAAAGTGCAAGGCTTCTTGGCGCAAGAGGGAAGGCGACACCCAGTCGACTAAGTACATGATGTTCTCGAGCCATATCGTGCGAGCTTGGCGTCACCGGACCGAGTGGCGGCCGACGTAGCACATATTCCGTAGTATCAAAGCGAACTAGATAAGTGAGATTTGCGTGTCCACCTCCGAATTGGTGCACGGATAAAGCGCCTTCCGTCGAGGGAAGGTGTGCTCTTAGCCATGGCTCCAAGCGTGTCAGGTTCAGGGCCTCTTCAGTTCGGACGTTAATCAGTTCTGGGTCGTCTCGCATTTCGATAGACGGGAGAAGTCCCCCATATAATACGCGCGACCGTGGAGGTGATTCGATGGGGAGAGTGACTGGACTTACTGATCTGGAAGCACTGGTGGGCATGGAATTAGGGCCCAGTGGGTGGATAACTGTCAGTAACCAGATGGTCACAGGTTTTTCGGACGTCACCGGAGACCGTCAATGGATTCACTTAGATGTGGAACGGGCCCGAACTGAGTTGCCAGGTGGGGTCCCGATTGTTCCGGGTCTTTTGACGTTGTCGGTTGGTTTTGAACTCGGTCACGGACTCTTGGACTTACGTGGTGCTTCAAGAATCATCAATTACGGATACGACCGTGTGCGTTTTCCTGAATCTGTACCGGTGGCCACTCGAATCCGTGCGACGCAGACTTTACGGTCGGTTGAGCGCACGCGTCGGAATACGTTGCGTCTGACAAGTACGTTTGTGGTGGAAGGTGAGGGACTGACGAAACCAGTGTGCGTCGCTGATGCGGTCGTGCTGGTTTATGAATGAGACTGTTATTTATTAAGTTCCCACTTCGCGACGGCCTGTCGATGGACCTCATCTGGTCCGTCGAACAAACGGGTCGCTCTCGCCTGAGCCCAGGCCGCCGCAAGACCGAAGTCATCGCTAACTCCTGCGCCGCCGTGGATTTGAATTGCCCGGTCGATTACGCGTTGGGCCATATTGGGCGCGACGACCTTAATCATGGCTATTTCCGATCTCGCCGATTTATTTCCGACGGTATCCATCATGTGTGCGGCCTTCAGGGTCAGGAGTCGCGCTTGCTCAATTTCGATTCTTGAATCTGCAACGGCGTCCCGTACTACGCCCTGTTCCGCCAGTGGTTTACCAAAGGCGATTCTGGAACGCGCCCGGTCACACATGGCTTCAAGAGACCGTTCGGCCAAGCCGATCATTCGCATGCAATGGTGAATGCGTCCCGGCCCAAGACGACCTTGGGCGATTTCGAAACCGCGGCCTTCGCCGAGGAGAATGTTGGTTTTTGGCACTCGCACATTGTCAAACGTGACTTCCCAATGCCCATGAGGTGCGTGGTCGTAACCGAACACCTGGAGCGGTCGAACCAGTGTGACTCCTGGCGTGTGCCTCGGTACTAGGACCATGGATTGTTGACGGTGTCGTTCAGCGGCCGGGGACGTTTTTCCCATGAAGACGAACAGTCGGCAGTCCGTGTTGCCGGCACCTGAGATCCACCATTTTCGACCATTAAGAACGTAGTCATTACCGTCGACTTCGATACTGGCGCTGATGTTTGTTGCATCTGATGATGCCACTTGGGGCTCGGTCATGGCGTATGCCGACCGAATCCTGCCTTGGAGCAAGGGTTGTAACCACTTTTTTTGTTGATCGTCTGTGCCGTAGCGAATCAGGACTTCTATGTTTCCCGTGTCTGGCGCCGAACAATTGAATACTTCGGGTGCAACTGGCGATCGTCCCATGACCTCGCAGAGAGGGGCGTATTCCGCGTTCGTCAGGCCGGCGCCGTAATCACTCTCCGGGAGGAACAGGTTCCACAAGCCAGCGGCCTGAGCTGTGGATTTCATGGTGTCCATGATCGCTGGAGATTTCCAGCGATCACCGCCTGCCTCAAGCTGGTCAAAATATGTAGTCTCATTGGGATAGACCACGTCATCCATGAAGGTTTGTAGTCTTGCCCGGAGGGTCAAAACTTTTTCTGAGACTTCAAGGCGCATAACCAGCTCAGATTATAGTCGGCCCTCAATAACTGAGTAGTCGGTTGTTCGGCAGGTTGTATTCCTTGGCCATTCGTTTTGGTAACCAGGTTCAATCTGTGGCTTCCCTAAGATAGGGAATCGTTTGAGGGCCTTCTGGGAGAACACAAAGCCTTGCATTAGGTCCACTGCGAATGAGTTGGTCCCGTACTGTAACGTTGACATCATCGATCGGGAACAGATGTGCTGCTTGCACTTCCTGGCGGTTCAGCCCATCTGTCTTCAGGAAGATTTTGGCACTCGTCTGGATTTGGGCTTGGACTTGTACTTCCCATTGGTCGTGACGCCGGTATCCCGGTGTTGTAATCATCTGCAGGAGTTCGTCTGGTGTTTCGCGCTCCGCCAGGATCTTTTGGTACTCACCGTGTGAGGGAATTCCGTCCGAGCATTCTGACGCACAGATGATTGTGCCACCTGGTTTAACGACCTGTGCGGCAGCTGAAATGCCTTTGATTGTCTGATATAGATTCTGGTCGAGTGGATATCCACTGTTCGTGGTCACCACAACGTCGAATGGTGACTCGAATTCCTGCATTGCCGTTTGCTTTACTGTTTGACACATCGTGCTGTGTACTGTCAAAAGGTCGCCAGCTCTAACACTTGTGATGTCCCGGTCACGATTAATCGCGACATCTACGCTGAAATGCACGTCGCTCATCAGGGCAATTTTTCGGACCGCGTCGTGAATTGGATTGCCATTCGTGATACCCCACCGGGAGTTCGGGTCACCAATCATTTCCGCATCATGGAGTCGCATTGTTGTTTCAAGACCGGCTAGCCCTGGAGCTACCATTTTTGGTCCACCGCTGAAGCCGGCAAAGAAATGTGGTTCTACAAAGCCGGTTGTTATCCGGACATCGGCATCCAGCCACTGCTTATTCAGCCAAACTGGTACGTTCGGTTCAACATCCGGTAGCTGTCGTAGACCGCTCTGGTCGAACGCATCATGATTGACGACTCTCAATTCATTGACGAGGTGTGTGCCGAGCATTTCTCGTAATTCTTCTGTCGTGGTGGGACGATGGGTTCCAGTGGCGACAAGTACGACGATGTTACTGGTCGGAACGTGTGACAGTTCGGCGAGTATTTCCGGTAGTACCGTGTGGCTCGGCATCGGCCGTGTGCTATCGCAGATAGATATCGCCACAGTCTGGTGTCGTTGCACGAGTTCCCGCAGAGGAGGCGTTCCAACAGGGTTGCGAAGTGCGTGTTGAACGGCCTGTGATTGATTCGATAGTCCGTCAATATAGGTGGGTTCAAGCACTGTCGTTTGGTTGTTCGGGCAGTCTATTTGTAGGCGTCCACGACCGTAGGCAAGGTTGATCTTCATTCTTCTTTCCCTGAAGCGCTGTTAGTTTTCTGTCTTTCGTTTCATCGACGACTCGAGTCGCATACGTTACTCGAGGTCGCTGAAGCCTTTTCCGTCCTGCGCAAGTTGTTGCAAGAGGGGCGCTGGTTTAAGCCATTCCCCATGTTCTTCGTGCAGGCGTTTCATAGTGTCGTAGACCGCGGCTAAACCAAGGCGGTCCGCCCAGAACATGGGTCCACCCAGATACGCTGGGAACCCGTACCCATAAATCCACACGACGTCGATATCACTGGGCCTCAAAGCCACACCTTCTGCCAGGATCTTGGCGCCTTCATTGATGAGCGGATAAAAGCACCGCGAAATAATGGTTGTGTCATCGATCGATCGTCTGACGATACCAAGCTCGGCTGACACATCACTAATGAGTTTGTCGATGATTGGGTCGACGATCGGTGTACGACTGCCAGGTTCATATCGATACCACCCAGCTTTCGTTTTCTGACCAAACCGGCCGAGTTCACAGATTCGGTCGGCGATGGGGGAGTATCGGAGGTGGGCAGGTCGATTCGCCGCCTGATGTTTTCTAATTTGCCATCCTATATCGAGACCTGCGAGATCGGCCATTTGAAACGGTCCCATAGGCATGCCGAAGTCATAGACCGCTTTATCGATCTGGACTGGCAGAGCTCCTTCCTCAAGTAAGAAATCCGCTTGGCGTCGATAGGCGTAGAGCATACGGTTACCCACGAAGCCGTCACAGACGCCAACAAGGACCCCTACTTTTCCGAGACGTTTTGATAATTGCATGACAGTGGCAATCGTTTCTCTTGACGTTTCCGTGCCGCGGACATTTTCCATCAGTCGCATGACGTTGGCCGGACTGAAAAAATGCGTGCCGATGACCTTGTTTGGACGCTTCGTTACGGCTGCGAGGTCATTGATGTTGAGGGTTGAGGTGTTCGTGGCTAGAATCGTTTCTGGTTTGCACGCTCTGTCGAGTGTTTGAAACACCTTTCGTTTAGCGTCGAGGTTTTCATACACTGCCTCAATGACGATATCGACGTCACGCACGTCGTCATAGTGCAGTGTGGGTTTGATTCGTGCCATCCGCTCGTCCAGATCGGTTTGAGACAGTCGTCCTTTTGACAGGGTGGCCCTGTACGTGTGGTGAATAGCGTCGAGTCCTTTGCGCAGTGATTGCTGGGAAGTCTCAAGCACAGTAACCGGAATTCCAGCATTGGCCAGTGTCATGGCGATTCCAGCTCCCATCGTGCCGCAGCCGATGACGGCGGCGCTTGCGATGACCGTTGTCGGTGTGTTTTTGGGAACGTCCTTTATTTTTCCGGCCCGGCGTTCAGCGAAGAAAACATGGCGTTGAGCCTTTGCCTGGTCAGATGTCACAAGTTTCTGAAAGATTTGTCGTTCCTTTTGAAGTCCATCTGAAAACGGTAGCGTGACGGCCGCTTCGATACACTCGACACAGGCATAGGGCGCTTCAAAGCCACGTGCCTTACGAGCCATTCTTGTGCGAAAATCGGCAATAACTGACGAATGGTCCTTCTTAAGTCTGAGATGTGCATCAAGGTCTCTTGTTCTTCGGACCGCGTTCGTTTTGCCAATTAATTTTCGGGCAAAGGTAACGGCGGCAACACCGAGGTTGTCCTCGGCAATTTCGTCAATGACACCCGAGGCGAGGGCCTCGTGAGCTGGCACCAATCGGCCGCTCACAATCATGTCAAGTGCACGTTCGAGGCCGACGAGCCGAGGGAGTCGTTGCGTGCCTCCAGCGCCAGGAACAAACCCGAGCGTGACTTCAGGGAGTCCAAGCCGAGTGGTTGGCGAAGCGATTCGATAATGGCAGCCCAATGCCAACTCGAGTCCGCCACCTGCCGCCACGCCGTGAATTGCCGCAACGACAGGTTTTAACGAGTTCTCAAGATCATCGATGACTCGTGGCAGGTTAGGTGTATCTGGAGGAGGAGATTGGTTGAATTCGCCGATGTCAGCGCCGCTACTGAACATACGACCGGCTCCGATGATTACGAGTGCTTCGCATGTGGCATCCTGTCTGACGTGGTCTAGTTTCTGTTTGAGAGCGTCGCGTACTTCAAAACTCAGACTATTGACCGGTGGATTGTCTAGCGTAATGACAGCGATGTCTTCCTGATGAGTGAGTGTGACTGTTTCAGACACTTCCTAATGTCCTTTTACCATTGAGGTTGGATTGACGGAGCAGTTGGTTATTTCGAGGTCAATGGATGTCGTGGACAAAATGAGTGTTACGGAAACGCGCTTGTTCTCGGTCATCCACTTTTCGTTGGTAGATCCTGCCGGATGAGTGCGTGCACGATTGCTTGGAAGTTGTTTTGTGCTTTAGATCGTATTTCGGTATCGGTCGCGTCTTGAATCGGGTGTGTCACATATGCGGCTTGTCTGGCGACCCCCGACATTCCTAATGCCGCCGCCTGATATTCGGCTGCATTCACAAATTCAGACGTAGCTACCATGACTGACGGAATGCCACGAGACTCATAGTCGACCATGTCATGCACACTGCATGACGTACATGAGCCTCAATCGGCAAGTGCTTGGATAACGCCCGAGCAACGGCGGATGATTTCTAGCCTAAGGTCGCGAGGGCTGGGCTTGGTAAAAGTTGGTTTTCGCAGGCGAATTACGTTCACCTCCGGAAACTGTTTGTGAAGAAGAATTTCAAGTTCGTCGCAGAATACGTCGCCGCGCGGTTTTGAGATATCGATGACGCCCACAGTGCCAGTGAGAGTGGGTGGGCGCGGAGCCAACACCCTTACCATCGGGTTTGTTTCGTCAGTCGGGTCTAGGATGGTCAGGCTATTTGGTTGACTCACAATCTAGGTTTCCTGACTTGGGATTACCTACGTGAGTATACGTCTCACAGACTTAGAACACGATTTGTTTCGTAACGGACGTGGACCCGGCGCCCCCAGATGCCCACCCACCAAGGACCGCGGAGAATTTACCAGCCGTTCCTCCGGCAACCACGATGATAATGTCGTCTGCGCGTGCAAACTTCGGCACCTTACGGGTGCGTGCCTCTGGTGTCGGTTGGCCGTCAGGAGTACGCCAGGATTGAGGGAGGCTTGCGGCTAACATACCCTTTTCGCAGACCGAGTCTGGTAGAAGTTCTTGCAGGGGACGGGCTGTCACTTGTTGAATGCAGTTCCGGAGGTCGAGTTTTGAAAAGTTGTCCTGCTCGAACGTCCGAACATGTTCGGGTGAGATTACGAGCATTACTTCACCCATTGCGTGGAGCTTGACGTGAGCGACCGATTCAAGTGCTAACGCGATACTGGTAGCCAGAGAACCCGCACTGCGGGACAGTTGATCTCGGATTGCTCGCGGTGATTCACCGGCAAAGACTGTGACGGTACTGTCTGACTGTGAAAAACCTCGTTCGACATGAAGGGGGTCCCAACAACTGGCTTCTTCGTACTCACCGATGCAACAGGTGAATTTTCCAGGTTGTCCTAGAGTCGACATGTCCACTTCACCGGGTTTGCCGCCTCCAACATTCCGCACCACCAGTTGTAACGCGCGGCCGATAGTTGCATTGGCCCGTGAGCCTTGTCCGAAAACGTTTCCTTCACAGTTCAGTCCGATTTCACGACGAATCGGCCCATTCACGACGACTACTGGTCCGGCGAAATATGTTGTGGCCAGCACGCCGTGAAGGTTGAATTGGTCTGAGCAAGCCGCCTCAAGTGAGGTTAGGACAACGGGAAGGTACTCAGGACGGCAGCCAGCCATCACCGCGTTTACGGCAACTTTTTCGACTGTAACGGCTGCGAGATTCGGTGGGACCTCGGCAACGATCTCTGATGGAGTCCGAGAGGTTCCGGTTAACATCTCGACCACCTTCTGTTCAGTGGGTGGTACCACTGGTAGGCCGTCTGTCAATCCGCGGTCAACCATGAATTCGAATGGGTCCTGCCGAACCGGAATATTGACCCGACGTGCGGCTAGCAATGTTCGGCCGCGACTTGCCGCCAAGCGTGACGCAACCTCTGGTTCGTGGGTGCGAGAACCGCAACCGGGTCGGGTTTCTGGAAGATCTTCGATTGCAGCAGTAAGGATGGTGTTTGCATCTGGCACGAAAGAGCATCGTGCGGCAATCTCGCCGAGCAGTTGGGTCCACGCCAACTTTGACCAGCCTTCTGCACTACCGAGAACCGCACCAGTTGGAGCCGTCAATACCAATGCGGGAACCGCATCAAAGCCGTAGTGGTCTGAGACTGTAAGGTCCACGTCAAGAGCTGTTGGAAAGGTTAAACGGTTCTGTTCTAGGAAAGCCGCAGTGTCGTCCCCACTGCTTTGGGAGATCGCGAGGATCCGCAGGTCACTGCGTTCCGTGGCCTGATATAGGTGTTCAACGACAGGCACTATCATCGAACAGGTCGCGCAGTCGTGTTTCAGAAAAACAAGAAGCTCTGCCTGGGCGTCAGTTGCAGCCGGGAACGGATATTCCTGGTTTCTGTCACCACGCAACGTAAACGCTGGTGCATGCGACCCGACGGTAGGCAGTCTCGACATTGTGTGCAGTTGCCATGGTATATCAGTTGGCTGCCGTTCCTTTCGCGACGCTGCTGTTAGAATGGCGCCACACACGGGAAAGGTAGTGAGGCCAAGGCCTCCGCCCGATAGAGCCAATCAATCTGATTGGCGTGGAAGTTGACGCTCGGAGCGAAAGCGAGCACTACACGGCACGTTTTTTGTTGGCGGTCGTTCTCTAGCGAGATGTAGTTAGTGACTGAGGAGACTAAGGTGATGAAAACGAAACGACAGGTCGTGATGAGCGGAATGGCAGTGGCCATAGTTTTGATCATCGGTGGGCTATGGGTAACTGCTCAAGAGACCGATCCTACTGACGGAAGAGCTGCCTATCAGTTTGAAGAAATCGCGGATGGGGTGTACTTCGCTACTGGAACCGGTGCCATGACAACCTTTAGCAATTCTTTGGTGATCGTCAATGATGACCATGCAATGCTCGTTGACACAAGCGTTTCACCGGCAGCTGCTAGAAAACTTGTAGCAGAAATCAAGACAGAGGTAACGGATAAGCCCATTCGGTATGTGTTCAATACACATTTTCATTTTGATCATGCGCATGGAAATCAGATATTTGGTGACGATGTTGAGATACTCGGTCACGAGTACGTACGTGACCAACATCTGTCGAATGTCTTGGACCAAAGAACAAACCGGTCATTCTCAGAAATCATTCCGGGTCAGATTGAACAACTTGAGGCGGCCATTTCTGCGGCGGAGGATTCCGATGAGCGTGCACGACTTGAAGTTCAGTTGCGTGTAAGTGAGGCTCACTGGAATGCGATTCAAGAGACAGATCCCAAGGCGCCGAACGTTACATATCGAGACATGATGAAGTTAGTGAAGGGCGGTCGAGAAGTGCAGTTGCACTTTGTTGGGAGAGGTCATACTGCCGGCGATACCATGGTGTTTTTACCTGAAGAACGGATCGTTTTTACTGGCGATTTTTTCGTCGGACAGCCAGGTGCTGCCGCGCTGCCATTCATGGGGGATGGATTTGTTAATGAGTGGCCGGCTAGTCTTCAGCGTTTAAAAGGATTGGATTTCGACGTGATCGTTCCTGGTCACGGGACGCCTTTCCGTGAACGTGAGCAAATTGAAACATTACAGAGTTATCTTCGAGACTTTTGGCAACAGGTGTCAGATTTTCGAACTGAGGGGCTGTCCGTCGACCAAACGGTCGCGAGGGTTGACATGAGCGACCACGCCTCAGTGTACGGAGAACGTGTTCGGAACGTTGATCCGAGAGCCGTGACGCGCATCTACGAAGTACTACAGATTCTGCATCCGATGTAGTTGTAGTCGAACCGTAGGAACAAGACGTGCCTCTCTGGCAGTTTCTACCGGCGAGAGAACAGTCACAGTGAGCTGCTGTCTGTTGAGCCTGTGCGACGCCAGCCTTCTATTGGCATTTGCTCTCTACCGTGATGAATTCTGACGCCAGCCTTCCTTGGTATCGTGAGATCAGCAAGCCGCAGTGGAAGGCCTTCCTTGCAACGTTCTTCGGTTGGCTACTTGATGGATTCGACTTTACGATCATGACGTTCGTCTTGATCGACATCCAGAATAGCTTCTCGGTTGATCGGGCTTTAGCCGGGGCCCTGGGTACGGTGACGTTGCTTTTTCGACTTGTCGGTGGACTGGGTGCAGGTATGGCGGCTGACCGCTGGGGACGCAAGCTTCCACTGATGCTCTCTATCTTGTGGTTTTCCATCTTCGCGTTTCTCAGTGGATTTTCGACGTCTTATGCCATGTTGTTCGCATTTCGCGCACTGTTCGGCATCGGTATGGGAGGTGAGTGGGCAGCCGGTATGCCTTTGGCATTGGAGCACTGGCCGGCTCGGTATCGGGGCCTCGCGTCTGGATTGTTGCAAGGCGGGTGGTACTGGGGCTTCATTCTTTCCGCTCTTACGTTTCACTTCATCTACCCCGTGTTCAGTGAGTTTTCAGATCCGTTGAGCCAGTCAGACTCTTCAACGATCGCGTGGCGCGTCATGCTATGGATTGGTGTCGTTCCGGCACTGCTCGTGTTGTGGATTCGCACGGGCGTTAGTGAAAGTCCCGTGTGGCTTGCCAGACAGAAACAATTGGCGCAGGTCGGACATCGTCATGTCGATGAGGGCGGGTCGTTACTTCGGCTCTTTCGTGGTGATCTATTGGCCACGACGGTCCAGACGTCTCTTTTAATGATTGTCTTTATGTGCTCGTATTATTCGATTACTTTTTGGTATCCCACTTTTCTACTTGAACTTGGTCGAGACCCGCTGGGCTACCTCATTGCATTTAATGCTGGCGCGATTCTTGGAATGGCGGCCTGGGGGCGGGCCTCCGAGGGACGGCTGGGTCGCCGTGGGGCTGTAACGTTGTCAGCTCTGATTGGCGTTGCTGCGGTTCCGCTCTTCTTGGCTGGTCAGAACACCGGCGTGCTGTGGTTTGGGGCGCTCCTCATGGGCAGCATGGGGGCTGGTATTTGGGGCATGGCGCCATCGTATCTTACTGAGCGCTTTCCAACTGGAGTTCGGGGTGTTGGCCCAGGTTTGTCGTACCATGTGGGAGCGGCCGTGGGGTCGCTGATGCCACTGGTACTTGGCCAGTTACAGGATCTTGGAATGACGTTGACTGAGGCGATGCAACTCGCGATTGTGGCATCGGGATTAGCCGTAGCATTGATGATTTGGATGGGGCCAGAGACTCGAGGACGTGCATTCGTCGGGTTCGATTAGACGTGGTCGCCTATGACAACCACTTTTACTAAGTGATGTTGGAGTGGTCTTTTTGTTAAGGAGAAATTGACATGTGGTTTCACAGGACGCTGCTGTTCGCTGCGCTCATCTTCGCGTCATTTCTTGGTGGGATGGCCGGTCAAGTGGCTGTCACGTCGTCGGTGATTACTGTGCAGGCGCAGCAGCCACAGGTAGTGACGGCCAGCCAGGTCAATATTGTTGACACCCAGGGACGCCTCCGAGCCGTGCTCGCCGGTCAGGATGAACGACGCATGACTTCACTCTCGTTTTACGACTCGGCGGGGCAAGTGAGGAGTCTCGTTGGAATTGATGAGACCGACACCCCTCTTGTGCGATTGCTGGACGGATCGGGAGAAAGTCGTTTGACTGCCTTGGTGCAGGGCAGCGATGGCTTGGTTATTGTTGGCGATGAAAGGAACCAAAGTGGTGTATTGGGCGCGGTCGGCGGAAGTCCTTTTGTTAGCCTGTTCGAAGCAGGGCGGAGTCGTGCACGATTGCAGTTGAATGAGATTGGTTCCCCGAGTTTTGGTTTGTTCGACAGCGAAGGTCGTCAAAGTCTTGCGATGACCGTGGATTCTACTGGAGCCCCATTACTGACACTGCACGAGCAGGGGCGAGTTCGAGCGGCTTTCGGGGTGCGGGAGCAGACCGCCGTGCTGAATATGGCCGATGCGCAGCAGATGAGACTAGTTGTTGGAGTTGCGGAGGACGGCAATCCCAGTATTAGTTTTCTGAGCGAGAACGGCGAGATTATACAAGCCCTCCCACTGGAGTTGCCACGTTAACGGATGACGGAGAGATTCGGCTCGCTGTGATATTCTGACCGGTATTCCCGTGGTTCGATTTCCAGTCAACGGCAAAACCGGCAGCGGCTATCTGTCAACACCGGAATCGGGTTCCGGTCCTGGGCTGATCGTCATTCAGGAATGGTGGGGGCTCGTCGATCACATCAAGGATGTAGTCGATCGGTTTGCCGGAGAAGGATTTGTCGCTTTGGCACCGGACTTTTACGACGGTCAGACCACGGATAGTCCCGACGAAGCCGGTAAGTTGATGATGGCTTTGGAAATTGAATCCGCTGAGCAAACCTTCAGAGGTGCTGTCGACTATTTACTGGGGCGGGATGATGTGACGGGCGGGACGGCTGGCACCGTGGGGTTTTGTATGGGTGGGCAACTGGCACTGTATGCTGCCTGCGCTAATCCCCGGGTGGGGGCATGTGTAGATTTCTATGGAATTCATCCGAATGTTAAGCCCGATCTAACTCAACTTCGGGCACCATTTCTCGGATTTTTTGCGGAAGACGATCAATCGGTGTCGCCTGATGTGGCCCAACAGCTTGAAAGAGATTTAAGCGACGCCGGTAAACAGAGCACCATAAGAATTCTTCAAGGAGCCGACCACGGATTTTTTAATGACACCCGCCATCGGGTGTTTCACGCGGTGTATGCCAAGCAGTGCTGGGAGCAGATGCTACAGTTCTTTACAGAGCATTTACGAGAAGGATCAGAGTAGCTGATGGCAGGAAATAGTTTCGGACAGGTGTTTCGTGTGACGACGGCCGGGGAGGCCCATGGCCCTGGGAATTTGGTCATTATCGACGGATGTCCTGCAGGGCTTGCGTTAAGCGAAGATGATTTGCGGGGCGATCTGGCACGACGACGTCCGGGTCAGAGCGCGATCGTGAGTCAGCGCGATGAGCCTGATGAACCTGAAATTTTGTCCGGTGTTTTCGACGGTCGAACAACTGGAACGAGCATTGCCATTCTCGTTCGCAACAAGGACCAACGAAGCCGTGATTACGAAGACATCAAAGATAAATACCGCCCTGGGCATGCGGATTATAGTTTCGATGCGCGGTATGGTCGACGTGACTATCGCGGCGGTGGGCGTTCGAGCGCTCGCGAGACCACCGTGCGGGTGGCTGCGGGTGCGGTGGCGAAGAAGCTGATTGCGGCGGAGTGTGGTGGGCAGGTTCTTGGGTATGTGACTCAGGTCGGCGACATTGTTGCAGACATTGCTGATCCTGCGTCTATTACTTTGGCCGAGGTCGAAAAGTTGCCCGGAGGCGAACCGAATATTGTCCGCTGTCCGGATCCTGAGAAGGCTGCCGAAATGGTGTCCCTGATAGAGAAGGTTCGCACAGACCAAAATTCTATTGGTGGTGTGGCCGAAGTTGTGGTCACTGGTGTTCCGGCGGGTCTGGGGGAGCCGGTCTTCGATAAGCTCAAGGCGGATATCGGCAAGGCGTTATTCAGTCTACCGGCCGTTCTCGGTGTTGAGTACGGCATTGGATTTGCGTGTGCGAGCTTGACGGGCACTGATAACAACGATGTTTTTTACCGCGATGGTACAGGCGTGTCGACCCGTACCAATCGCCACGGCGGTATGCTCGGTGGTATTTCTACTGGAATGCCAATCGTGATTCGAGCAGCGGTAAAACCGACGAGTTCCGTTCCGATTGAACAGGAAACGATTACGGCAACCGGCGACCGAACTACGATTAGTACGAAAGGCAGGCATGACCCCTGTCTGCTTCCCCGGTTTGTACCGATGGCCGAAGCCATGGTCGCGCTGGTTTTGGCTGACCACTGGCTGCGTTGGCGCACCGCGCGACTCGCTGAAAAGTAAGGACGTTCCAAGGCGATAGTGAACAGGTCGACAGCTTTGCTGTCCTGTTTCACTAGAAAGGTCGGCTGATATAAATGCGGAAGATACTGAAACTCGTTGGCGGGGTTGCGATATTGTTGGGAGGTTTTGGACTCGGGTGGTTCTTTTCAGCCACGGGGTCCGGACAAGCAGTTCCGGTTGCGTCGCTAACGGAACTTGAGCGCGAGTTTACAGAGCAGATGCGGAATGTCGTGTTGGTTGGTCACTTTACCATCGAAGGTCGCGAACGACGCGATGGGCTACCAGAACGCTATGAAATTTCTCAGGTCACGAAGCTTGAAGGCGATCGCTGGCGCTTCGACGCACGGGTCAAGTACGGACGTGTCGACGTGACACTTCCCGTCGTGGTGCCTCTGGTCTGGGCTGGTGATACACCGATGGTTTCGATCACGAACTTTTCTATTCCTGGTCTTGGTGATGAGTTCGGGGCGCGGGTGGTGTTTTACGACAATCGCTACGCAGGCACTTGGGACCATGGTGAATATGGCGGCATGATGTACGGCACCATCGCTCCGGCCGACGGAATGTAAGTGCAGAACGTTCCGGTGACGCCCCGACTTGCGGCGTCGGTCATGGTTTTTCATGCGGCACCGGATGGTCCTCGTGTTCTGTATCTGCGGCGTAATACTGAACTGGCGTTTCATGGAGGCTACTGGGTGTTTCCCGGAGGCAGAGTTGACCCTGGCGACTGCCGTGACGGGGATGCTGCTGGTGCCATAACAACTGCCAAGCAAGCGGCTGTGCGAGAAGCGGCTGAGGAGGCGGGCCTTGAAATGTCGCCAGACGAACTCGAAGTCGCTGTTCACTGGACCACGCCGCTCGACAGTCCGATCCGTTTTTCGACATGGTTCTTTGTTGGTGAAGTTGGAAGCTCCCGTGTTCAAATCGACGGCCAGGAGATTCACGCGTATCGCTGGCTTCGCCCCGTTGACGCGTTGAATGCCCAAGCGGCCGGAACAATGCGACTCGCGGCACCTACGTTTGCGCTGACCACTCGACTGGCGGCGTACGCCGACGTTGGCGCCGCCCTTACGGCTGTTCGCGAGTGGCCGCCGGAACGGCTTCTTGGTTGCTTGCATGATGTGCCGGGCGGATGTGTCGCGATTTACGAGCAGGATGTGGCCTACGAAGGTGGGGGTTGCGACTTAGATAAGACAGGGGCGCGCCACCGGCTCTGGATGGTCGACGGTGGCTGGCATTATGAACGGAATTTCTGAACGCCGAACTGATTCCAGAAGTTGACACACAGTTGTCCTATTTCGATATTGGGCTTTGCAGCCTTACAGTTTTCGTTGGCGCAACCCTTCAGGGGTCAGTGGGATTTGGGATGGGCCTGTTCGCTTCGCCCATTTTGATTCTCATTGATGAGCGTTTTGTGCCGGCACCGATTCTTCTTGCGACTTGGGTGTTGACCACGTTCCTGATTCTGCGAGAACGCCATGCTATTGATATTCAAGGCCTTCGGTGGGCGGTGACCGGTCGGTTACTGGGCACCGTGTTAGCTGCGATGATCTTAGCGTCACTTCCAGTGGATTTGATGGGACTGGTCTTCGGTGGACTGGTGTTACTAGGGGTGGCTATGAGTGGATCGAACCTGCGACTAGAACCAAGACGTGAGGTGTTATTGAGTGCCGGTGTTTTGTCAGCGCTTATGGGCACGATCGCCTCGATCGGAGGTCCTCCGATGGCACTGGTGTATCAGGATGCCCCGGGGTCTCGTCTTCGTTCAACCATGTCGAGCTTTTTCTGGGTCGGAACGGTCATGTCATTGCTGGCACTGCGTTGGGTAGGGCGTTTTGGCCAGGAGGAAATTGAACTGACGCTGGTGATTGTGCCCGGAGTGCTGCTTGGTTTTTGGGCTTCGCGTTGGACGTCGCCAGTCATCGACCGTGGTTATACCCGTGCCGCGGTTCTTGCTCTTGCGGCGGTCGCCGCTCTTGCGGTGATCACGCGCCAGTTCGTCTGAGTTCCTGGGTTTCAGGCAGGGGCTCAACGGGTATCAGTGTCCCGTTTTTGTCTCCGCGTCTTTCTGTTTCGCACTCTACGTCTCTGACTGTGTAATTTTGAACCGATTGAGTTTATTTTTCATCCATGTGTGGGTAGCGGTAGTCAGTTGGCGGAATGAAGTTTTCTTTTGTGGTTCTGGTGCTGACCCAACGGGTCAAGTTGAGATAACTTCCGGCCTTGTCATTAGTGCCTGATGCTCGCGAGCCACCGAACGGTTGCTGTCCAACCACGGCTCCCGTTGGTTTGTCGTTGATATAGAAATTTCCGGCCGCGTGGCGTAACGTGTCGGAAGCGAGATTGATCGCCTGACGATCTCTGGCGAAAATTGCTCCGGTCAACGCGTATGGTGATGTGGTGTTACAGAGATCCAGCGTGTCTTCATAGGCGTTGTCTGCATAGACGTAAACAGTCAATACCGGACCAAACAGTTCGGTCTCCATCGTCTTGTAGTGGGGGTTACGGGTTTGAATGATCGTTGGTGCAACAAAAAACCCCGTTCGATCATCACAATCACCACCACAAATCACCTCCGCATCCGCATCTGCTTGCGCTGTTTCGATATGTCCCCTGAGTGACGAATACGAAGCACGGTCGATCACGGCGCCCATGAAATTCGTAAAGTCGCAAACGTCGCCGTACGTGATGGAGTCGACCTGCTGACATAGTTGGTCACCGTGTGTGTTCCAGATGCTCTGAGGAATATAGGCCCGGCTGGCCGCGCTACATTTTTGCCCCTGATATTCGTAGGCACCGCGAACCAGTGCTGTTACCAGTTCGTCCGGATCAGTCGAGGCATGAGCAAAAATGAAGTCCTTCCCGCCAGTCTCGCCGACAATTCGTGGATAACTCTTGTAGGTTGCGATATTCGCACCCACGGTCTGCCACATACCCTGGAATACTTCGGTACTTCCAGTGAAGTGCACACCCCCCAAGTCTGGATGATTCATGGCGGGTTCACCGATTTGCCCCCCGCTGCCAGGCACCATGTTAATCACGCCGTCTGGCAAGCCCGCCTCTTTAAGAAGCTGCATCAACCAATAGGCGGCGTAAACTGCTGTAGAAGCCGGTTTCCATATCACCGTGTTGCCCATTAAGGCGGGGCTGGTCGGGAGGTTACCTGCAATACTCGTGAAGTTGAAGGGTGTGACGGCAAATACAAAGCCTTCGAGTGGTCGATACTCAACGTAGTTCCATATTCCGGGCGCACTTGCCGGTTGCTGTTCATAGATCTCTGGCAGGTAAGAGGCATTAAACCGCCAGAAGTCGATCAATTCGCACGCGGCGTCAATTTCGGCCTGCAACACAGTCTTACTTTGGTTGAGCATGGTCGCCGCATTGATCACCGGTCGATACTTTCCGGCCAAGAGTTCAGCTGCTTTCAGGAAGATTGACGCTCTGGCTTCCCACGGCATTGCCGCCCATTGTTCCCTGGCCGCCGCTGCCGCGGCGATTGCCTGGTTGACCGTTTCGGTATTGCCTTTGTGGTAGGTAGCAATGACCTTGTGGTGGTCGTGGGGCAACACGCACTTGCCAAGGTCTCCGGTGGTGACGTCGTGTCCACCAATAATCAAGGGAATCTCGATTTGGTCGTCTGAAAATCGCTGAAGTTGGGCCTTGAGAGTGTCCTTTTCCTGTGAACCTGGTGCGTAATTCAGCACCGGTTCGTTTTGTGGAGTTGGGACTGTGATACGAGCATTCAACATCGAGGACTCCTAATTAATGTTTGACGCTGTGGTTGCCGAAAAAATTCCGCTATCTGTGCCTAGCCCGTGACAATGCTTCCACGAATAGTAGTTGGTGGCAAACCGGGCAACTAAGACGTTTCCATACAACCAGTTAGGTCAAGCGGTTAGACCACTGTGAGGGATGAAGCCAGTTAGGGAATACCCCTCATGCGGGCCGCATTATAGCAAAGCGGTTAGAGAGACCTCGTTGCCACCGCGAGTTTTTAACCGCATCCTTAAACTTTTGAGAGACTGTAGGACTACTGTAATTCTCTGGCCTGCTCAAAATTTCCCAAATGATCCAAATTAATGGACAAAACCAATGTTTTGAATCATTTCTCGTAACTACAGTTGGCTGAAAGAACTACACACCATCTGCACTTAGTATGTAACTGCATTATTTACAACGGTTTAAGAAAAAAAACTCCGACTTTTCATTTTTTTTAGAAATGTTGTCATACTGGAACGTGACTTGCACTATAATGCCACGTTTGCCGGAGGAGTGTCTCTTGGCTGGGGGCTACGTTTGCGTCTCAGTTCTGGGTTTGACTTTGATGGCAGAGGAATTGGGCACCAGTACTTTTTGATTTCATTGGGCACAACTGGGGCCTTTTAATATAGACGCACTGCCCAAGGAGGAATACTGATGCGAAGGACCTTTACTACTAGCCCCGTTGGTCTGGGGCTCGTCGCACTCGTTGCGATGCTTCTGGTGGCTCCGGCCGCTTGGGCTCAGCAAACGGGTAGTATCGCTGGTCAGGTCACTGACACGACCGGCGGTGCATTACCAGGTGTTACGGTTGAAGTCAGCAGTCCCGCCTTAATTGGTGGGACACAGGTGGCTTTCACCGATGGCGAGGGTCGTTACCTTGCTTCGAACTTGCCGACAGGTCCGTATACGGTGACGTTCACGTTGCCAGGATTTTCAACGGTCCTGCGTGACGGAATTGACATTAGTGCTGGGTTTACGGCTGGTGTCGATGTCGAGTTGGCTGTCGGTGCGGTCGAAGAGACCATTACCGTCACCGGTGCAGCGCCAGTGGTTGACGTCCAGACGGTTCGTCAACAGCGAACGTTGCCACAGGAAGAGATTGAAGCTCTGCCCACCGCCAACATTGGCCTTCAGACGTTGGCCTCGGTGACTCCTGGATTCCAGGGTGCCGGTGCAGACGTTGGTGGCACGCGCGACACGTGGTCTGCCCAAGGGCAGTATCAGAACTACCACGGTAAGGATGGAACGCGAGCGGCCTTCAATGGCTTCCGTAATCAGTATTTCATTGGGTCTGCGTCCGGTGTTGGCTACATCAGCAACAGTGACACGATTGGTGAATTGCAGCTTGAGATCACCGGTATGGGCGCTGAAAACGGCTCTGGTAGCACCTCCTTGAACGCGATTGCGCGCGAGGGTAGTAATACCTTTACGAGCACGATTAATACCAAATATTCTGGCGCATCGATGCAGGGTGAGAACATTCTTGGCGATGCGGACCTGACCGAGTACGGTCTGACCTCCGGCGAGGTTGAGAGTGTCTACCGGATTGGTGCCACGGTTGGTGGCCCGCTGGTACAGGATAAATTGTGGTTCTTCGGATCGGTTGCTCGGTGGGGCACGTCGAGTCTGATGCCCGGCGCTTTCCATAACAAACGCCAGGGTGAGACGTCCGAGTTCACTCGGTAGCATGAGTTTGACCGGTCGAGACCGGCATCGAACTTTGACTGGAACCGGACGCACGCATTACGGCTGACGTATCAGGCCAGCGAGCGGAATCGGTTTGGGTTCTTTGGCGACGTCCAAAAGAACTGCCGGTGCACCACGGGATTCACGGGCTCGAACTCGATTGAGTACGAGACCGGATGGGATTGGTATCCCGCCGGCGTGATCCAGGGCACGTGGACTAACCCGGTTACCAGCCGTGTTCTACTTGAAGCTGGTTGGGGTTGGCAGACGACAAACTGGGTTAACTTCAACTCGTCTGAAGCGGTTCGTGACGGCGTTGACCGCAACATGCGGAACCTCTCGCAAGGCTTCCAGTATGGTGCGCCGTTTGTCATGATTGCGCCGCAGGCGCGAACGGGTCGTGGTGAGCAGTATTTCACCCTCTCGTACGTGACCGGTTCGCACAACATGAAGATTGGGTTGACGGATGGTCAGGGGTTCAACGACGAATCTCGTTCCGTGACTGGACCGGACAATCTGTCCTACATGGTGTTGGGCGATCTTGATAACCCGGTTCCCTTTGCGCTTCTCTATCATGCGTCGCCGTTCTTCCAGCAAGAGCGCGCGAATCATGAAATCGGCCTCTACGCGCAGGATGCATGGACGCTCGACCGATTGACGATCAACCTCGGACTGCGGTTCGACTGGTTGACGATGGGCTATCCGGCTGCGTCACTCGGCGCGGGAAGCGGCGCGAATGCCGCCATTCCGGCGCGGAGCGTTGACGAATTGTCTGGTGTGCCTGAGTGGAAAGATATCAATCCACGTCTTGGCATGTCCTATGACCTGTTCGGCACTGGCCGGACGGCACTCAAGGTGTCCCTTGGACGCTACCTTGAGCTGAGTCGAAGTGACTTCACGCGTCAGTTCCACCCGTTCACCTCTTCGGTGCGTGTGGTTAACCGGCGTTGGAATGATGACGACGGTGACTTTGAAATCGATGGCGACGCGTCCTCTCGCGTGGCTAACGGTGAATTGGGGCCGATGTCGAATAATAACTTCGGAAATTTCAATGCCACGCTTATCGACGATGGCACTTATCGTGGGGTTGAGAACGAGTTATTCCACCGTGATATCACCAATCAGAACCGCACGTATCTGTGGGACTTCTTGCTGGAAATCCAGCACGAACTCTTCGATGGGTTCTCGATCAGTGCGAACTACAATCGCAACTGGGCGGGTGGTTTCCGTGTGAAAGACAACATCGCGGTTGAACCGTCTGACTTTGATGAATTCTGCGTGCCGATTCCGAACGATGCGTTCTTCGGCGCACGGGCTGGTGGCCAACAGTGTGGCTACTACGACGTCAGCAGCGCCAAATACGGGGCGTTCAACAACATCAACACCACCGCGTCAACCTATGGCGACCACGTTAAGAAGTGGGAAGGATTTGTGTTCAGCCTGGATGGACGATTCGCGAACGGTGCCACCCTGGCCGGCGGAATTGACGTTGGGCAGCAGACACAAAGCGTCTGCTACACGATCGATATCCCGAATCAGCCTCGTGAGATGGACGGAAATTTCCACCTGACCGGCGGCAACCAGCTCTCCTCAGACTTCTGCAACACCGTGCGGCAGTGGGGTGACCTGGCAGACTTCCGGATTCGTGGCAGCTATCCGATTCCTGGCGACTTCAACTTCGCTTGGATTTGGCGTGACCAACCGGGTCAGGCTGTGAACCCCACGATGGGTGTTGCCCGAGACGATGCGGTGTTTGTGGACCCGAACAGAACGGACCCACTGAACGCGAACTCAATGGTTGTGAACATCAACCCATTGAATTCGGTGTTTACTGACCGCCTGCGTCAATTGGATATTCGGTTTACCCGCACGTTCAACATGTCGGGAATTCGACTGGATACCAGTATCGACCTTTACAATGCGTTGAATAACAATCCGGTGTTGACGATGATCAACCGTGTCGGTGGTAGGTTCCTGACACCGTTGACCGTTCTTGATGCCCGGTTGCTCCAGTTCTACGCACAGGTCAACTTCTAAGGACCAGGGAAAGGAGACATTATGAAACGCACAGTGTTGTTTACGTTGATCATCTCCCTGGCATCCGCGCCGCTAGCCTTGGCCGATGGGCCGATTCTCAGCTCAGCGAAACGGCAAGCCCAGGAGTTGGTACGAACAGATGCAAACCCGAGCCTCGCAGCGAACTCGTCCAGTGCCGCAGTAGTGCAGGATGGTGGCATGAGTGGCAAGTCGAAGGTGTTAATGGCGGTTGCCATTGGCGTCGTGGCGGCTATTGGGATGAAGATTATCGATGGTAAGGTGTATGACAATACGCCGTCGAGTCGTCGTGTCCGCGAAGATGGTTGCAAGTGGATGTGCGGTGACGGGACGAATAACATCGGTAAATAAGAGTCGACTTACGTTGGACGCGCTCGCGTCCTTGTAAACTGTCTCAGTATCGAGGCGCGGTCGAGGAACGAACATTCCTCGACCGCGCCATTTTTTTTGCACGGCTATACTTGCGAAATGTTTGTTAAGAGACCCCTTCTGACGCTGTTCGGTGCGTTGTTAGTGTTGGGCGCAGGAGTCATGGCTTTTTCCGAATGGGAGTTTTTCGACTTTCCAGCCTTGGCCCACCAGGCTCGTGACCAGCAGCGCAGTAGTTTGCAAACAGTGGACACGCTGGAGGCATTGGTCGAGCGAGCCGAAGCGCGCGACGTCGATCGGCCTGTCAGAGCGGTGTTTGAAACAAACCGGCCCAGATTGATCCCGGTGTTGCGTGAACGAATCAGTACGACCCATGACCCGATGGACCGCTACATCTTGCAGACTCGTCTGGCTGGGGAGTTGTTACAGTCCGGTGCGAGTGATGAAGCCTTGGCGTTGTTGGAGTCACTGGCACCGGCCATTACCGAGATGCCGGCGGGTTTGGCATCGCCGGCGCAGAAGGCAGTAGCGGCAGCGGATTTGCAGGGAGCGATTGGACTGACCGGTCTTCGTCTAGGTGAACAAGAGAACTGCGTGTTGAATCATGCGGCGAGCTCGTGTTTGTTTCCGATTGACCGTGCCGGCGTTCATCAACTGCAGGCCGGCGCGCGCCGGTCGGTTGCAGCCTTGACAGAGCGGTTGACAGCGCGCCCTGGGGATTTGGCGAGTCAGTGGTTATTGAACATTGCGTATATGGCGGTTGGAGGCTATCCCCAGCAGGTGCCTTCGCAGTGGTTAATCGCTCCTGATGTATTCGATTCCGATTACGACATTACGCGGTTTTCCGATGTGGCGGTTCATGTCGGTCTCGATACGATTGGCCTGGCCGGGGGAAGCATTATGGAAGATTTCGACGGGGACGGATTCCAGGATGTGATGGTCTCGTCGTGGGGGCTTCGTGATCAGTTGCGCTTGTTCAGGAATGATGGGCAGGGTGGTTTTGACGACCGGACTGCTGCGGCAGGGTTATCTGGGCAGATCGGTGGAATCAACCTGACCCACGGCGACTATGACAATGACGGAGCGCCCGATGTGTTGGTGTTACGTGGTGGGTGGCTGGCCGAACAGGGCTTGTACCCAAATTCATTGCTCCGGAATCTCGGAGACGGTAGTTTCGAGGATGTGACCGCGGCGAGCGGCCTACTCAGTTTTCATCCCACCCATACGGCGGCGTGGGGCGATTTTGACAACGATGGGTTTGTCGACCTGTTTATTGGCAACGAAGACTGGGGAACCAGCAGCCACCCGGTGCAGTTGTATCAGAATAACGGTGACGGAACGTTTACCGACCGTGCCAGCGACTTTGGCCTGGGTGTCTTGGGGGTTGTTAAGGGATCGGCGTGGGGTGATTACAACAATGACGGGCAACTCGACCTCTACGTCTCCCGCTTTGGGCAATCGAATTTGTTATTTCGAAACGACGGGACCGGGTTTACGGATGTGACGGCGGAGGCAGGTGTTGCGAATCCGGTTTCCAGCTTTCCCGCCTGGTTTTTCGATTACGACAATGATGGCTGGCTGGATCTGTTCGTGGGAGGCTTTGACGAATCTGGAGCAGCTGCGGTGGCGGCAGGGTATCTTGGGACGTTTGATCCGGATGGAACACCACGCTTATATCAGAACAACGGCAATGGTACGTTCCAGGATGTGACGACCGCCGTCCAACTCGATCGGGTCCTGTTGGCCATGGGCGCTAATTTTGGCGATCTTGATAATGATGGTTTCTTGGACCTCTACGTGGGGACTGGGCAGCCTGATCTTGGGGCGCTTGTTCCAAACCGAATGTTTCGCAATTCCAACGGGCAGATGTTTCAGGATGTCACCACGTCTGGCGGTTTCGGACATCTCCAGAAGGGGCACGGCATTTCCTTCGGTGATGTTGATAACGACGGTGACCAGGACGTGTTGCAGGTGATGGGTGGCTGGTTTAGCGGTGACACCTATCAGAACGTGCTCTACCAAAATCCTGGCCACGGTAATCAGTGGGTCACGCTACTGCTCGAGGGGACACAGTCCAATCGCACGGGACTCGGGGCGCGGATCCGACTTCAATTGGAGACGCCGCGCGGGAGCAGAGAAGTGCACCGGCAGGTCTCATCCGGCGGTAGTTTCGGGTCATCGACAGTACAGCAGGAGGTGGGTCTTGGTGATGCCACAGCTATTGAACTGATCGAAGTGATATGGCCGGCATCGGCAACGCGTCAAACATTGCATAATGTGCCAATGAATCAGGTTGTTCGTATTACGGAGGGTGAGGGCAGAGTTTCGCCGGTTGTTCGAACTCCAGTGACGCTCAGGTAGGTGGTAAAAGTGCTGCGAGCGCCCGCAACTGTGGATGGTTGGGGTGGACTCGTTGTGCGTTTTGATGCAGCTCGCGGGCCTGCTGATAGCGCTCAAGGGTGATGAGTGCCGCCCCGAATCCCACCCAGGCCTCGACCACCGTTGGGTCAAGCTTCAGGACCCGCTCGTACTCTCCTAAAGCCGCTTCAACTTGTCCCGATACGCGTAAGACTTCGGCGAGACCAAAGCGTCCTTCGACTGAGTTTGGATGGTGTCGGAGCGCGAGGGAGAACTCCTCGACTGCTTCAGAATAGTTGCCGTGCAGACTCAGGATCGTCGCGAGACTAATACGCGAATCGGCGAAGTTTGGCGACTGGCGAATGACCGTCCTAAATTCCTGTTGGGCGTTGTCGACATCGCCACTGGCATAGAGAGCCGTGCCGAGTTCGTGGCGGAGAGCCGGGTCGTTGGGTTCCAGTTCGAGGCCTTGACGGAACGCGTCCGCTGCCGCAGACCAGTCTCCTGCTTGGAGCGCGTCACGCCCACGGATCTCGTATACGGTCACACTGCGCAGCAGCTCACGTAGCGGCGCCATCAATGGGTCCGGAAGAGGTGGCCAGGACTCTCCGCGTTGTTGTAGATGTGTGGCGGCACGTTCACGGTCGCCCACGGCTCGATATGCCATGGCTAAGGGGTAATGGACCGCTGACGCGTCTGGATTCGTCGCGAGGGTTGCTTGAAGGTGGGCGATGGCGTCCGTATACGCTCTGCGCGCTAGGGCCGCACGCCCCGCGCCGAATCGTGCGGCCGCCGCCGCGCTTTCAAACGATGTTGCTCTGAGAAATAACGCTTCGGCTTCAGCGGCGCGGCCGTCATCCAGATGAGTTTCCGCAAGCCATACGAGTGTTGCCGGATCCGTTGGCGCAAGTTCGTGTGAACGTTGGAAGGCATTGATGGCTTGTGTTCGATTGTCCAGCAACAGTGCCGAGTGTCCCAAAAAATAGGGCCATCGGTGGTCTTGTGGCATCAAATGTTCGGCATGCCGGAAACACAGGTCCGCTATTCCGCCCAACTCCGCTGCGAGCAAGAGACGTCCTAGTTGTCCGTAGTGTTCGGCACGGTCCGTGTCAGTTGATCCGGTCTGTTCAAGCGCCGTTGTGAGTGCGGTAAACGCGTCGTGAAGTTGCTGTTGGACGGGTGTTGCTAAGCGCGAGATGTCTGGC
Organism: uncultured Vicinamibacteraceae bacterium; assembly: GCA_964624855.1. GTDB lineage: Bacteria > Acidobacteriota > Vicinamibacteria > Vicinamibacterales > UBA8438 > CAUZIB01. The sequence continues at coordinate 48,203 of CAZUZW010000006.1, forward strand.
AGCGCCACTGGTTGAAGGTGTTGAGAAGAGGGAAGTGAGACAGAAGTCGATTCCTCGGACGTACATCCGGTGACCAACATCAACATGATGAAGAGTCTGCAACACAATCGATAGTAATGGTTCATTGCACGTTAGCTCCCGTACCTTCGATCAATGTCGTGTACTGGTCCAGCGGCACCGATGGCCAGGTCTCTGACCGCCCGTTCGGCCAGACCACGCGGATTTGGGTGATGGTTGTTGAGTCGCCAAGTCCTACGAGAACTCTCGGGTCATTTGCTGAGGCGTAACTGCCGTCGGTTCGAGCTCGCCGCCAGAGTGTTTCAGCGTTTGCTCTGACCACGGCAACACGGGCACCCAGGATGTCGTGCAGTGCACCGGTCTCTGTCTGTGCTACAAGACGAAGGCCGACCCAGTGGTTGTGCTCCCCGAGATGATTCTGCATTAACCGAACCGGTCCTGCTCCATTGCCGATCAAGACATCAGTGTCACCATCATTGTCTACGTCCCCAAAGGCCGCGCCACGGCTGACTTCAACTAAGTCGAAATGCGTGCCGGCTAAGTGCGTCACATCTGTAAACTGTCCTCCGATGTTCTTGAATAATTGGTTCTGTTGACCGAATGGAAACGGGTTTGATGTCTTGGTGACGGTTTCGGCGTTCTGGTGCACGTAACCGTTTACGGCGAGAAGGTCCAACCAGCCATCGTTGTCGAAGTCGAACCACGCGGTGCCGAATCCGGTGTACGGCAGGCTGGCTAGTCGAATGCCACGTGTATCACTCTGGTCTTCAAATGTACCCGACCCATCGTTGACGTAGAGTGTGCTGCCCTGGCTCGTCAGTTCGGTGATAAAAAGGTCTTCGTCGCCGTCCGCATCAAAATCTCCGGCATCGACACCCATGTCTGCTTTACGTGTTCCGGTGGTCCCCAGCGCTACGCCCGCTAGTAAGGCGGTATTGATGAAGGTCCCATTCCGTTGGTTGATCCATAACTGGTTTTCTTGTTCATCGTTGGCGACGAAAATGTCAATCCAGCCGTCACCGTGGAAGTCAGCCGTCGAGACGCCGAGCGCGGGCCCAAATTCTCGTGCCAAGCCCGATGCAACGGTTACGTCGACAAACTGGCCGTTTCCCTGATTACGGTAGAGTCTGCTGAGCTGGGGCCGATAGGCGCTTGGGCGACAATAGTCTGCGAGTCCAGATATTCCAACGCATGCGATGTGGGTCGCCATGTTGAAGTTCAGATAGTTACCTACGAACAGGTCAAGCCATCCATCGCGGTCGAAGTCGAGAAATGCTGCTGACACGCTCCACGAGTCGGGGTCATCGGTTCCGCTTTCGACCGTGATATCAGTGAAGGTCCCATCATTGTTGTTGCGAAACATTTGATTGCGCCCGAGTCCGGTGGCATACAGATCGATGTCGCCATCGTTGTCGATGTCTCCGGTCGTCACGCCAGTTCCGTAGCCACGTGTTTTGATTCCGCTCATAGCCGTGACATCCGTGAAGTGCACTGACTGGCTTCCGTCTCCTGACACCGTCAGGTCATTGCGGTAGAGACGGTCTTGGCCCGGGGCGCGATGGGTTTCGGCTCCGTCAGATTCATTCTGTTCCAGGGACCCGCCTTGCGACAGATAAGCGTCCAAATCTCCGTCGCCGTCGTAGTCAAAGAGACCAACGCCTGGCGTCATGATCTCAGGCTGGTAGTACTGGCCAGACATGCCGTTCCTATGCACGACATTCAGTCCGGCTTGGGCCGCCACATCGACAAACCACTCGTCTGTGCCGCGCGGGGTCCTTGAATCTCCCCCACTGGTTGGGTGTTCTGATCGCTTCTGCGCGTCGGTGCAGGCAGCGAACGAAAATCCCCAGCATATGGCGGCTATATAGATGACGGTACGGAGGATGTTTCTCATTGGCTAGTTGTAATTCAAAGAGGATACATCTTGAGGTGTCTTTCGTGGACCAGAGGCCGGAATATCAGAATGAAGTTCGGATGAGCCAAGGTGCGGCTGACGTCGATTCCTCGGATCCAAACGGTATACTTTCGTCAGGATGACGCGCGACTTGTTACGAGGCGTGTTGCCGTTCGTGCTAGCGGATGTTCTCCTTCTTGGGAGTTGCGGCGGTACCGGCGGTGACCCAGCGAGCGAAGCAGTGGGTGAGGTTCAGGACCGAAGCGAGTTCTCCGGGCGCGCGATGGAGACAACCAGCGACTCTCACCCAGACGACTGGTTTGTCGACCAGGCCGCGGAGGTGGGGCTGGATTTTCTGCATTTTAATGGTGCTGCGGGTGATTTCTTATATCCCGAGATTTTGCCGCCAGGCGTTGGTCTCTTTGACTATGACAATGACGGCGATCTTGACGTGTTTGTGGTGCAGGGGCGGATGCTTCGAGCGGACCAGACGCCGACTGACGCGCTCATGCCGCCAAACTTTTTACGCCCAGGTGCGCGGTTGTATCGCAATGATTTGTATCACGAGGGTGACGGACAGTCGGTACTCGCGTTTACTGATGTGACGGATCAAAGTGAGATCGTGGCAGATGGCTATGGTTTGGGCGTCGCGACGGGAGATTTCGACAACGATGGTTGGGTGGACCTGTTTGTGACCAACTTCGGCCCTGGACAACTTTTTCGCAACCTCGGAGGTGAAACGTTTACAGATGTGTCTCTCGCCGCGGGGATTGAAAATGATCGCGAATTTGGGGTGTCAGCTGCGTTCGTTGATTATGACCGCGACGGCTGGTTGGACCTCTATGTTGCGAACAACGTGGATTACGACCTTGACGACCGGACTGAATGTCCCAACATGGCCGGCTCGCGTGACTATTGTCCTCCGCAGACCTATGGTGGCACTCAGGACCGCCTTTATCGCAATCGGGGGGATGGCACATTTGAGGACGTGAACGAACGCGCGCTTCAGCACACCGTAGAAATCGGTGTGGCCAGGACTGCGGGTGGGCGGCTTGGACCCGCGCTTGGGGTGGCGACGGCGGATTATGACGGAGATGGCTGGATTGATATCTATGTGGCAAATGACGGTTCTGAAAATCTGTTGTGGTTGAACCAACAAGACGGCACCTTTCGCAATCAAGCCCTGTTAGCGGGTGCGGCGTTGAGCGGCATGGGAACTCCTGAAGCGAGTATGGGCGTGGCTGCTGGTGATTTTGACAACGATGGCGACGAAGACCTCTTTATGACTCATTTGCGAACAGAAGGGAATAATCTTTATGTCAATGATGGGTCCGGTATTTTTCAGGACCGAAGTGCTGCTTCCGAATTGGGTTCTCCGAGTTTGCCCTACACGGGTTGGGGGACGGCTTGGTTCGATTATGACAACGACGGGTGGCTGGACCTCTTGACGGTTAATGGCGCAGTTGATGCGGAAGGGCGGACGTATACCTTTCCCTACGATCAGCGAAAGACATTGTTTCGGAATCTCGGGACCGGCCGCTTTGAAGATGTTACTGGTCAGGCTGGAGCCGTGTTCGATCTTTCAGAGGTCGGCCGAGGGGCTGCGTTTGGAGATATCGATAACGACGGTGATATCGATGTTCTGGTTGGCAATAACAGCGGGCCGATTCGATTGCTGGTCAATACTATTGGAAACCGTAATCACTGGGTCGGACTGCGTTTGGTTGGTCAAGAGGGTCGTGACATGTTAGGTGCAAGAGTTGAAGTCATCCGCGCCGACGGTCAGACATTGTGGCGCCGTGTGCGGACGGATGGCAGTTATGCCTCCGCGAATGATCCCAGAATATTGGTAGGGCTGGGGGCAGGTAGTGAGAGTCCGACTGTGCGCGTGCACTGGCCAAGCGGTCGTGTGGAGGAGTTTTCTGTAATGATTGACCAGTGGGTGACGTTGACCGAATCTGCCGGGTGAGTACGGGAGGCGTCAACTTAATGGCAAGACTACCTGTGCGCTCTGTCGCAAAATCGTTTGTGGTTCGAACCGTCCTAGGTACGTCGATGGTTGTGCTGACGGTTTCAGCATGCACTTCGTCCGATCGGGCTGACTCGCCTCCGCCGGCGGAGCCAGCGACACGAACCAGTGAAGACCGGCCAACTGAAGGGCTTGTCGCTTTACCGGACTTGTCTGCAATGAACGAGGCGGTCCAAGCTCAGATCAACCAGCGCTATACCGCAGTCTTGGCTCTCAGCGAAGACGCGGCGGTGACCTCGCGTGCATTAGCCGATGGACATGGAGATCTCGGTATGGTTCTTTTGGCTGCGGACTTACGTGAGGTGGCCGAACATAGTTTTCTGAATGCTGAGTCGCTTGAGCCAACTGATATGCGATGGCCGTACTTTCTGGGGCATCTCTATCGTGATGCGGGTGATACCACTAAGGCCTTGGCAGCCTTCGAACGTGCCGAATCGCTACAACCTGACTACACGGCGACACTGGTCTACTTGGCAGACATGCATCTTGAGCTTGGCGCCGCTCAGTTGGCTGAACCCCTTTTTACCAAGGCGCTCTCGTTAGCTCCTGATTCGTTGTCTGCTCGATATGGATTGGGTCGTACCGCACTGATGAACGAAGAATACGATCGTGCCGTCAGTTATCTGGAAGAAATTTTGGACCGAAATCCTGATGCGGCGGCGGCACATTACCCGCTTGGCCTGGCCTACCGCAGTCTCGGCGAACTGGAGCGGGCGGAAGAGCACATCCTCCGGCGAGAAAATGAAGAGATTCTCCCGGCCGATCCGTTGATGGTAGCGTTGGATGCGCTGCTTGAAAGTCCGCAGGTATACGAACGACGTGGCATTGAATCGCTGAATCGCGGGGACTGGGATGAGGCCGAATCTCTGTTCAGAGAAGGGCTTGAGCTTGATCCAACCAATGCCGCGTTACGCCATCGGTTGGGTACGGCCCTTTTTATGCGTGGCGATGAGCGTGGCGCCTTGTCGCTCTTTGAGGCGGTTGTGCGTTCGTCTCCAGAGTATCCGCCTGCACAGCTGAGCCTGGGTGTGGTGTATCAAAACAACGGTCGTCATGAAGAAGCGATTCAACGATTTGAGACTGCGCTTGAATACCGGTCGACGTATACCGAGGCTCGATTAATGTTGGCGACGAGTTTGCGTCGCACCGGCCGGGCGGCCGCGGCCTTGATTCATTTTGATGAATTATTAGCGACGGAGCCTGACGTCGTTGAGGCAAGGTTTGGTCGGGCGATGGCATATGTGCAACTGCATCGCTATCAGGAGGCCCGGGATCACTTGCTGCGGGAAATGGAGTTGTATCCGGAGGTTCAGTCATTTCCACACGCCTTGGCCCGGGTGTTGGCGGCCGCGCCGGACGACCGTGTTCGAGACGGAGGGCAGGCATTGGCATTGATCGAGACGCTCATTCAGGGGCAGCGTAATCTTGATCTCGGTGAAACGATGGCGATGGTGCTTGCGGAGCTTGGTCGGTTTGAGGAAGCGATTTCGATTCAGCAGGAGTTAATAGAAATTGCCCAAAATTCACAATTGACGAACCGGTTGCCATTTTTGATGAATAATTTGACGCTCTTCCAAACCGGACAACCGTCGAGAAGTCCGTGGCAAGAGGGTGCTGTTCCTTAAGAAAATGATGGCGAGATGGTTTATTTTCATTGATTAATGACGACCGTCTGTTGAACTTATAAAGAATCATTGGTAAAATTCTGACGTTGTTGTGGGAGCGTGGCCATGAGTAGGTTGTGGTTCACGGCTTGGTTACTATTAAATTATTTGTATCTCCCATTCGGGTTGGATCCTCAAAGGAGGGGCATTTGTCTCACTGGGCGAAGAGTTTAAACAGGATGGTATGGGTGGCTTTCGTAGCAGCTGCTGTTGTTGGTACTGCTACCACGGCTGACGTTAGCGCACAGTCTTCGGACGAAGTTACGTTTCACAAAGACATCGAACCAATTCTGCAGCGGAGCTGCCAGAATTGTCACCGGGAAGATTCTGTCGCGCCGATGTCTCTGCTGAACTATGAACAGACCCGCCCTTGGGCACGGTCAATAGCGCGTCGAACCGCTGTTGGTCCGAGGCAGGGTGTGATGCCTCCTTGGTATCTCGAAAAGAACATCGGCATCCAGGGTTATAAGAAGGACCCGTCACTCACTGATGAAGAGATCGCCATGATTGGCGAGTGGGCAGACAACGGTGCTCCTCGTGGCAACCCCGCAGATGCGCCTGAGCCTATCAATTGGGCATCCGGTGGATGGACCATTGGCGACCCTGACCTCGTCACCGTGTTGGGTGACATCGTCATGGAAGGCGGCGCCCCGGATTGGTGGGGAGAAATTGAGTCCGTTCCGGTGGGGAATACCGAAGACCGATACGTCGAAGCGTTGGAGTTCAGAGAAGTCAACGACGTTCTGGATACTGAGGACAACCGGGAGACGGTTGGTGGACGCTTTATTTTCCACCACATGATCTGGAGTACTCAGGTGCTCGGCGACAACGGTGAACAGGATGAAGCGCGGGCGAACGACACGACCACCGGATGGCCGGTGCATGAGGTTGGCCGCAACGCGGATACATTCGATCCCAAAGCCGGTCGTTTACTGGCGGCGAATTCCAGTGTGGTTTCGAACTCAGTGCACCTCCACTCGAATGGTAAAGACACCCGGTCTCACCTTGAGATCGCGTGGAAGTTCCATCCGAAGGGCTATAAGCCGACGTTGAAGAATGCGGGTCGGAGCCTGGGCGACGGACTGAACATCGACATTCGTCCGGAACAGAGGGATCAGCAGCTTCATGCTTACACAGTGCTGGAAGAGCACCAGAAGATCACGACCTTCGAGCCCCACCTGCACGCACCGGGTGACCGGATGTGCCTGGAAGCTATTTGGGGAAACCATATTGAAACGTTGAGTTGTGCGGGATACGACCATAATTGGGTTCGTACTTACGAGTATTTGGATGACACGGCGCCGCTTCTTCCGAAGGGCACCATCCTGCACATCACTGGTTACATGGACAATACGGCCGCGAACGCCAACATACCGGATCCGCGAAACTGGCAGGGGTCAGGTAACCGTTCCGTGACGAACATGTTTATCGACCTTGGTCTGGGCGTGGAGCTGAGTGATGAACAGTTCATTGAGGCAATGGAAGAACGGCGTGAAGTGACCGACTGGAGACCTGGTGACCACATCATTGGTTGTCCGCTCTGTTCGTATACCGACCTGCAGATTGAAGATATGCCTGGCCGGGAAGTCGAGGAAGCTGACGACGCTAACGACGCCAATCAGCAATAAAAGCGTGGTTCGGTTGTTTGGATGCACAGCAGCAATGTGTGCGTGATTTATAATTCCCCCGGGGGCGCTGTGACGTCCTCGGGGGTTTCGTTTTCCGGCTCCAAAGACCTGTACTGTGTTTACGGATAGGTCACACTTGCACAAGGATAAGTTGCCATGAAACAGCTGTTGGTTACTGTGAATCGTAAGAGACCATGTTTCTTGCCGGTGTTCCTGTTCGTTCTGGCGTTCCTGCTGGTCGGACAGTCTGGGGAGGCTCAGAGACTGTCGTACTCCTCCGGACAAAACATTTCCCCTGGTTATGAAGGCTGGGAGGAAGACCCGGATGGATCACGCTGGTTTGTGTTTGGCTATATGAATCGAAACTGGGAAGACGAGCCGAACATTCCCGTTGGACCAGAGAATTCGATTTCACCAGGAGGACCCGACCTCGGCCAGCCGACACATTTTTTGCCTCGTCGAAACCGATTCGTGTTCCGGGTGCCTGTCCCGGATGATTTTAGTGCCGACGATGAAATGGTGTGGACGCTCAGTGTTAATGGCGTGACGGAGCAGGCCTTTGCGACACTCCGCCCGGATTACTACATGGATGCAATGATTCGTATGTCTGAAGGTGGTGCGATTGGTGCGGGGACATCGAACCCGACCATCCGTGCGAATACAGCGCCAGTGGCGATGGTCAAAGGAGCGGATACGCGGTCGGTAAGAGTGGGTGAGCCGCTGATGTTAGTGGCCACCGCGACCGACGATGGTGTTCCTGAGACGCCACGTGCACGGCGCGAACGTCAAGCAGCAAGCAGTACTTCAGATAGTGGCCTTGTTGGTCGCGGCCGTCAGTGGAGGCCACATTACCGTGGCACCGTGTCTACTGAGACTGGTCTTCGCGTTTCGTGGTTCGTCTACCGTGGCACGGGGAAGAACGTGATGTTCGATCCTCCTCAGGTTAAGGTCTGGGAGGATACGCGCACCGGGGCATACTCTCCTTGGGGACCGCATTTTGTGCTGGATGACCCTCCTGAGGACGATACCTGGTCCACTACCGTCACGTTCGATGCTCCGGGCACATACGTCTTGCGGTGTCGCACCAGTGACGGAGCGTTGGATGTTGACCACGATGTCACGGTTACGGTAATGCCTTAAGGGTTACCAACTGAATAAGTCAGTAACGTAATACACAACAGATCCCAGCGTGACAAATTGACTGGCAACCTGGAAGGTCGGATATTGATGCGTACATCTCGGCGTCTCATCGGATGGATACTTAGTGTGGCGGTAATACTGGTAGGCGCTGGCGTGACCAGCGCCCAGCGGTTGTCATATTCCAGTGGGCAGAGCGTGTCACCTGGGTATGAGGGGTGGGAAGAAGCCGAGGATGGGCAGCGCTACTTTCTGTTCGGCTATATGAATCGCAATTGGGACGAAGAACCTAACATCCCAGTTGGTGCAGACAATCGTATTGAACCAAATGGCCCTGACCAGGGCCAGCCAACTCATTTTCTGCCTCGACGCAACCGCTTTGTGTTCCGGGTTCCTGTACCAGACGATTTTAATGAAGACGATGAAATGGTATGGACACTGAGTGTTAATGGCGTAACCGAACGGGCCTATGCGACCTTGCGGCCGGATTATTTTGTCGATGACATCATCAAAGCGTCGGAACACGGCGCGATTGGCGCTGGCACGACTGACCCGGTGATCCGGGCGAATGTGGCGCCAACCCTGACGCTGGATGGAGCGACCGCTCGAACCGTTCGCGTCGGTGAACCCCTTCGACTCGTGGTTAGCGCAAGCGATGATGGGGTGCCTGAACCGCGGCGGCGTGCGGCGCAGGAACGCAGTCGAGCGCGGGATGCTAATGACCAACGTCGCGACGGCGAACGGCGTCGCTTCGGCGATCGCCGGTGGTTACCTCACAGTCGTGTGACGGTGAGCAGTGAAACAGGTCTTCGCGTCTCGTGGTTCGTCTACCGTGGCGCGGGGAATAACGTAACGTTTGATCCACCGCAAACGAAGGTGTGGGAGGACACCCGCACGGGTGCGAATTCGCCGTGGGCGCCTGCGTGGCTCACTCCTTTACTGCCAGAGGACGGGCAGTGGATTACTGAGGTTACGTTTGATGAACCAGGTGAATATGTGCTTCGATGTTTGGCGAGCGATGGTGCGCTCGGCGACGAAGACGACATCACGGTTACGGTTACTTCATAGGTAGTTCTCGCCAAACTAATTAATTGTTGTATAGATTGGGAACAATGAGTGGGGTTCTAGTTAGGCCGTTAGTGCTTAGTGTTGTGGTAATACTGTGTCTGACACACACGGTCGAGGCGCAGCGGTTGTCCTACTCGAGCGGCCAGAATATTTCTCCTGGCTATGAAGGCTGGGAGGAAGATGCGGATGGGTCGCGGTGGTTCGTGTTTGGCTACATGAATCGCAACTGGGACGAAGAGCCTGATGTTCCTGTTGGTCCGAATAATGCCATCGAACCTGGGGGGCCCGATCGTGGCCAACCGACGCATTTCTTGCCTCGCCGGAACCGTTTTGTGTTTCGGGTGCCTGTGCCGGACGATTTTGAAGACGACGATGAGATGGTGTGGACGCTCACTGTCAATGGGGTGACGGAACAAGCCTATGCGACGCTGCGGCCAGACTACCTGATGGATGCGATGATCCGCGCCTCCGAAAGTGGCGCGATTGGTGCCGGGACCACGAATCCTACGATTCGCGCAAACCAAGGGCCGGTGCTGACGGTTGAAGGGGCGGAAACTCGGCGTGTACGGGTCGGTGAAGCTCTGAGTTTAGCGGCCGTTGCCACGGATGATGGCGTGCCAGAATCACCACGGAAAGAACTCCTCGAGTTTCTGCCAGGAGCCTTGAATCCCTGGGTGCCACACACTCGCGTCACTGTGAATACCGAGACCGGTCTCCGCGTGTCATGGTTTGTGTATCGCGGGAGTGGAGACGTCACGTTCGATCCCCCTCAGGTGAAAGTGTGGGAGGATACGCGTACCGGGGCCAATTCCCCATGGGGGCCACATTGGCTCACGCCGGAGTACCCAGAAGACAACCGGTGGGTCACCACCGTGACGTTCGACGAACCGGGGACGTATGTGTTGCGCTGTCGTGCCAGTGATGGTGCGGTAGATACCGACCACGATGTGACGGTCACCGTGACACGCTAATATTCGCGGTTGTCGTTCTGTGTTCCTCAAGGATCAGGTTACAATCGAAGCTATGTTTAAAAGATGTGTCGTGATACTCAGTGTTTTTGTGTTGGGAATGTTGATGGCCAGTGCTGAAATAACTGCCCAGCGCCTCTCCTACTCGAGTGGCGAGAACGTGTCGCCCGGGTATGAGGGATGGGAGGAAGACCCGGATGGGTCGCGCTGGTTTGTGTTTGGCTATATGAACCGCAATTGGGACGAAGAGCCCGTCGTTGCGATTGGCGCTGACAACAACATTCAACCTGGCGGGCCAGACCTCGGTCAACCGACACGGTTTTTGCCCCGGCGCAATCGCTTCATCTTCCGTGTTCCGATTCCTGATGACTTTGAGGAAGCCGATGAGATGGTCTGGACGTTGACGGTGAATGGCGTGACTGAACGAGCGTATGCCTCGTTGCGCCCAGATTACTTCATGGATGCCATGATTCGCGCATCGGAGCATGGTGCAATCGGCGCAGGTTTTACGGACGAAAAAATCAGGAATAACGAGCCTCCGGGAATGACTATCGAAGGTGAGGATCAGCGCACGGTGCGAGTGGGTGAGGTCTTAAGCCTGGCTGTGGTCGCGACGGATGATGGCGTGCCTGAGTCACCGACCGCGCGGTTGCGGCGCTTGTTCGAGGCCCAGGCGGCTGAACAAGCGGCGAACCTTGAGTCCGACGAAGCTGATGAGCAAGCTGAGGAAGCGCGCAGGGCTTTTCGGCGATCAGACCGGCGGTGGTTGCCGCACTCTCGTGTGACGGTGAACGCTGAAACTGGTCTCCGGGTGTCGTGGTTTGTGTATCGTGGTGACGGCGAGGTCATGATGGATCCGGCCCAAGTGAAAGTGTGGGAGGATACCCGCACGGGGGGCTATTCGCCGTGGGCACCAGCGTTCACAGTGCCCGATCCGCCTGAAGGAAACCGGTGGGTAACTGAAGTAACATTCGATCAGCCTGGCACCTATGTCCTGCGATGTCGCACCAGTGACGGGGCGGCGGACGTTGACGGTAATGTGACGGTTACGGTGACCCAGTAGGTTATTTCAACAGCCTGTTCTTTTTGGAGAGATTCCGGTTCTCGGGGAGTGCGGCTTGGTCTTCGAGGTCGGAGTCGCCGACGTTCGTTGATGTCTACGGCAGCAGGACCTTTAGCGCACCACTGTGAAGTCAGCCGTCCATTCATGGGGACCCCACACGAGCATGAACCGACCCTCGTCGGGTCCGGTTAGTACCACCGACGCTGCCATGTCTCGCGATGAGTCGGTCATCGAATTACCCGCCAACAGTGACTGCCTGTAATGGAGGTCGACTTCGCCCAAGTCCAGTTCAGGGTTGTACTGGGTGCCCCAGGCATCCGGTTCGTTGTTAAAGGCGAGGTGCCAGCCGTGTTCAGCGCGCTTCAGCCAAAGACCATAGGAACCGGGGGAATCCCTCAAGCCGATATTTCCCGTATTGATTACGAGGTCCCCAAATTGGATCGGAATGTCGATGTCAAGGCGCGTCACGGCACCGTCTGTGATCCGAACCACCGACCCTGTTTCTACCGATACCAGGTGGGCGAAGTCTCGATACTCGACTTTGAGGTCCCTGGGGAAAACCACGGCGAGACGTGGACCGTCGGGCAGCGTGACTGTGGCAATGTTTCGTGTAGCCAGACGGTTAGTTAACTGGATTTCAGACGAATCAAATTCGAACGTACGCTGGTCGCCGACGCCACTGACACGTTGTCGGCGCAATGCTTCTCTCGGTTCGGCAAATTGCACGCCGACCGTCCACTCGTGATCACCCCACCGCACGAATAGGTCACCTCCATTGCCTCCAGTCGGCACGAATCCCGTGACTAGAGTGGCGGACTGGTTTGTGACAGTGCGATGGGTAAGGGGGACAGTGCCAAGAACATCGGCTGGCTCGGTCGCCATATCGCCCTGTGCGTCCGAGATTTGGAGCCTCAAGTCATCGTCGGTTCCCCGCAGCCACAGGTTGTAGCGACTGGTGCCGAGGGGGGTAAAGTCCGGTTCCGTCCCCGGAGGAGGTTCAGGGGGTTCCGCTTGTGCTGTTCCGATTTCAACGTGGCCGATATGTGCCCATGCGTCAGTTTCCAATTGACCAATGCGAACGACCCCGCTGGGAGTGTCAGACAAAAGTGTGCGGTATGTCGGATCGTCAATTTGGATCGCCGACCCGGAAAAGACCGTGACGGTTCGCAGTCCTAGTGTGGCCGCCGACTGAAGCGGCACAGAGGGTGACTGGGCGGTGACCTGTCCGGCTAGTGTAAGAAGGGTCAAACTCAAAATGACGGCAAGCCGTCGTTGGCTACGAACATCCATGACTACCCCTGTGTGCTGATCTGCAAAAACATTAGGTTCTGAATTCTAGCGGGTCTTTAAGCCATAAACACGTTGACCCTGGCATATGAAGCGATGCCAGGGTCAACGCATATTTGTGTCACACCAGGTCCAGCTTGAGCTGGGCTATTTGCCTAATTCTGTGACTCAGCAGCTGGGTCCTCTACGATCTCTTCGCCATAGGCCACGAATCCAAGCGCCATTTCATCATTCGTTCGTGGTGCGTGGCCGAGTGAACGGTCGGCGTCAAAACCTTTTCGCAGGCCATGTTCTGAGGTGTTGTCGTACCAGAAACTTACGTCGACCATAGTTCCTGCCGGGAGCAACTTGGGCTCATTGTACCAATAGGTTTCCTGCCAGGCCTGCTCCCACTTCGGCACATCCAAGAGAAGTTCCTTGGTTCCATCGGGATAGGTCGCCGTATAGCGTGCCCCCACACCACGAAAGTGCGCATGTGGCCACCAGTTTAAAATCAAGGTGTCTTGTTCAATGAGTCGACCGGCACCTACCCGATAACCTTCACGGTGAGCCGGAATCATGAATCCGCGGTTACCGATGGAGTCGTTCTTAAAGGAGATCTTCGGTGTTTCCTTGGCAATATGGAACCCCATGGACGCCTGATTTGTGAACGCGGTTCCAGTGCCGGGCTCTTTGTTGTAGTGAATGTTAAAGCGTGCGGTTGAACCCTGTTCAATCAAGAGGCCCCAACCATCCGGTAGCAATTTGCCTTCTGTGCCAGCCGAGACACATCCGAGCGACCCACCTCTGGCTGCGGCTTCTCCTTCGTCCTCTTCACCTTGGCCAGCGTCGGCGGTCACAACTGTGTCGGCGTCTTCAACTCCGGCACAGAAATGGTGGATTCGGTCGCCGGTGTCGCCCGTTTGGAATTCCCAACCGCTGACCCACAGACCTTCTTCAGGAATGAGTTCATCGGGAATTTTCGTCCGGAAGGTTGTTTGCAGGTCGTAGGCATCGTCGGGAACCAGGTATTCATCCATGGTCACCACGAAGTCGGGTGTCCCGAGGAACCATCCACCATTTTCATCGCCAAAGGCTTTCGGGGCGGGCGCCTGAGACTTGTCGCCTGCGGCAGACCCCGAATTGGCCCATGCCACGATGGTCTGAATCTCATCGTCGGTCAAACCACGTTCGTTGGAGTAGAGGCCATCGGTGTGTTCGGTGGCATACCACGGTGGCATCTCTTCGGCCTCGACCTTTCGGGCGACAGCGCGTGCCCACGGCCGCGTCTCTTCAAACGTCATCAGCGACATCGGTGCGATGATGCCGGTGATGTTCTGGCCTGCAGGGCGATGACAACTCTGACAATTTTCCTGCAGAATCGGGAGGACGTCCCCGTAGAACGTCACCTCTTCTGCTTCTCCTGCGCTGGCAGACCCAATCGCCAATGCACTGAAAGCCGCGAGGATTGTAAACAGCCGTAAAATTCTCATCGTCAGGCTCCTCAAAGTAGTGTCTGATAAACGCATTAAATTTCAGCTAAACTTCGGCTCAGCGTGTATCTCTGATCCTTTTACACCTATGAACAACGGTTTTACCACCTCTATGGGTGGGGGTCAAGGGTAAAGAGAGAGTCGTATTCTTCGGGTTTTGTGCCCAGGGTTGGGACCGTCTGGTTGCTCAAACTTGCATCCGCTGATCGGCTCACGTTCAATTGGAGGCACAGTTCTCCTTAGAAGGCATACTTTGGTGATGAAGAGACGGCACTATGTGGGATTGATTGATCTTGTGCGTATTGGCACAAACGGATCGATCCAGCTCGGTATTAATGCCCTAGTCGCAGTAATGATGATCTTTACCGCGTCTAGTGACCTGTCGTCGCAATCCAGAAATGCGGACGCTGTGGTGCCATCAGTGGTGTTTGCGGATGTAACTGAGCAGTCTGGTATCACCTTTGTTCATGAGAACGGTGCTGTGGGTGATAAATGGTATCCAGAGATCTTTGGTGGGGGGGTAGTGGTCTTGGATGTCGATTCAGATGGCTGGTCCGACTTGTTGTTTATTAACAGCGGTGATTGGTCACCGGGCGATGTTGCGTCGTCTCACGGACTCTATCGCAATAATGGCGATGGAAGTTTTATCGACATTGTCAGCGGTAGTGGATTTGATACGTCAGCGTTTTATGGCCTTGGCGGGACCGTCGCTGATTATGATAACGACGGTCGAGACGATGTCTTCGTTACCACGGCAGACGGCGGGCGCCTGTTTCACAACGAAGGAAACAATAGGTTTGTAGACGTTACAGAATCGTCTGGGATCACGAACCCTCACTTTGCCGTTAGTGCGGCGTGGTTGGACTACGACCTTGACGGGTTGGTGGACCTCTTCATTGGAAACTATGTAGCCTGGTCGCCCGAGTTGGAGGTTCCGTGCAGCGAGCAGGGTGTGCGAGGCTACTGTGGCCCCGATGCGTATGCGCCACTCCCACCGGCTTTATACCGGAACGTCGGAAACGGACGGTTCGAAGATGTTACCGCTCCGGCGGGTTTGGATGCCCCGACGGATAAGGCAATGGGCGTTGTGGTATTCGACTACAACCAAGACGGTTGGTCGGACCTCTTTGTGGGTAGTGACCGGGTTCCGGCCAAGCTCTATCGCAACACCGGTAACGGCGGATTTGTGGACCAAGGGCTTCAAGCCGGGGTCGCGCTGAGCGAATTAGGCATTGCCCGCGGCAACATGGGTGCGGATGCAGCTGATTATGATCGGTCGGGAAAACCAGACCTGGTCGTCGGGAACTTTTCCTATGAAATGCTTGGCCTCTATCACAATGAAGATGGACGGACCTTTGTCGATCGGGCGCCCCGGTCTGAAGTCGGTCGTTCCAGTTATCTTTCAACAACGTGGGCTGTCTTTTTTTTGGACTACGACTTGGATGGTTTTCTGGACATCTTTGCCGCCAACGGTGCGAATGACGAGTCACAAGTTATGCGTGACTCCAGATTACAGATCACTCAAGTGCCACTGTTGTTATGGAACCGTGGGAATGGGACGTTTGCGAATGTGACCACCGGTCTCGGTGAGAGTTTCAATCAGCCCATCATGGGACGGGGGGCCGCCTATACTGATTTTGATGGAGACGGAGACCTCGACATAGTAGTCGCTACCTTGGCGGGTCGGCCGCGTCTGTTTCGGAACGACGGTGGGAATCAACATAACTGGCTTCGAGTCCGTTTAAGTGGATCGCCGTCAAATCGAAGCGGGTTAGGTGCTGTCGTAAGGGTCACGTCAGAGTCAGGCGTTCAGTGGCAAACGGTGCACAGTGGTTCGAGTTACGCTTCCCAGAGTGAGCTGACGCTGACGTTCGGTCTTGCCACGGACGCACAGGTCCTGAGACTTGAGGTAGATTGGCCGTCAGGGGCGTTACAGACCTTCGAGGATGTAGGGCGCAATCAGATGGTCGTGATCGATGAGGTCGAGGGCCTGGCGTCTGGTCCGTAACGGCAATTTAGGTTTGACCTTACTTTAAGGTGCGGCCGGAGATGCGGCGTGTGCTGCGAGTTCTTCTTCGACCAGCCGAGTAAAGAATTCAAATGGTGGCAGAAAAGCTGGAGGTGCCGGGGCGAACCGACCGTTGATCAGAAAACTCGGACTTCCTTGAATGGCATATCGTCTGGCTTCTTCGACGGCACTTTGAACCGTCGGGCGAAAGGTGCCATTGTCCACACAGCGATCGAACTGGTCACGGTCCAGGCCGACATCACTGGCCAGTTGTTTGAGACGTATCGTGTCAAAAATACCCTGCTGGGCTAGCAGTACGTCATGGTACGGCCAGAATATATCTTGAGCTTTAGCGCATTGGGCTGCTTCTGCGGCACTGAGTGCGGCAGCACGATCCAAGGCTGGAAGATTTTTAAAAACGATACGCAGTCTGTCGCCGAAAGTCTCCAGTACCCGGCTGAACTGTTCAGCGAATCGAGCGTACTCGGCGTTTTGAAAATCGCCGAATGCCACAAGTTCAATGGTCGCAGACTCAGAACCCATGACGGCGTCTTGGTCCGTGCGGTCAATTCTTATCCTAGGGGCCACGAGAGACATATTGACCTGGGTTGAAACCTGCATTAATTCCTCGATGTAGTTGGCACGTGCAAGCTCTGGCTCAGTTACCTTGCTGAGCCATGCTCGTAAAGCCGGTTCCAGTTGTTCGAATGTGTTTCTTCGTGTCGCGGGTCCTAGACCCTGATACAGGGACCGTACCGCTGCGTCCGGCATGGAGACGGTCCGTGGTGGAAGTTCTTGTTCGAGTAGTTCGTCGACGCTGATGCCTCGGGTACGCGCTTCAATAGCAAGTAGTTCATCCGCGACCACGCGGTCTGCGATCCGCCGTCGTGTTTCGAACGCCTGCTGTTGAACGGCTATGTAGCTGGCAGGATCGGCGCGCTGCCATTCTTCGTCAATTTCGTCGACGGTGATGACTCGGTCGCCCACTTGGACTGCGACCTCACCTTGTGCATCGGAGCGGACCATTGGTAGCGGCTCCACATCATTGGTGGCCGCTTCTGGCGCGCCAGCAGTGGTGTCTGGACTTGTGCTGCCCAAGGACACGTCAAACGAGGCATGTTCGCTCGCGCTGGGGCCGCGGCTGACGGTGAGCAGGTACTCGCTCGCTGGCATCAGACTAATGGGTGCCACGGCGACGATCTGTGTGTCGGTGGCCTCTTCGATTCTCAGAGGGACGAGGTCCAGCGTGACAACCGGGCGGCTTCCAAAATTTTCGCCGGAGATTGTTAACGTGTCAGCGTCGGAATCTGGGCGGGCTTCGGCGATGACTAGCTGAGGGAGTGCCGGGGCTTGTCCTTTAATCGCGACGGTGGAGAACGAAACAACAACGAGCGTTAAAACCGCGGTGAAGCGGCACAGTCTAATTAATCGAGTCATTGCAATTGCCTGTGCTCAGGATACCTTGCGTGTGTAGGGTTCGCAATGTCTTCGCAGGGTCCACATGCCTTGACACACCTAAAGTTCGTGGACACACTGAAGGCATTGATTTCGTTCGTCTAGTCAATTCTGAAACCCTATTGTGGGGAGGGTCATGATGCGTTTGATTGTCTCATTAGCCATTGGCGTTCTCATGGTTGTTGGAGCTGGGCTCCAGCCGCTAGGGGTACTATCCTCGCCGACGGGCATGGGCACAGCGTTTGCCTCTGGGAATCAAGGGGCGGCCGTTCCTCCAATTGAGCCATTTACGATTGCTTTGCCAGAGGCGGCTCTCGAGGATCTTCAGGAACGATTGGCACGAACCCGAATGCCCGATGAACCAGACGGTGTTGGGTGGATGCTTGGGATGAATCAAGCGTATTTACGGCAACTGCTGGAGTATTGGCAACACGAGTTTGATTGGCGTGTCCAGGAGCGTCGCCTGAATCAATTCGAACAATTCAAGACACGGATTGATGGAGTCGACATCCATTTTATTCACCAGCGATCAACAGAACCAGATGCGTTTCCGTTAATTCTGACTCACGGATGGCCTGGGTCGTTTGCGGAGTTCTCGAAAGTGATCGGACCTCTCACGGACCCGGTTAACCATGGTGGACGTGCAGAAGATGCTTTTCATGTAGTGGTGCCGTCGATTCCCGGGTATGGATTTTCTGATCGACCACGGGCATTGGGTTATGGGCGGGAACGCACCGCAGCGATCTTTGCCCAGTTGATGTCTCGGTTGGGCTACGACCAGTATGGTGCGCAGGGTGGGGATCTGGGTGCCGGTATTAGTCGACAACTGGCCATGGACGATTCCGACCATGTGGCTGGCTTGCATCTTAATTTATGCAGCGCTGGTCCTCCTGATCCAGAGAATCCGAATGAAGGGTTGACGACTGACGAGATCGCGCTGATGGAGGAACGGGCAGCGTTTTGGACCGACGAAGAACGGGGCTATAGCCATATGCATGGCACGAAACCGCAAACGTTGGGTTATGGGCTCAACGACTCTCCGGCCGGGCTGGCGGCGTGGATTGTGGAGAAGTACCGCAGTTGGTGCGACTGTGAGGGAAATCCAGAAACGAAGTTTTCTAAGGATGAGCTGTTAACTACGCTAACGATCTACTGGGTGACCCAGACGGCCACCTCCGCGGCGCGCTATTACTATGAAGGTCGCCACAATCCGACGCCTGAACCAACTCGGGTCGAGGTTCCGACGGCGTGCGCGGCGTTTCCGAAGGAGTTTCGGTTTACTCCACGGCGCTGGCTGGAGGCTCGTTACAATCTTCAGCGTTTTACCCTGATGCCGAGTGGAGGACATTTCGCCGCTAGTGAGGAGCCTGTTCTTTTTGTTGATGACGTGCGGGCGTTCTTTCGGGGTTTACGGTAGTTCGATTCGCCACGAAGTAGGTTGAACCGTTGGTTTTACTTGGTGGTTCCGATTCGAGTGTCTGGAATGTTTTGGAAAATCAACATGTGTTGTCTTAGGTGGACTGGGTCACATCTCTGGAAGATGGGGCTGATCTGTTACACTGCGTTAATAGCCGTGAGACTGCCGGTGATCAGATGGTAAGGGCACACAAAGTACCCCTTCTTTTCTTTGCAGGCTGTCTGCTGCTCCTGCTGAATTCGGCCATTCTCGCTGCATTTCCGAGCGCCACACTTTGGTATTACGCGAATGTTGCGCTTCACCCGTTCTTGGGAATCGCGCTCACGCTGTTTGCAATCCCTCGAATCCTGAGCCGGGAATGGCTGGGTGGTCCCTTGCTTGCCGCGGGCGTCGGGTTGGTTGGTGCCGGCTTGATGCTTGGTCTTATCGTTTTAGTTTATGGAGCGACAGGACCCTACGAGGTCGTGCTGCAAGCCCATATTGTTACGTCTCTCTGCGGGGCCGCGCTGCTGGGTGTTCGTGCTTGGCGCGCAGTGGCCAGTTCTGATGGTGTGCGGCCGCTTGTTCGCGGCAGTTTAGTTGCGATCGTCTTAATCGGTGCTGTGACGCCATTGCTCCGCGATGGTCTTGATGCGCGCTGGCGACAGTCGTATCGCATTGAGAATCCAATCCAACCTCCGGCGACAATGGAAGAAGAAGGAGCCGGTCTCGGCAGTCCATTTTTTCCGTCATCGGCGAACACCAATACGGGAGATGTAATCCCGGCTAATTTTTTCCTCACCAGCGAAGCGTGTGGTCGTTGTCATACTGATATCTATGAGCAGTGGAGTGCCTCCACGCACCATTTTTCGTCCTTCAATAACCAGTGGTATCGCAAGTCGATCGAGTACATGCAAGATGTTGTCGGAACCGAACCGTCGAAGTGGTGCGCCGGATGTCATGACCATGCGGTATTTTTTAATGGTCGCTTTGACCAGCCGATCCGTGAGCAGATCGACACGCCGGAGGCGCAAGCGGGGTTGGGCTGTGCTTCATGCCACTCAGTGGTTCATGTGGGGAGCACCATGGGGCAGGGTGATTTTGTCATTGAGTACCCGCCGCTTCACGATCTCGCCGCTAGTGACAATCCGTTGTTTCAAGCGGTGCACGACAAACTGGCCTATCTGGCACCGGAGCCGCATCGGCGAACATTTATGAAGCCGTTTCATCGAGAGCAGAGTGCCGAGTTTTGTTCGACGTGTCACAAGGTTCATCTCGATGTACCGGTGAATGACTATCGATGGCAGCGCGGGTTTAACTCGTATGACAACTGGCAGGCGTCGGGCGTGTCGGGAGAAGGGGCCCGGTCGTTTTACTACCCATCGACGCCTCAGACATGCCGAGATTGTCACATGCCACTCGTACCTTCAGATGACCCTGCTGCTGATGATGGATTAGTCCGTTCACATAGGTTCCCTGGTGCGAACACGGCGTTGCCGTTCGTGAACGGTGACGCAGAGCAGCTAAAAGTAGTCCAGGACTTCCTTCGCGACGATCAGATTTCCGTCGACATCTTCGGAATTACCCGAGTGGCTGAGACGAGTCCGCCTGTTCGCGGCCCTCGGGGCGGCGAACCGAGGTTGTCGAGTACGTTTGCGGTTGGTGAGGAGTCTTTGCAGTTTGGAGCTAGTCGTGGCCTGACGTCAAGTGGGCCAGTCGCTGAGGTTGTGGCGCCCATTGACGGGACCAGCGTTGCTGTGCGTCGGGGTGAGTCGGTTCGGGTCGAGGTGGTTGTCCGGACGCGAAAGGTGGGCCATTTTTTTCCGGGTGGTACCGTCGATGCCTTTGACGTGTGGGTCGAGTTTGAAGCGGTCGACGACCAAGGGCGCGTGATTCTTCACAGTGGGGCAGCGGAAGATGGCGGTAGTGGCCCTGTCGACCCTGGCGCACATTTTTACCGCAGTCTTCAACTTGACGAACGGGGGAATCCGATCAACAAGAGGAACGCGTGGATGACGCGATCAGTTGCGTATGTGCGATTGATTCCGCCGGGTGCCGCCGACACGGTCCATTATCGTTTGCAGGTGCCAGAGGATGTGGGGGACCGCATTTTCCTTCGGGCGAAGGTGAACTACCGTAAATTTGCGTGGTGGCTGACGCAATGGTCGTACGCTGGTGTGCGCGATCCTGGCCATCCGAATCCCCCGGTCGGCCCCTCGTTTGACGATGGGCAGTGGGTCTTCACTGGAGACACCTCAGATGTTTCCGGCGCCGTCAAGTCTATTCCCGACATTCCGACCACGGTAATGGCAGAAGATGAAACATCACTATTAGTCGTTGATGCTGAGGCGCCGTTGCCGTCGGTGGTGCCGTCTTCAGACGGGACACTGCGGGAGCGATGGAACGATTACGGGATTGGATTGTTATTACAAGGCGACCTTCGTGGGGCAGAGGCAGCATTCCGGCAGGTGATGGCTATTGACCCCGAGTATGTCGATGGTCCTGTGAACGTGGCGCGCGCGCGCCTGCAAGAGGGAGATGTCGATGCGGCCATCCCGTTACTTGAACAGGCACTCGAATTAGAGCCAGGGTTGGCCCGAGCGCATTTTTTTCTCGGGACTGCGCTGCGTTCACTGGGAGAATACGAAGCGGCCATGTCACACCTAGAGACGGCACGGCAGGCCTATCCGAGAGATCGGGTTGTCTTAGGACAAATTGGTCGCCTTTACTTCTTGCAGCGACAGTTTGAAGAAGCGATTTCGACATTTGAGGAGGTTCTTCGCATTGACCCCGAAGATCTGTTGGCCCATTACAATCTGATGCTGTCGTATCAGGGAGTAGGTGACTCCGAACGTGCCGCGGCGGAACAGGTGCTCTATGAGCGGTTCAAAGCAGACGAGGCGGCCCAAGCAATCACTGGTCCATACCGTCTCGCATCGCCGGAGGACAACAACGAACGACAATCGATCCACGAACATGGAACTCCTCCGGGTTTGTGAGAAAATTCAAATAACTATGATGCGATGGGTCGCGGCTGTATGTGCTGCTCTGTGTGTAACCGTGGTGGTCACGGTCGCAACCGCGGTTGTTTTTGTCGATGTAACTGACGAAGCGGGTTTGCGCTTCCGCCACACCAACGGTGCGTTTGGTCAGAAATACATGCCGGAGACTCTTGGAGCCGGTGGTGTTTGGCTTGATGTGGACGATGATGGATGGCAAGACATTGTTTTGGTGAATTCTTCCGCCTGGCCCGGACAAGGCACTAGCGACACTCACGCGATGTTGTACCGAAACAACGGCGACGGGACGTTTGCTGACATCAGCGCAGGGTCTGGTCTCGATGTTCCACTCTACGGGTTCGGTGGTGCGGCGGGTGACTTTGATAACGATGGGCAGACGGATCTTTATATCACTGCGTTAGGACCGAATCGACTCTTACGAGGGCAAGGTGATGGGACGTTTGTGGATGTCACCGAGGCGAGTGGAACTGGCGACCCTGGATTTTCGACAAGTGCTGTGTGGTTTGATTATGACAACGATGGCTATTTGGATATTTTTGTCGCCAACTACGTGGAGTGGACACCAGAGATTGATCTGTATTGCACGCTCGATGGTGAGACGAAGTCTTATTGCACACCGGAATCCTATCAAGGACAAAGTTCAACGTTGTTTCACAATTTGGGAAATGGCACTTTTGAAGACGTGAGTGTGTCGGCAGGGGTGAGCAACCCGTCAGCTAAGGCATTGTCGGCCTCGATGTTCGATGTCAATAGTGACGGCTGGATGGACTTATTCGTGACGAATGACACGCAGCCGAACCAATTGTTCCAGAATCAGGGCGATGGGACTTTTAATGACATTGCGGTTGTTGCAGGAGTGGCCTTCAGCGAAGCCGGGATCGCGCGCGCCGGGATGGGTGTGGATGCGGCCGACTACGACGGGTCAGGTTACCCGAGTCTAATTATCGGAAATTTTTCAAATGAGATGATGGCGCTGTACCACAACGAGGGAAACGGCTTATTTATTGATGAGGCGCCGCGGTCGGCACTGGGCCGAGGCACACTCCTAACGCTGACATTCGGCTGTTTCTTCTTTGATTACGACCTTGATGGATGGCTCGACGTGTTCGCCGCGAATGGGCATGTCGCTGACGATATTGAACAAGTGCAGTCGCGTGTCACGTATGCCCAACGACCTCAACTGTTTCACAACGACGGACGTGGTCGATTTGAGGAAATTGTCGACGAGGCGGGTGACGCTTTGCAGCAACCAATGGTCGCGCGCGGGGCGGCGTATGCTGATTATGACAACGACGGCGACTTGGATATTTTAATGACGTCGAATGGAGGCGCACCGAGGCTACTTCGGAACGACGGTGGGAATACGAACAATCTACTTCGAGTCAGAACGGTTGGCACCGAGTCCAACCGAGACGGTATTGGCGCGCGGGTCGAGGTGACCGTCGCTGGTCAGAGCCGGTGGCAGATGGTGAAGACAGGGTCAAGTTATGCCTCACAGAGCGAGGTACCCCTCACGTTCGGGCTGGGTAACGAGACGTCGGTGGAGCGACTGCGCGTCAGCTGGCCGAGTGGGCAGGTTGACGAGGTGACTGGTCTAGCTGCGAATGAATTCCTTGTTATTGAAGAGGGGCGTGGTACTGTCAGCTCGACCCCGATCGTAAGAGATTAGGAATGGTCGGGTCTTTCTCTCCTCCGCTCTGGGCGCGCCGACTGTCTCAACCGACTCGGTATCTCATCCTTGCGGTGACAATTATCGTGCTGGTCGCTGGTGGGCGATTGTTGTTTCAGTCTCCTGATGGATTGCCGCAACCCGGTTCTGATGACTATCGTGACACCGTTCGCGCGTTCTATCGTGGCGTGGCAGCGGTCGAGGTCGGCCTACTGGGCGATGCTCGTATCCAATTTGAAGAGGCTGCGAGACTGAGCCCGGCCGAGCCCGCAATCGCAGCGAATCTTGCCGTTGCACACGTGGGTTTTGGCGACGATGAGGCTGCTGTCGCTCAACTTGAGGTGGCCCATGCGCTGGCGCCGGACAGCACGGAAATCGTGTTTCTCCAGGGGCAACTTGCTGGGTTTCGAGGTCAATTCGAGGACGCCGTAGCCTACTATCGACGGGCAGTCGAACTGGGAGTCGACAACGTGAAGGCTCGTTTTGCGTTGGCCCAAGAGCTTGCGCAATCCGAGGACGATGCCTCTCTTCTCGAAGCGCAGCAACTTTTTGAGCAAATTCTTGACCGGCATCCTGAGAACCTTGCAGTGCTCGTGGTGCACGCCCGCTTAGCGTCCACCCGCGGTGACGCGACTGCTGCCGGTCGCACAGTTGATCGGCTAAGGGCGCTGAGTGGCGGTTGGCCATCGATCGCCCAAGACCAATTCAATGCACTGTCGACGGCGGTGTCCACCGGAGAGTTGGACAGGGCGAGAACACTCGCGACACTGCTACGGAATGTGCTTGTCCGTGTCACGGCGTTTCTTGAAAGTCAGGCGGTGGTCAGTGTGAGCGCGGAGTTGGTGGTCGAACCGCTGCGAATGTTTCTTCGGCTACCGTCGCCTTCGCCTACAGCAGCACCTCTCGACGACACACTGGTCTACAACACAGTGGAGCCGGCCGGTGAGACGGGCTCGGTTGTGCTGACTACGACCAGTATCCTCTTGTCCAACGACGCGGCGAGCCCCGTCGTGATGACGGCGGATGAAGGCGGGATCACGCGAGTCGACACGAGTGAGTCTGTTCTATTCCCTTGGGGGACGGTAGCTGCGAGCGACGCGGTCGCGTTGCGAGCGTTTGATTGGAATAGTGATTTTCGCACTGACCTGGCCGTGACCGGTGGTGGAGATGTGGGTCTGTTTGAGCAAACGGAAGCCGGGACCTTCATTGCCGTGCCTGTTATGTCTGCGAATGGCGATCCGCTGGTGCTGGCTGAGGCCCGCAGTCTCTGGGTTGCCGATTTTGAGATGGATGGTGACTTGGACGTGCTACTCGGTACCGTTGGGGCATCCGCTGAACTACTTCGGAATAATGCCGATGGTACGTGGGAGGTCTTCAACCTGTTTCCCGAGGTGGATGAGGTGGTCGGATTTGTGTGGGGTGATCTTGACCGTGATGGCGATCCGGATGCGGCCTTGTTGGATGCGGCTGGGAAAGTCAGCTTTTTCGCGAATCGCCAGGCCGGACAATTCACTCGTCGGATGTCATTAGAGATGCCAGACGCCGTAGCGGGGATATCTATCGGGGATCTTGACGCGGATGGGCGCCTCGATCTGGTGACGCTGGATGTCTCCGGGGCCATCGCGAGCTCTGTCTGGGAAGAGCAGGGGTGGCAGACTTCGGCGGTGACTTCGTGGGACGCAGTGTCCACGGAGGTTCGTCCTGGAAGTCACCGGTTGTTCCTGGCGGACCTTGATAATAACGGGGCCTTGGATCTGGTGGCGTCAGGACTCGCAGGTGGGCGCGTGTGGTTGTCGGATGAACGGTCCATATTGCAGCCATTGGGCGAAGAACTACAAGCTGACATTTTCGATGTCGTTGATCTCAATGGTGACGGGTGGTTGGATTTTGTCGGACTGGCCGACGAGGAACCGGTGCAGATATTCGGCCGGGGTACCGCGGGGTATCAGTGGCAAGAGATTCGCCCGAGGGCACAGTTGGCAGCCGGTGACCAACGGATTAATTCGTTTGGGGTCGGTGGTGAGATTCAGGTGCGGTCAGGATTGCTAGTCCAGAAGCAGGTGCTGACCGGTGCGCCCTCGCATTTTGGTCTCGGTATCTATCCGTCAGTGGATGTTACGCGCATTGTCTGGCCGAACGGGGTGATGCAAGCAGATTTTGACTTTGCTGCCGGGCAGGTAGTGGTTGCGGAACAGCGTCTCAAGGGGTCATGTCCGTGGCTCTTTGCGTACGACGGGACACAGATGCGGTTCGTGACTGATTTTCTGTGGCGGTCGCCGTTGGGACTGCGCATTAACGCGCAGGACACCGCCGGCATTGCACAGACGGAAGACCGCGTACTGGTTCGTGGCGACCAGCTTGTCGCGCGAGATGGTGAATACGATCTTCGGATTACTGCGGAGCTGTGGGAGACGCATTTTTTTGACTCGGTTTCTCTGATGGTCGTTGACCACCCGATGGAGACGGAGGTGTATGTCGATGAACGTTTCGCTCGGGACCCGGTGAATCTTGATACTTACGTGATGGGACCATCTACACCGGTCGTGGCGGCGTGGGATGAGCAAGGAATGGACGTGACCAGCTTTGTCGCCGAGCGCGACGGTCACGATCAGGCATCCGTGGAGCGCGGGCGGTATCCAGGCGGCACCCCCCCGCCCGAGGACGACGACCACCCCGAGGACGCGGACAGGCACCCCGGGGCCGCGGCCGCGGCCGGGGCCGGGGCCGGGGCCGGCGCGGGCGCCGGCGCGGGCGCGGGCGCCGGCGCGGGCGGCGCCGCCGA
>CAZUZW010000007.1:0-3617 GCA_964624855.1 uncultured Vicinamibacteraceae bacterium
AAATCCTAGCTATTAGTAAGTTGTCGCAGGACGTAAGGCAGGATTCCACCATGATGGTAGTAGTTCAGCTCTTCCGGAGTATCAATTCTGACAGTCACCGAAAATTCAGCCGTCGAACCATCTGGACGGAGACATTGCACCAGAATGTCTGACCGTGGCCCTAACCCGTCAGCAATTCCCCGTAGCTCAAAACTCTCCTGGCCGTTCAGACCCAAAACATCCGCGCTCTCACCGTTTTTGAATTGCAACGGCAAAACACCCATAAAAACGAGATTGCTCCGATGAATTCGCTCAAAGCTTTCTGCGATGACCGCACGCACTCCCAGTAACATCGTACCTTTTGCGGCCCAATCGCGTGATGACCCTGAACCGTATTCCTTTCCCGCCATCACCAGTAACGGCGTTGCATCAGCCTTGTAGCGCATACCGGCATCGTAAATCGACATCTGCTCACCGTCTGGTTGATATCGTGTCCACCCACCCTCGGTCCCTGGTGCCAATTTGTTGCGGAGTCGAATATTACCGAAGGTTCCCCTCATCATCACCTCATGGTTGCCACGCCGACTCCCGAAAGAATTAAAATCCTTTGGCTCGACACCGCGACCCACCAAATACTGACCAGCTGGACTCTCAACTGGTATGGCCCCAGCTGGTGATATGTGGTCTGTCGTTACACTGTCACCCAGTAACGCCAATACCCGCGCCCCAATAATGTCGCCTGGTGGAACCGGGTCTGCGGCAAGATCAGAGAAAAACGGAGGATGTTGGACATATGTCGAGTCTTTGTTCCAATTGAACTGCCGCCCGCCGGATGCAGACAGTTCACGCCACCGTTCATCACCATCGAACACACTCTTATACTTTGAAACGAACTGGTCTCGATGAACCGCTAAAGCCATCACTTCCTGAATCTCTGCACTTGTCGGCCATAAGTCTTTCAGAAAAACATCGTTGCCTTGTTGATCTTGACCAAGAGACTCGGTTGTCACGTCGACCTTCATACTTCCGGCTAACGCATAGGCGACCACTAACGGCGGCGATGCCAAATAATTTGCCCGAACTAAAGGCTGGACTCGTCCTTCAAAATTTCGGTTTCCACTCAGGACGGAGGTAACGACGAGATCCTGGTCTCTCACCGCCGCGGCAACTTCATCTGGCAGTGGTCCACTGTTACCAATACACGTGGTACATCCGTATCCCACTAAACCAAAACCGAGTTGCTCTAACGGCTCCATCAAGTCGGCTGCCTTCAGATATTCCGTCACGACCGTAGAACCAGGGGCAAGACTGGTCTTGACCCACGGTTTTGGACGAAGACCTTTCGCCATAGCATTCTTCGCGACTAAACCAGCAGCCAGCATGACACTGGGATTCGAGGTGTTGGTACAACTAGTGATAGCTGCAATAACAACAGCTCCGTGGGCTAGGCCATCCGTCGGAGTGTCCTTGGACTCCACAAGCTCAGTCCCGCTCCCGAGACTCTCTTTCAATGTAAGTGCAAAAGCAGAGCTTGCAGCGCTGAGGGCCACGCGATCTTGCGGTCGCTTGGGTCCGGCGATGCTTGGTTCGACAGTGTCAAGGTCAAGGGTCACCACATCTGAGTACAACGGGTCTGCAGACCCTGTACCGAAAAGGCCCTGTTCTTTGGCATAGTTTTCAACGAGGCTGACCTGGTCCGAATCGCGACCGGTCAGATTCAGATAATCAATTGTCATCTGATCGATTGGACAGATTGCCACCGTCGAACCGTACTCCGGAGACATATTTCCCAAGGTAGCACGGTCAGCCAAAGTCAGCGATGACAGTCCCGAACCAAAGAACTCCACAAACTTACCGACAACGCCATATTGTCGAAGCCTCTCCGTTATGGTCAACACTAAGTCAGTAGCGGTCATACCTTCGCGAAGTCGACCGGTTAATCTAAAGCCGACAACATCTGGAACAAGCATAGAGACGGGCTGCCCAAGCATCGCGGCCTCGGCTTCGATGCCACCAACCCCCCATCCGACGACTCCGAGACCATTGACCATCGTGGTGTGGGAATCCGTTCCAACCAGCGTGTCTGGGTAGGCCAACACTTCCCCATCGGAAGTGGTCCGGCATACAACCCTAGCCAAATATTCGATATTGATCTGGTGGACAATTCCGGTGCCAGGAGGAACAACCTTAAAATTTCGGAACGCCTCCTGACCCCATTTCAAAAAGTCGTACCGCTCAAGATTACGAGAGAATTCAAGTTCCACATTACGTTCAAACGCGCCTTGAACGCCAAAGTGATCCACCTGAACAGAATGGTCAATGACTAGCTCGGCTGGTTGTAACGGATTCACCGCATCCGGGTCACCGCCGAGCGACAAAATGCCGTCTCTCATCGCAGCCAAATCAACAACCGCTGGCACTCCTGTGAAATCCTGCAGCAGTACTCGCGCGGGCATGAACGCAATCTCTCTGCTGGCGCCAGGAGTCCACTGCGCGAGGGCCTCGATGTCTTCCTTGGTGACGGACTGACCATCTTCCCGCCTGAGCATGTTCTCTAACAGGATTTTCAACGAGTACGGTAGTCGGTCAACTGTGGGATAACCACTCTCCGCGAGCGTGCGAAGGCTGAAGATCTGAACAGCTTCGCCACCCACCATGAGGGTCTGTTGTGTGCCGAAAGAATTTTGGCTCATAGCGCCTCTGAAACCTAAAGAAATAGAATATTGATCAAGCCTAACGGAACAAACCCTAATGATCCTTCACAGACGCTCACCTGCGCAAGCCCATCCCATACTGGGCACCCACTTGTCGATCGCTGGTGGCTTCGCCCGGGCTATCGACCGGGCGGTCGCAACAGGTTGCCAAGCAGTCCAGATCTTTACTAAATCATCTAACCAATGGCGGGCCCGCCCACTCAAAGCTAATGAAGTGTCTCAGTTCCGCGAACGCGTGACCGACACGTCAGTCGGTCCCGTCGTCGCCCATGCCAGTTATCTCATCAATCTAGCATCGCCAAACCCACAATTGAGACGTCGATCTACTGAAGCACTTTCGGAAGAATTGCAACGCGCCGATTCACTTGGCCTGGCTGGACTTGTGCTTCATCCGGGTGCCTATACGTCAAGTTCCGAAAAAGAAGGCCTGAATAGAATCGCTGAATCGATTACTGAAGTCCTTAAACAAAGGCAGGATGGAACTACAGAATTGCTGCTCGAACAAACAGCCGGCCAAGGCACGGTACTCGGACACCGCTTCGAACATTTACATTCCATTCTCGATCGAGTCGATTCAACGGCCCGCATTGGCATTTGCCTAGACACCTGCCACATGGTGGCGGCGGGCTATGACATTATTTCAAGTGACGGTTACGCGGCAGTATTTGAAGAATTCGAAACCATCATCGGATTCGACCGTCTTAAATTATTTCACCTAAACGACTCAAAAACACCTCTAGGAAGTCGAGTCGACCGGCACGAAAACATCGGCCAAGGCTACATTGGAACTGCACCGTTCAGACGTTTATTACGCGACAAACGATTCCGTGGTCTCCCGATGATCATGGAGACACCAAAATCTGAAAATCAGTCCCCGTCATCTGTCTCAGCCGACCCTATGGACGTACAGAACCTGAACATTCT
>CAZUZW010000007.1:3717-7071 GCA_964624855.1 uncultured Vicinamibacteraceae bacterium
TTGACCAAGTCGATGGGAGCCATTGACGTGCATTCACAAGTCCTCTATTCTCGCCTCAGACATCAAGTTTCAAGAAACACTTTGCAAAAGAGGTAGGTCGTGAACAGCCATCCCACTCTGTACCCTGTACTCCTACTTGCAATTTTCGCCTTAACTGTGAGCGTCTCGACTTCGTCCGGACAGTTGACCGATTACGAAGCTCAGCAGGATTCATGGCGAGAAACACGCGAGGCCAACCTTGCTAGTGATGACGGATGGCTGACCATAGCAGCGCTTCACTTCCTTCATGAAGGAGCCAACAGCTTCGGTTCGAGTCCCCTAAACGACTTTGTCCTACCGGAGGGTCCTGAGAGAGTCGGAGTGTTTGAGTTAAGAGGGCGCGAGGTTTTCTTGCGTACCGAAGAGGGACAAGCCGTTGACGTCAACGGAAAACGGACGACAACGACACGGCTCTTTCCGACGGAGAGTATTCGCCACGATGTAACAGTCGGAAACCTTACCTTGTGGATTCACTACAGTGGTGACCGGTTAGCAGTTCGGATGAGTGACCCCAATAGTGACATCCTGAAAAATTTCAGCGGCCTAAAATGGTTTCCCGTCGACGAGCGCTACCGTGTACCCGCGCGGTTCATCCCACATGACAACCCTACTGCGGTGAAACTGCCAAATATTCTTGGAGACATTGAAGAATTCACCAGCCACGGATCAGTAGAACTGACAGTCGCTGGACAGAAAGTAAGAATGCTCTCGATCCATTCCGGTGACCAGTTGTGGTTCATTTTTCGGGATCTCACCAGCGGTGTGGAAACCTATCCAGCGGCAAGATTTCTATACGCACCAGCGCCAGGAGAAGACGGGTGGACCGAGGTAGACTTCAACCGGGCGTACAACCCACCATGCGCGTTTAATCCCTACACAACGTGTCCACTTCCCCCGGAACCGAATCGACTTAATTTTCGTGTCGAAGCTGGAGAGCTAACCTACCACTAGAATAGCTCTGTCAACGTCATTCCGAATTGGCGACAGCATAGGCTCCCATATTAACGACGGCGCCTAACAGAATTGTCTGACCCGATCGGTCTGGAAATCTCATACAACCAGATATCATGAGTAAAATAGGAACCGGTCCTTATGCCATCTTCATTAACCAAAGCTGACGTAAAACGGATAGCTCAGCTCGCACATCTGGAATTGACTGAGCATGAGCAAGAACTCTTCTTACAACAACTCGGTCAAATTCTTGATTACGCAGAACGACTGCAAGATGTTGAAACTACTGATGTTCCTCCGACATGGCATCCAGAATCTGATCTAAGGCCGCTTCGTCAAGACATACTGAAACCATCGCTATCGACCGCGGATGCCCTCAGCAACGCACCAGCCCCAGGTCCTCGGAATCTTTTCCGGGTACCAAAAGTGATCGGCTAATGAAAGGTCGGGATTGGACAATCGCCCGACTCAGAGCTGCGATTCTAGCTAAAGAGGTCAAAGCCGCTGATATCTGTGACCATTTTCTCAAACGAATTCACACCTTAAAGCCAGAATTAAACGCCTTCACAGCCGTGTTCGAAGAGACTGCGCGCGCGCGGGCAGAAGAGATTGACCTCCAACCGGACACTTGGCGAGACCAACCTCTGCTTGGTGTACCAATAGCCGTAAAAGACGTCATCTGTACACGTGGCACCAACACCACCGGGGCGTCTCAAATTCTGTCTGGATTTCGTCCACCCTATGACGCCACGGTCGTTAAGCGCCTGCAGGACGCCGGAGCCGTTATCGTAGGAAAAACCAACTGCGATGAGTTCGCGATGGGTTCTTCAACTGAACATTCTGCATACGGACCAACCCACAACCCTTGGTCCGTCGCTCATACGCCCGGCGGGTCCAGCGGTGGCTCGGCGGCCGCCGTTTCAGCGCGTCTTTGTCCCGCATCGGTGGCATCTGACACTGGCGGGTCCATCCGTCAACCAGCAGCATTTTGCGGCGTCGTTGGATTAAAACCTACGTATGGACGAGTGTCTCGTTACGGCCTCCTAGCTTTTGCTTCATCTCTCGACCAAATAGGTCCCATGACACTAACGGTTGCCGATGCCGCGACCGTTTTTCAGGTAATCGCCGGGAACGATCCCTTTGATGCCACGTCGGTTTCTCTTGAAGTCCCAGATGCCGAGTCGATCTTTTCAGGTGAAATCGCTGGCATGCGAATTGGCGTGCCTCGTCCGGTACTTGAAGGCATTAATGACGAAGTTCGACAGGCCTTTGATACAGCGCTTGAGACGCTTGTAGAACGTGGAGTGATTCTCGTTGACATCCAGTTGCCACATATTGAGTACGCTGTACCAGTTTACTATCTGGTTGCACCTGCCGAAGCCAGCTCTAATCTCGCGCGATACGATGGAGTACGGTACGGCTTTAGAGCGGCGTCGAAGCACGACCAAGCTGACCTACAGACGATGTACGAACGGACACGTGACGAAGGCTTCGGACCAGAAGTAAAACGCCGAATCATGCTAGGAACTTATGCGTTGAGTGCAGGCTATTATGACGCCTACTACCTAAAAGCTCAGCGTATCAGAAGTTTGATCAAGACAGACTATGAGCAAGCCTTTGAAAGCGTCGACGCCATTGCAATGCCCACAACCCCTGAACCAGCGTTCCAAATTGGCGAACACATCAATGATCCGTTAGCTATGTACTTGGGCGATATTTTTACCGTGAGCGCTAATCTGACAGGGCTCCCAGCCCTCAGTGTGCCCGCAGGCTTCACATCGACACGTTTACCGCTTGGACTACAACTAATGGGACGTCCGTTCGATGAGGTAACGTTGCTTAGAATCGCCGAAGTATACGAGCGGGAGTCACCATGGTGGCGAGAGCAGCCGTTCAAACAAATGCCCTAATTCGGCAGACAGAATCAGCCGCGAATAAACCCAATAAGAAGTTTTTGCTTTATCGATATCAAGCGTTAGGACCGGTCTGCTCTAATAGTTCTGGAGTGCGCAGCTGGTCAGCCGGACCTCGAGGCGCGTCCGGAGGTAGATAATGCGTTTCGCCTTCCATTTGTTCAGTAAGGTTTCGTACCACCATGGACGCCTTAGTTCGCTTCCGAAGCTTAGTAAGGCCCGCCAGAAAGACAAACCCCACAAACAATGCCAACAGAAAGACAGTTGACGACACCAGTCCGGTAACCGCAGCAACAACAATGGCTTGGATCTCGGAAATGCTCACAACTATCCCTTCGCAGTAGTGTCTTCGGCTTTTGATTCCGAGCTTGGCAGATCGTAAACAATCCGGCCCTCTTCAACCTCACGCATGGCAATACGTTCAAGTTTTTTCGACGGCTGGTCTGATTCC
>CAZUZW010000007.1:7171-74195 GCA_964624855.1 uncultured Vicinamibacteraceae bacterium
GGCTGCGCACCGCGCCTAAGCTGTTTTGCTCGAAGAGCCGCGATGTCCACGAACATGAAGCGACTTTCAACCGGCGGCATGGGTTCCCGAGGTTCCGAAACCTCTTTCGTCTCTGTACTTGTAGAAGCAGGCTGCGCGTCTGGCGCATCATTTTCTTCACTCATAACAACCTAGAATACGCGAAAGTCTTTCATGAAGTCGATACGATTCCGTTCAGGCCTTGCAGATTCCTGCTTTTTACTTTCATCATTCGGCAAGGGCTTAGCTCCCCCAGAAAGGTCGGTCACAGACGCGTCCACTGCAATTTTAACTGCTTCAAACCACTCGTCATTGAGCACGTAGTAGGCCGGGCGTCCACCAAGATAAATTACTGTGCCACCAATCTCATCGTCGACTGGCACAAGCTGTCGAGCATCTGCCTCAAAGGTCAAACCTGCCTTCCGGACCAAACCCTGATTTCTCAAGAGCAGTTCACCTGTGTCACAGAGATAAACATTGAGCTTCTAGCAGCTAGAAGTTTATGACCCATAATTTATTGAAAATACTCAATACATTAGTGCATGTCAATAAATTAATATGAGTATATTACACTAATATATTGCAAATAACCTTTTCAATTAATGTCAATCCTATCTTTCATCTTATTGACTCAACTACTACTATCTTCGCCATTTTTTGGGATTACAGTGTCCACTAGCAGACTGGCAAG
The DNA here is from genome assembly GCA_964624855.1 of uncultured Vicinamibacteraceae bacterium. GTDB lineage: Bacteria > Acidobacteriota > Vicinamibacteria > Vicinamibacterales > UBA8438 > CAUZIB01. The sequence goes on from CAZUZW010000007.1 coordinate 7,881, forward strand.
TCGCGATGCGCCAGTCGAGACAACCTGAGACTGACACATATCCTGCACCGATGCCGGCCCGATGGAACCAACATCCGTTGCAAAGGTTGCCACGAGTTCTATTGGAATTTTTTCGAAATAGGGATTCTCAACGTAAACCCCTCTAGGAATGTCTTGCCAGACTTCCTGAGAAGGACCCGAGTTCGGATGAATGTGTTCGGCTAAAGCCTCGGATATGAATTTGTCGCGACTTGCAACCACATAAGTCGGAACACCGAGACTAACAGCGAGTTCGAGTAATTGACGAGTACCGCACTTATTTAGAAACCATTGCGGAGTTACTGCATCGGTACCAATAACGACTGCTTCGACCTGAGGCGAACTTGCGGCAATAGTCTCTCCAATAGCTGCATCCGTGCAGATGGTTGCGGTGATTCCAGCAGCAGCAAGAGTCGTTGCCAATTGCCGACCTTCCATGCGGGGACGGCCTTCAGCACAGATAGCACGAATCGTGGCTCGTTCTGAAAGTGCTTCAAAACAAATTCGAACGGAATCACTCGCCGACACGGTAGCAAACACGAGTGGCACGGCGATATCAGTCTCCAACTTCGAAGACATCACAAGCTCTCTGAACACCCGCGAAAGAGATTGCGGCGCCCGATCGGCTTTACCGTAAAGAATCTTGAGTCCATCGACACCACCTGAGCCAACAGCCACGGCAGCGGCGTTCCACACCGGCGCCATCGCTGGTTGTCCCAGGCAAAGAGCAACCGCGACAGTATCTACGGCTGTCTTAGTCTCCTGACTCACATCGAGCAAAAGTCGGATGGCTCTGCGACCCAAAGTCATTGCGCCGGAAGTGCGGTCACTAGTGATGGCGCCGAGGCGTGCGAGAATAAGTGGGTCGAGATCAGACAACATAATGAACGACCAGTTCACTTAGAACCAAATCCTGTGCGATCATGAGAGGAATGAACATTCTCTTCATCGGCGATATTGTCGGTAAACCAGGGCGTGCAAGCTTACGGAGTTTGCTGCCGCTATTAGTTGAACAGCATTCTATAGATGTCGTCGTTGCCAATGTTGAAAATGCTGCGGGAGGCCTGGGGGTCACCCGCGAGGTTGCAGAATCCATTTTGGACATAGGTGTGGACGTCATGACATCCGGCAATCACATTTGGGACAAGAAAGAAGCCCTGAAATATATAGAGCTCGAACCTCGGTTGATTCGTCCAGCAAACTACTCTGATGCTCCTGGATCGGGTCATTATGTTGCCCAAACCACCGACGGCGTATCGATCGGCGTCATAAACCTTATGGGACGCACATTCATGAATCCGCTTGATAATCCATTCAAGGTGATACGAAAAGAACTAGACCTTGTTCGGGACCGCGCATCCGTCGTTCTGGTTGATTTTCACGCCGAAGCTACATCAGAAAAGTTAGCCATGGGCTGGTATCTCGACGGGGACGTGACTGCGGTAGTTGGAACCCACACACACGTACAAACAGCTGACGAGCGGATTCTGCCGAAGGGCACCGCCTACATTACAGACGTTGGTATGACAGGGCCACATGATTCGATAATTGGTGTTGAACCTGGCCCGGTAATAGATCGTTTTCTAAACGGAAGACCGGCACGATTTCAAACGGCCTCGACTAACCCACGACTAAACGCCGTGGTTATTTCGAGCGATCCCTCGAATGGTCGTGCCTCGAAGATAGAGCGGGTCAGCCTAGCAGCCAGTACGCTTCCGACACCCACTCCTACATCGGTATCGGTGCCGTGACTGGCTCAACCAAGCTACCGTTTGGCGAATCACCAATAGCAGGACCGAAACCTAGTGGACACATCTTCACGGTGAGCGAAATAACAGCCGTGATCCGCACAATGCTGGAGGTGAAATATCCCGAGATCTTGATTGAGGGTGAAATCTCAAATGCGCGCGTGTGGAAAACAGGTCACCTTTACTTCACCCTAAAGGATCAGAGCGCCCAACTTAACGCTGTAATGTTTCGATCGTCACTAAGGTCCTTGCGATTCAAACCTGAAAACGGTCAACAAGTCACAGCCCGCGGCCGCCTCAGTGTCTACGAGCCGAAGGGTGAGTACCAAATTGTTTGCGAACACCTAGAACCGCAAGGACTGGGTACTTTGCAGTTGGCATTCCAACAACTGAAAGACCGTTTGGAACAAGAGGGATTATTTCATCTTGACCGGAAGCGACCGCTGCCTACCCTTCCGAGGAAAATCGGCGTGGTCACATCTCTTGACGGTGCTGCCATTCGGGATATTCTCAACGTGCTTTCCCGCCGCCAACCGAATGCACACGTCGTTATAAGCTCTTCCCGCGTTCAAGGAAAAAGTGCAGCAACAGAAATTACAACAGGACTTGAAAAGTTGACACAGGTCCAAGGAGTCGATGTAGTAATCATCGCGCGCGGTGGCGGCTCAATTGAAGACCTCTGGGCTTTCAATGAAGAATCAGTGGCACGGGCGATCAGTGCGACTTCGATCCCAGTTGTATCAGGGATTGGCCATGAGACCGACTTTACAATTGCTGATTTCGTCGCCGATCTCAGGGCGCCAACACCATCGGCCGCCGCCGAGCTCGTCGCTGCAAGAAAAGATGAGGTCGTAGCACGGATTCAACGAGCAACAGACCATCTTCGAAATACCTCTGCTGCCAATATCCAACAACGACGGAACGCGCTTCATCGCATTGAAAGTCGACCCGGTCTTGCAGGCTGGCCAACTCGAGTGGCTGGATATGGACGAAATATCGCTGAACTGACACACCGCCTGCATTCAGCAGCACGGTCAAGAATTGGATTGCCTCTTAGAGAAATACATGTACTTCGCTTGCGCCTAGAAGCTCTTTCTCTCGAACGCCAATTGGGTCGTATCCGCGCCAAATTGGTCAGGCTGGATACACGCCTAACCGCCACGGCAAGTACAATACACGGTGACCTCGGCGGACGAGTTCGCACAGCAGCCAACCGCTTACAAGCTCTCAGCCCACTGGCGGTCCTCTCTCGGGGCTATGCAGTATGTTGGACCGAAAACCAATCGGCGATCATCAGAAAATCTGCTGCCGTTAAGCCAGGTGATTCGGTCACGGTAACACTCCATCAGGGCGAAATTAATTGCGAGGTCAGGAGTACAAAGTGAAAGACAAATCCACGACCAGCATAAAAAATTTCGAGTCGGCACTGACCGAACTCGAATCTCTTGTAACAACCCTTGAAGACGGCAAACTCAGTCTTGAGCGTTCCCTTGAACTCTTTGAGCGCGGTGTGAAGTTATCGCGCTACTGTCACACGAAACTCGAAGAAGCCGAAAAACGAATCGAGGTGCTTACCGACCAAGGCGAGGTACAACCGGCGCCAAACGAACTGTCTGATTCCACACTTTCTTCAACGGAATGAGCCTGCCATGGCCGCTAACGAGATCGATTCCACTGGCATAAACGACATCGCAATCTATTTAAAACTCTGTCGGAAAGAAATCGACAGAGCTCTGCACAAACTGTTCGGCATTCAGACCGAGGCTCCAACACAAGTAACTGAAGCCATGCAATACAGTTTGTTCGCCGGAGGAAAACGACTTAGACCTATCTTGACCTTAGCATCTGCGCATACCGTAGCCCCCTCTGTCTCGAAGAATCGTGAGTTTCTCCTCCATCCCGCTGCATGTGCGGTCGAAATGATTCACACCTACTCACTCATTCATGATGACCTCCCAGCGATGGACAATGACACTCTCCGACGGGGGCGACCGACGGCCCACGTGGTTTTTGGCGAGGGTCTCGCCATTCTGGCAGGAGACGCACTTCTAACAGAAGCCTTTCAAATACTCGCAAAGTTTCCAGAAACAAGCGACCCTTCCTTGATTGATCGGAAACTTCGAGTGGTAGAGTGCGTCGCTACGGCCGCCGGTGTGAACGGTATGCTTGGCGGACAGGTAGTTGACCTGGCAGCTGCGGGACAACTTTCGGCACAGTCAACCAACCAGGGCGATAAATCGTCTCCAAGCTTTGGCCCAACTGAGCTACGGGCAATGCACGAACAAAAAACTGGTGCGCTAATTAAGGCCGCTGCGGTCGCAGGCGCAACAATGATCGGAGGATGTTCCAAAGAGATCCAAGCGGTCGAAACTTATGCGACACACCTCGGACTTGCTTTCCAGATCGTTGACGACATTCTTGACGTGGAGAGTACCAAAGAAAGCCTTGGTAAGACCGTGGGAAAGGATGCGGCCGCGGGTAAACCCACATATCCAAGTATGTTCGGCATCGAAAAGTCACGCCGCATGTCCCTATCTTCAATCGAACAAGCTAAAGCTTCACTGGCGACCGCCGGACTTACCGGTCCTTTGGCTGGTATTGCCGACTGGGTAATCACTCGCCAGAATTAGTCATAAGATGTCTTCACAAGTGAGACTCGACACATTAGTCGTAGAACGTGGCCTCGCCCAAACTCGGGCTCGAGCTCGGGCGCTGGTGCTGGCTGGTCATGTCAGTGTTAACGGAAAAGTAGTCGAAAAAGCAGGTAATCCGACAGCACCTAGCGCATTTATTGCACTGACAAAACCCGATCACCCGTACGTCGGTCGAGGAGGCGTCAAACTTGTTCATGCTCTAGACACCTTCGGCATCGACACTAAAAACAGGATCGGCTTGGATATCGGGGCTTCGACGGGAGGATTTACCGACGTGATGCTCGCAAGGGGTATTAAACGGGTCGTAGCGCTTGATGTAGGACACAATCAGCTAGCCTGGAAACTCCGCAATCATCCAGATGTTGTCGTAATCGAAGGACTAAACGCGAGAGGACTTCGAGCCGAAATGTTGCCAGTTGACTGCCGTAATTTCAACATCATAACGATCGATGTTTCGTTTATCTCTGCGACGCGGATCATCGAACGGGTACCGGCGCTATTACAACCTCAGGCTGACGTTGTTGTACTAGTAAAACCACAGTTCGAAGCTGGCCGGCACGAAATTGGAAAAAAGGGTGTTGTTCTTGACCCGATAGTGCGACAACGAGTCGTCGACGAAGTGGCAACCGAAGCGAACAATATAGGTCTGCGCCGCATCGGTATGACACAGTCACCGATTACCGGCGCCCAGGGAAATCACGAATTCTTTCTACATCTGAGAAAATGACTGAAGACACTCGGCAAAATTCTGGGTCAAGCAAGATCAAGGCTGTCGGCATCGTAGCAAAGGCGCGTTTGCCCGAAGCGCCTGAAGTGGTCAGCGCCATCAAGAACTGGTTGTATGAGCGTAACGTAACAGTCATGATCGAGACTGAAACTGCCGACCTTGTAGGCCTCGACCAGTCCAAAACATTTTCTCGAAGCTCTCTACCATCAACAATTGACTTGCTCGTGGTCTTGGGCGGTGACGGCACTCTGCTTGGTATTGCCAGAAGTGTTGCCGAGCTAGAAACAGAAAAGGACATTCCGATCCTTGCAATTAATTTCGGCAGTCTCGGGTTTCTCACGGAGATTACATTGCCGGAGCTTTACCAAGCCCTCGAATCAATCATCGACGGTACTGCTGACATCGATGAGCGTCAGATGCTCCGGTCAAGAGTAATTCGGGATACGCAGACCATCGCCGACCGCGTCGTGCTAAACGACGTCGTCGTAAGCAAATCTGCCCTATCAAGCATTATCGACCTAACGATAAGAGTGGGCGATCAATTCGTTACGCAACTTCGTTCGGACGGCTTGATCATAGCTAGTCCAACGGGTTCAACTGCATACAGTATGGCTGCCGGTGGTCCAATCGTTCACCCTTTAGTTGACGCATTAGTCATAACTCCCATCGCTCCCCACACTTTAACCAATCGACCTATCGTTATCCCCAGCAATACTGCTGTGAGGATCACTCCAACACTGAGTAGTTCACACCATTCGGCCTATGTCAGTTTTGATGGCCAGTCAGGCTTGGAATTGAACCACGGAGACACCATAACGGTCGAACGGGGCACTCATGCTCTCAAGGTCATTCGAGCCAAATCAAGAGGCTACTTCGCCGTATTACATGAAAAGTTGAAATGGGGCCAACGGTAACAACATAGCTGGAATGCTAGACCTTGAGTGCAACAATAGGCGACGACTGGCGTAAGTTCCGCACACTTGCAACCAGTGCTCGAACACCCCTTACATAGAAACACTTGAAAATATCCGCGGACTCCTCAAAAACACACAGTTACGAGGATTTACTAATAGGCGGATGATAAATAACCTGAACGCGATTGCCATCGGGGTCGTCCACATAGAATGAACGCGCCCCATCTCGATGCGTACGAGGTTGACTTGCTAATGCAACACCGCGGTTTTCAAAAAACCCTGCCCAAGCATCAACATCGCTGGCGTGCCGCACTAGAACACCAAGATGATCAAGCGCCGTACCAGCAGAATCTTTTTTCTCCATCGCTCGGTGAAGCGCGAGGTTGTCACTCCCTGAAGTCAGGTAGACATTGTCTTCATCTGGCTCCCATTCGATTCGAAATCCCAGCAACTCCGTGTAGAAGCGTTTTGTTTCGTCGAATGCGGTTACGACCAATGCTATGTGACGCAGTCCCAAGTGAGTCGGCGGTTTTACATCCATCACGAACAGTTTAACAAGAGGCGGTGCTTTCTGGTGTGGTTGCGAATCACGAAACGGAACCGTAAGATTGAGGCATGTCACCCCGATCGGCGACTCAACCCAGGTGTGCACTTTGCGGTGAAAGAAACGTTTCTGAGCCCCCTGGCGGAGAAAAATACTGTCGGGACTGCTGGGACAAGAAAATTGCGGTCGAAGACATCGTTGCTCGCGAATTTGCTCTAAAACGATATATCCGAGCCCAAAGCGCGGAAAAATATCTGGTTTACCACTCGACTCAAAAACGCCCGTGCGGTCAACTGATCGTTGTCGATGATGGTTACGACCTCTTTCTCAGTTTAATTCTGTATCCCAGCTTCGCCTGGGACGAATCGGCCTATCATCTTGAGGGCGAACCGGAAAGTCGTTCGTTCTCAGAATTACTGGTAGATGTCGTGGTCACTGAAGTAATTGAGCCTTGGGGAGGTGGCAAGTGGCACCTTGAAATTTTCAGATCCATCAGCCCAGAAGCTGAAGACTGGAACGGCGAAATGTAAATTTCGAGCCTCAAAACTACGAAGGGTGTTGAGATTTTGGGGCCGACAGGCCTATAATTCTCGCTTCGTGTCGGTTTAAGAGACACAAGCTGCTCGGAGGAGCGTGATGGAAAAACTCACCAACACGGTGTTTTTTGTTTTATTGGCTGGCATGCTAAGTCTAGCCGCGTGCGGAGGCTCTGGTTCATCGGAGTCCGAGGGAATGGCGGAAGAAGGCGCCGTAGGCGGAGGTGTGCCTGAACCTAGCGCTGAGGCCGTCGCTGCCGCGAATACTCTCGTCAACAGACTTGAAAATAGCGATGCTGAGCTTGTTGCAACCCAACGTGGAATTGTCGACATCGGTTACACCCAGCCTAGGGCGAGCCGTGAGAGTAATTTCATAGTGACGACCTTTATGGTCCAAAACCGAGCCAACAACGCCATTGCCGGTTTTCAGGTTGACGAGTTCTGGTTTGATTCCGACGGCAACACAGTAACGGGAGACCGCGTTCGATTCAGGGAACCCATCATGGCAGGAGAGGTTGTCGAAATCGAACTGCGGGTACCACGAAATTCAGCCATGGATCGTAGTAACTACGAATTCACACACCAAAATGGCGACATCGAACCCGAACTTGTCGTGGACGATGAAGTCATTGACACGTGGCCAGAATTCATTAAGCCCGAACCGGAAGAAGAAGGTGAGGAAGAAGCCGAGCCTGCGGCATAGTAGTCACGGCGAGACTTTTTAATTTTTCCGTGTAACTTGATTGTCGTGGCCTGGACCAGATTCACATCTCGTCCGGGCCATACTTTTTTCTACGCGTCTCAAATCGCCACGACCACACAGGTTGAGCTGAAATCCCGTATTCAAGCATTGTTGAAAGCATCTCAAAAGGTGTTATGGAGATGCCCGCTTGCTTCACCTGTCGCGGGTAGAAAAAAATTCGTTACGATTCGAGAGTCGCCGTCGTCTAAATTCATAGCTACAGACATTCAGCCTGACTGTGTGACCTATACTCAAACCGTGGCACTTGATATTTCAGCTATTCAAACGGCGCTTCAACAAGACGGCCTGGATGGTTGGCTGCTATACGATTTTCATGGCTCAAATCCAATTGCTGGCGCCGTAGTCGAAGTTGATTCCAGAACAAAAATGACGACACGCCGATGGTACTGTCTGATTCCAGCGACAGGTAGCCCACAGTCATTGATGCATGCAATTGAACCAACTAGTCTCGCCCACGTACCAGGCAGACACTTCCTCTACGCAGATCACAATCAACTGCAGGAAGGACTCAGAACACTTCTGGCAGGAACAAAGGTCCTTGCCATGGAATATTCACCCAGTGGCGCGATACCGTATATCTCACGGGTTGACGCGGGAACCATTGATGCAGTTCGAGCTATGGGCATCGAAGTGGTTTCTTCAGGTGACCTTGTGCAGCGATTTGAAGCCACTTGGAGCAAAGCTCAACTGACTTCACATGAGTCTGCCTCAGACAAACTGCACCGCATCAAGGACAAGGCCTTTGCTCTGATAAGTGAGCGACTAGAATCATCAACGCTAGACGAGTTCGAACTCCAACAGGTAATGATGACCTGGTTCAAGGATGAAAAATTGGTCACAGACTCCCCTCCAGTGGTTGCCGTAAAAGAAAGTACTGGAAATCCACACTATATGCCCACAAAGCAGCGCTGCCGCCCTATCGAAAAAGGTGACATCGTGCTTTTGGATCTGTGGGGCAAACTGGACCAGCCAGGTTCCGTGTTCGCCGACATTACGTGGGTGGCATACACTGGCGCTAACGTACCGACCGAGTACGTAAGAGTGTTCGAATTGGTCCGTGCCGCACGCGACGCTGCTATCGGTCTCGTACAAGCATCAAATCTAACTGGCAAAGACCTTCGAGGGTGGCAAGTGGACCGTGCCGCGCGAGACGTGATCTCCGCAGAACAGATGGGACAATATTTCGTGCATCGAACGGGACATAGCTTGGGTGCTTCAGTACATGGTAACGGCGTGCACATGGACAACTATGAAACCCATGACGACCGGCGGTTACTACCCGGAACGGGTTTCACGATAGAACCAGGCATCTACCAAAAGGCTTTCGGAATTCGATCGGAAATCAATATGTATGTAGGAGAAAGTGCGGCGTGGGTTACTGGACCGTTACAGAACAAGATCGTGTCGCTAACGGCGAATGGAAGCGAGTAAAAGGGACTAACGCGGGTCTTAAGAGAACACGTTGATGACGAATCGCGCACTAAGACCAGACACTGAGGTAATCTATTAGGAACGGCATCTTTATGGATGCCAACTGTTTGGTGTAGTCAAGTTGTTGGAGGAGATGATGTCGACACGAAGAAGCACGTTATTTTCCGCTGGGTTGATAGCGGTAATGTCGATGGCCATAGGTATGGTCATCGCCTCTCGGTTCGACATGGCGCCTGCCCCATCTGCGCAGACTTTCTCGGTTCCGCCTATGAACAGCGAGCCGCTAGACGGTCCAATCGACGCTGGTACGTTCAGAGAGATTGCGAAGACCCAAACAGCCATGGTCGTAAATATCCGCACAGAATCGAGACAGGAAGGTTCGCAACTGAACGACTTTTTTGGTGACGACGACCTTTTTCGTCGATTCTTCGGACAACCGCAAGAACAACAACCAAGAGAACGAACTGTTCAGGCGGCTGGCACAGGGTTCGTCATTGATGACAGCGGCTTAATCTTGACAAATAACCACGTGGTCGCAGAAGCCACCACGATCGAGATTGATTTTTATGGCGACGAGGACGGTGTGTTTTATGAAGCAGAGATTCTGGGCCGCGACCCACTTACCGACAGCGCGCTTCTCGAACTCACAGAACTCCCAGATGATTTACAGCTGGCAGTAGCTAACTTTGGTGACTCTTCACAAATGTCGCCCGGCGACTGGGTCATGGCTATTGGAAACCCATTCGGCTTCGGCCACACTGTAACAGTCGGTGTGATCTCTGCAATTGGTAGACCGTTTACGGCAGTGCCAGGTCGGTCGCAGGACGTACTGCAAACCGATGCAGCTATCAATCCAGGAAACTCAGGGGGCCCTCTGCTCAATATCCGAGGAGAAGTTGTTGGCATCAACACCGCAATTGTCAGCGACCGACAGTCAAACGTAGGAATCGGCTTTGCTATACCAAGTAATACCGTGCGTGAACTTCTAACGGAACTACGAAGCGGTAAGGTCACCCGTGGTCGCATCGGTGTTCAGATAATGAATGTGACTCGGGACTCATTTGAGGATCTTGGCCTAACCGAACGCATGGGTGCGATCGTGTCTTCGGTTCAGGAAGGTGGTCCGGCTGACGCTGCCAATATGCAACCAGGTGACGTGATCGTGGGTTACAACGGTACTCGTATCGAAAACACAGAAGATTTGCAGAGCAAAGTGGTCGCAACGCGTCCCGGCACAATCGTACCGGTGATTGTTATGCGGGCCGGGGAAGAAGTCGCACTCAACGTCACCATAGAAGAACTCGACCTAGACACGGAAGCCGCCGAACCGGCTCAAACCGTTGAAGACAACCTCAGCGAAGGTTTCGGCATGACATTGCAAGATTTGACGCCACAGACTTCTGCCCGTCTACGCCTCCCCGATAACACGGAAGGTGCCGTCGTCGTCGACCTCGAGAATGGCGGTTCTGCAGAAGCTGGAGGAGCAAGGCCGGGAGACGTCATTGTGAGCGTGAACCGTGTCAACGTGGCGAGTGCGGCCGATGCCATTCGTGAACTCAACCTTGTAGAACCTGGTCGGACTGCGTTTTTACTAGTCCAGCGAGGCCCGAACAGGGTTTTTCTACAGGTACTTAAGGAATAGCCGACTGCCACCCGGCCTATGTCGTTACTCCGCGAGATAATCGCTCGGCGGATTGGCTCAAACGGTCCGCTTACGTTCGCGGAGTATATGGACCTTTCGCTTTATCATCAGCGGCATGGTTACTATTCCCGTCTCGACCATCGGTCTGGACAAACTGGTGACTTTTTCACGAGTGTTGATCTCGGAACGATCTTTGGCGAACTACTAGCTGAACAGTTCGCTGAGATGTCGTTCTCGATTCAGCGACTTGCGAACTCTGAATCCGATCTTTTAATGCTGTTAGAAGCCGGTGCTGGGAATGGCGCCCTTGCCTCTGATGTCCTTGACGCAACCGCCAAAAACTACCCTGAATTGTACGAAGTAATTCAACTAACCTTAGTGGAACACAGCACAATCGCACGAGCCAGTCACATCGCGAGTCTTGGTAGTCATACCAAAAAACTTAGTCTATCGACCGACACCCTTCCCAATAAAATTACAGGAATTATTTACGCCAACGAGCTTCTTGATGCACTACCGGTACATCGGATCGCAATGACAGAATCTGGCCTCAAAGAAGTCTATGTCGACGTCGATTCGCATAATGAGGAGCGATTCGTCGAACGTCTTGGACCTCCATCCTCAGCAGTACTAGAACATATTGACCGATTTGGCATAACACTGGAGTCGGGTTGGCGAGCCGAAATAAGCCCTGCCAGCGTCAATTGGGTAGAACAAGCCGGTCGGGCTCTCGAATTGGGGTTTCTCGTGCTAATCGACTATGGGCATGCTGCCAATCAATTGTACTCAGCAACCCACGCTTCAGGGACGCTAGCGACTTACGAACGTCACGTGATTTCACAACCCCAAGCTCACATGGACGCTACGTGGTTACTGAATCCTGGGTCCGTTGATATCACAGCACACGTTGATTTAACTGCAGTTCAACAAGCCGCCGAAAGTGTGGGTCTCGAAACCCTCACGATGGTTGATCAGACCTATTTTCTTCTTGGTTTGAGTTCAATGGAAACACCAACTCCAGAAAACACGGTCCAAGAATTAAAACGTCGGTTAGCCCTCAAAACTCTACTTCTACCGGGTGGCCTAGGAAGTAGTCATAAGGTCATGATCTTTGGCAAGAATGTTGGTCGGTTGCGATTACGTGCCAATGCATTTAGCACCCGTACAACCTAGGAACCCTTCTCATAAAGGAGTCAGCAGGTGACAAAGAACGTGGAGCGGGAAATTAAATTACGCTTTGCGTCGAAGAGCGCAGCACACGAGGCGGTTAAAAGTGTCGGTGCTACACCTCTTCGATCGAAACGCCTTCAAGAAGATGCACTATTTGACTGGCCAGATGAACGACTACGCCAAAGTCAATGCATCTTGAGAATTCGTCGAGAAAATGAAAACTGCATTCTTACCTTTAAAGGTCCGCCTGAATCAGCCAGCATGAAAGTACGTGAAGAAATCGAATCGACCGCCGGTAACAGCTCCAATCTAGTAAAGATTCTTGAACGCCTTGGCCTTGAAATCTGGTTTCGATACGAAAAGTATCGAGAAGAATTCACTTGCAAAGAAGTCATTGTTGCGATTGATGAAACTCCCGTTGGGATTTTCATTGAACTCGAAGGCGAGGAAAGCGAGATCCACCAAATAGCGACCAGTTTGGGATGGCGTCAAGAAGATTACATACTAGACTCATATCGGGATATTTTCTTGAAGGAATCTAATACTAAGGGTTCTGGCACCAGCGACATGGTTTTTGATGCCTGAAGATCCACTCCCTCCAGCTCTGATTTTAACGGCAGGCTTAGGTACTCGTCTCGCACCTCTCACACATGCACGAGCTAAGCCAGCAGTGCCAGTGGTGGGCGTCCCGATCATCCTGCGAGTGCTTCGATGGTTGGCAGAACAAGAAATTCACTCAGTAGTGCTAAACCTGCACCATCTACCTCACACGATAACCGAAGTCGTCGGACACGGTAATGACCTTGACCTTCGCGTCCGGTATTCGTGGGAGTCAACTATTCTTGGCAGTGCAGGAGGAATACGGCTAGCTTTATCAATACTGGGGAAGCGTTTTTTTGTGATTAACGGCGACACACTTGTTAACGTGAATCTACGAGATCTTCAACAAACTCACGAGCGTACTGCCGCAGATGTCACTCTAGCCATCACCGACCACCCACTGAATTCCCGTTATGGTGGAGTAGCCATAAATGAAACTGGTTTCGTGCGAAAATTTTGTACTCCTGGCGTACCCTCCCAACATTTCGTTGGCGTCCAGCTAACAGAAGCATCGGTCTTTGAGCGACTCCCAGTTGGCATACCAGCTTCCACGGTAGGAGGACTGTATGACAATCTGTTATTAGATGGGTCCGGACAAATTGCTACTCACTACTTCAAAGGACACTTTTACGAAGTCGGAACCCCCGCGGACTACCTGCAGACATCACTTGAAGTCGCTCAAAATGAAGGGCACATGAATCTTCCGATCGGAAAACGAAACCACATTCATCCAACAGCCAACATCACTCGAACGATCTTATGGGATGATGTCGCAATTGGAAAACATACTCGCCTTACTGACTGCATCGTGACAGACGGAGTGTGCCTGCCAGATCACACCGTGTGTGCTCAAGAAATTCTCATTAAGAAACCGCACGGCTTCTTATCGCTACCCTTGAACCGATAGTGATACAAAGTCAATCATGGCAGGACTAACTTCATCAAGTGCACAGAGAGTAAACAAATATCTTGAGCGAACCGGCCTTAAGTCAGTCGCAACGTTGGAAGTATTACCAGGTGATGCCTCAATGCGCCGCTATATTCGAGTCACCATCCCATCAAAAAAATCCCGGCTGCTGGTAGTTTATCCAAGTTCGACCGACACGCAGGCACTGTCGTTTCTCAACGTTTCTCAACTACTCGACAAGATGTCAATTCCCGTGCCGGCCATTATTAACACTGAAGCCGACCTTGGTATTGTCGAACTAGAGGATCTCGGAAATCTAACCCTGCAAGACGCGCTATCCTCTGCTTCACTAGATTACAAAAAGACGCTTTATCTAGAAGCTGTCACTATAATCGCAAACCTGCAACACAAAGCTCGACCATTTGAGGCAAGTGATTACGTTCCCTTCAAATCTTTTTTCGACACCGAGAAATTGATGTGGGAGTTCGATTTTTTTCTAGAGCACTTTCTCATTTGCGCTCGCGGCACTAACCTTTCGCCCGAGCAACGGTCAGCGCTTCGCGATGAATTCGTTCCTCTCGCCTCTGAACTGGCTGCAGAACCCCGTGTGCTATGCCATCGGGATTATCACAGTCGAAACTTAATGCTGCATAACAAACGACTCTATGTCATAGACTTTCAGGATGCGCGAATGGGGCCTGATACTTACGATCTGGTATCGCTGCTCAGAGATTCCTATGTAGAGAACCCTGTAGACCTAATCGAAACAATGATCGAAAAATACCTAGAACTGGCGAAGACGACTGACGTCGCATTATTTCGCCAACGTTTCGATTGTATGTCTGTCCAGAGACACTTGAAGGCTCTCGGTACATTTGGATATCAATCAGCTATCGGCGGTTCGTCACGGTACGATGACGACATACCTCGAACACTACTGTACCTAGTAGAGGTGTTTAACCGCCGTGAAAGATTCAGTCGTCTCAGAAAACTCCTATCGCCCCATTTAAGAGAACTCGAGTAAATTTGACGGCTGGCTTATATGACGACCTACATCGAACATATCGCTTCACACGAAGGCCAAGAGGTCACCCTGCAAGGCTGGCTCCATAAACGACGGTCCAGCGGAAAAATTCATTTTCTGACCATTCGCGACGGCACTGGGCTGCTTCAAGCAGTGATATCAAAATCAGCCGTGGGAGAAGACGCCTTCATTCTAGCGGACCACCTCGGCCAAGAAACAGCACTCATACTTCGTGGCGTAGTGCGGGCGGATGATCGAGCACCGGGTGGATTTGAAATGGACGTCGCTGACTTCACAGTCGTAGGTAAATCACAAGACTACCCCGTTACGCCGAAGGAGCACGGAATTGATTTTCTTCTCGACCGTCGTCATCTATGGATACGCAGTTTAAGACAACAAGCCATCTTACGAATACGACACGAGATAATTAATGCGATTCGCACCTTTTTTAACGATAAAGGTTTTGTACTCGTTGATACGCCCATTCTCACACCAGCCGCCTGCGAAGGAACAACTACATTGTTCCCAGTTTCATATTTTGATGATACGACCGCATATTTAACACAGAGCGGCCAGCTCTATAACGAAGCCAACGCCCTCGCGCTTGGACGAGTATATGCATTCGGCCCAACCTTTCGTGCCGAGAAATCTAAGACTAGACGTCACCTCACTGAGTTTTGGATGGTCGAACCAGAAGTTGCCTATGCCACACTAGACGACGTCATTGATTTAGCTGAGGCACTAGTAGTTTGTGTAGTCAAGCGCGTACTTGAAACCAAGCAACGCGAGCTAGCCACTCTTGAACGGGACACCAAAACACTAGAAAACATCCAGAGTCCGTTTCCCCGTGTGTCATATGACGAAGCCGTCGAGTTATTAAAGAAAGATGGGCTTTCCTTTAAATGGGGTGATGACTTCGGTGGTCCGGACGAAACTGCTTTAGCAAAACGCTTCGACCGCCCTGTCATTGTTCACCGATACCCTGCCGCTATCAAGGCTTTCTACATGCAACCTGATCCAGATCGAACCGAAGTTTCGCTTTCAGTAGATTTGCTAGCCCCTGAAGGTTATGGCGAAATCATAGGTGGCGGCCAGCGACTGGACGATTTTGACCTGTTGTCAGCTCGGATTGACGAGCACGATCTTCCCAGGGAAGCCTTTGAATGGTACTTAGACCTTCGCCGCTACGGATCAGTCCCGCATGGTGGATTCGGAATGGGTCTTGAGCGGGTTGTAGCTTGGATATGTGGCCTCGACCACGTCAGGGAAGCCATTCCTTACCCTCGAACACTCTATCGATTGACACCATGATCAACTAAAACAAGGGGTTTAGCGAGAACTGCTCCCGTTGCCGGTCTTGTTTCCAACGTGATATATTTTTCCTACGTCGATCCTGAAAAAGTGGGCGTTTGCCCACTTTTTGTTTTTGGAGTGCCGCAGGACGCTCCTTTGGGTGAAGGTGGGCCACAAAGATCTCGTATTTGAGGTCCGGGCGATTTCGGAGCGGGTAGCGGGCAGTTTCGGGCTTCAGATTTTTGACGTGATACTCCGTCGAGAATCGACAGGATGGGTATTGCGTGTTTTTCTCGACAGGCCAGGAACTGATTCTGACAGCAGTAACAACCCGACTCAGGAGTCGATCACGCTCGGCGATTGTCAGCGTGTCAGTCGGGACCTGAGTGCGGTCCTCGACACCGACTTCACATTTGATTACGCGTATACGCTTGAAGTGTCGTCTCCTGGACTGGACCGACCTTTAAGGCACTTGGATGACTGTCGTCGCTTTAAAGGGCGGCTAGCAAAGATTGTCGTAGATGAAGCCGTCGATGGTCTAAATCACATCGCCGGCCGGATTGATAATGTAGAGGAAGAAAACGTGCTTATCGATACGGGACGTAACGTGCATCGAATCCCGTGGACAGCGATTACACGAGCTCGACTTGAGGTCGAGTTCTAAAGATAACTAATGGCAATTAACAATCCATTGCAGCAAACGATCGAGGCGGTTGCCAAAGAAAAAGGAATCGAGCCTGACGTCATAATCACGGCCATCGAAGATGCCGTGCTGACGGCATCGCGCAAGTACTACAAGTCTGACGAGAACCTTCGGACCAAGTTCAACCAAGAAACCGGTCAAATAGACTTGTTTGCCGTTCGTCACATTGTCGAAACAGTGACAGATCCCGTTACTGAGATCGCGTTGGCTGAAGCCCAAGAATTGTATGGAGACGAAGCTGAAGTCGACATGGAAATCGAGTTTCCTAAACCGACTGACGTGCTGGGCCGGATCGCTGCACAAACCGCCAAACAAGTCATTTTTCAAAAGGTTCGGGAAGCAGAGCGTGAGAACGTACACGAGGAGTACAAAGATCGAGTCGGCGAGGTTATGTCCGGTACAGTCAAACACTTCGAGAATGGGGATATCGTCGTTGAATCCGCCAGAATCGAGGCGTTATTGCCAAGGCGTGAACAGTCACGTGCCGAAAATTACACGACGGGGGACCGTATCCGAGCGGTAATCCAAGAGGTCAACAAGAGTACAAAGGGACCACAGTTAATTCTGTCTCGCACCGACCCAATTCTGCTCATTAAGCTCTTTGAACAAGAGGTTCCTGAGATTTATGACTCAACAGTCATAGTCAAAGGAGCAGTTCGTGAAGCCGGGGACCGAGCAAAGGTTGCGGTTTACTCGCGTGAGCGCGATATCGATCCCGTCGGTGCTTGCGTCGGAATGAAAGGCACTCGCGTACAAGCTATCATTCGAGAACTTCGCGGCGAAAAGATCGACATCGTTGAGTGGTCAGAAGACCCAATCACTTTTGTAACCAACGCCATTAGTCCAGCACGCGTCCAACGAGTAACTATTCTGGACGATGCACAGAAGGTAATTGAGGTTGTAGTCGAGGACGCGCAACTATCACTTGCCATCGGCAAGAAGGGACAGAATGTTCGTCTGGCCGCAAAACTTGTCGGGTGGAGAATCGATATAAAGAGTGAAGAAGAGAAACGTGCGGAAGTTGAGGCGCAGTTCGCGGGATTAGAATCTGGCGATGACTCCGCTACGCTGAAACTTAACGTCGACGACGAACAGGTGCAAAAACTAAGCGATGCTGGTCTTGACACAGCAGACCTTCTTCTAGAAGCCACAGCAACTCAGATAGCCGAAGTGATAGGAAGCGACGAAGTCGCTGCCAAAGAGATCCAAACAGCGGTCCGAGAGCAAGTTGAAGCGGCAGCGCGTGCTGCCGCCGAAGCGGAAGCGCGGGAAACAAGTGATGAAAGTGGAGTATCTGAAACAGGCATTTCAGACGTTGAACCCCCTTCTAAAACGTCACCAAAAACGACTTCAAGTGACGAAGAATCGAAGGATTCGAACTAGTAAATTAAAGGGACTTTAAACCGAGAACTAACGTTGTCGACTATACGAATCTATAAAGTTGCAGAGGTACTTGGCCTTCCGAGTCAGGAAGTCATAGATCTACTCAAACGTGACCACGGGATTGAAGTAAAAAGTGCATCAAGCACCATTGAAGAAATCGTTGCCAAACAATTTGCGGAACGTCTCAGCCGGGAGCGACAGATCGACCTCCCCCGCGGAAACATTTTTGGTGGAACTTCCTCGGCGCGGATTGCGCCCAAGAAAGGACGAACCACAAAGAAGACAAAATCAGACCCGCCAAAACTTGTCAAACCATCACTCGGCCCACCTCGACTCATCAAGTCAGCTAAAGCCGAACGACAAGCCGCCGTCAGCGCCGAAAATGAGTTGGAACCCGCGACCATCACCGACGAAACAGCCACGATATCTGAAATAAAGCCACCAGATAAGGTGAGTGAACCACCAATTACTGAACCGCCAAAAGCAACAGAAGAAGTTGCTTCAACTGCGCCATCCACGGCGCCTGAAGAAGAGACAGCCGCGAAAGAGAAACTTGAAAAGCAGCCGCCTCTATCTGAAGTTAAAGTATCACCCGACCATAAAGTTACAGCCGAGCCTGTCACGCCACCAGCAGCGACTATCAAACCCGTAGCAGCGCAAAAGACAATACCTGCTGCCGAAGATTCTGAGTTGGACGACGCGGCAAAAACGAGCAAGAAACGAACCGGGCGTTTTGTACCCCCAACTCTGCGGCTTCGAGTTGAAGACAGCAAGACGCGACAGCCGGCTGGCAAACAGGACAGTACCAACCGCCAATCTCCTGCAGCCGTACGTTCAACACCTTCACAGGGACCGGCGGCAAGCCAGCCTCCCCTCGGTGGACCAAGGCCGCTACCCTCGCAACCAGTTCGACCAACGTCAGCACGACCACTTCCGGCGCGCCCGGCTGTGGGCTACCGTCCACCTCCACGAACTTACCGGTCGCCTGGACGACGAGCCGTCCGTCGACCAAAGCCAGTGGTCCCAGTTGCACCGAAGGTTCTGCCACCTATCACCAGAACAATCACAATTGCTGAAGGGATGGCTGTCAAAGATCTAGCTGACCGACTTGAGGTTCGAGCTAAAGACGTGTTGAAAAAGCTAATTGAAAAACGTCTGATGATGACGATCAACACAACTCTCGATCCAGACACTGCAACCATGATTGCGCGCGAATTCGGCGCTGACGTAAAACTTCAAACGTTTGAAGAAGAAATGGTCCAACAGGAAGCTGAAGAGACCAAGGCTGAGGATCTTATGCCTCGCGCGCCCGTGGTAACAGTCATGGGACACGTCGATCATGGAAAAACGACGTTGCTAGACGCCATTAGAAGTACACGAGTTGCTGAAGGCGAAGCCGGTGGAATAACACAACACATCGGAGCCTACGCGGTCGAGGTAAAGAACCGAAGAATAGTTTTTCTTGACACTCCAGGTCACGAGGCATTCACGATGATGCGCTCACGTGGCGCAAGTGTGACCGACGTAATTATCTTGGTAGTTGCCGCCGACGACGGCGTCATGCCACAAACACAGGAAGCCATCGACCATGCTCGTGCCGCAGATGTTCCGATCCTTGTGGCGATAAACAAGATCGACAAGGCAGATGCCAACCCTGATCGCGTCAAGCAGGAACTCGCAGAACGCGACTTAGCTCCTGAAGACTGGGGTGGACAGACTGTAATGGTTCCGGTATCCGCTAAAAACGAAGAGAACTTAGAATCTCTACTTGAAATGATCTTGTTGATCACGGAGATGGGCGAGCATAAGGCCAACCCGAAACGTATTGCCACTGGAACTGTGCTTGAAGCGAAGGTCGACCGAGGGCGTGGTCCAGTAGCGACTATCCTTGTTCAGGACGGAACACTCAAGGTTGGTGATAACTTCATAGCAGGTACAATCGTGGGTCGGGTTCGAGCACTAATTGACGACCGCGGGAACCAATTAAAGGATGTTGGCCCATCGAGCCCAGTGGAGGTGCTTGGACTAACGGGTGTGCCCAAGCCAGGAGACGCCTTCCAAGGTGTTGACGACGCAGCAAAATCTAGGCAAATAGCTCTCTTACGCCAGAATCAAGCAAAAGAAAAAGCCCTTGGCGACCGTGGGTCGCGTCTAACGCTGGAATCCCTACAAGAACAACTTTCAGAAGGTGGCGCTAAGGAACTTCCAATTATCATTAAAGCTGATGTACAAGGTTCGTCCGAGGTCTTAGCTCAATCACTAGAAAAATTAGGGGACGAGCGAGTTAAAATAAGAATCATCCACAGCGGTGTCGGTGCAGTTAACGAATCTGACGTACTACTAGCGTCAACTTCCAACGCAATCATCATAGCTTTCAACGTGAGGCCTGATCGTAACGCCAACGTCGTCGCTGAAAGCGAGGGAGTGGATATTCGTAAGCACTCAGTTATCTACCATGTAACTGATGAAATTAAACAAGCAATGGCGGGTCTTCTTGAGCCAACCTTCAAAGAGAAACAACTGGGTCTGGCTGACATACGAGAGGTGTTTAAGGTTCCCAAGTTCGGTTCGGCAGCCGGTTGTATCGTGACAGAAGGTCGGATTACAAGAAGTGGCGAAGCTAAGGCCAGGTTAGTTCGAGACAGCGTGGTTATTCATGAGGGCAAGATTGGGTCTTTACGCCGATTTAAGGATGATGTCACTGAAGTAAAATCAGGAGTTGAATGCGGAATTGCGTTCGAACGTTACTCTGACATCAAAGTCGGTGATGTGATCGAATCTTTTACAGTTGAAACAATCGTGGCCACCGTCCAGTAGTTAATAGACCATACGTTAGATTGGATTTCCTAGACGAATGCCTATCGTTGGGCTGCTGTCACTTGAGCTCCACATACCACATTCCAGGTCCCTTAAAGAGAAGCGAGTAGTAGTCCGAAGTATCAAAGACCGCCTAAGTAAACTCAGTGTCGGCTTCGCAGAAGTTAACTACCAAGATCTATTGCAACGCACGGCTCTTGCTGTAGTTGCTGTTGGCGCTGAACAACAGCTCGTCGAAAAATCTCTGGATAATGTCGTCAAAGAAATAGAGAGAAAAGGAGGCAGCGTGATCGTTAGATCCGAGATCGAATGGCTAGCATAAGACTGTCCTTCATCAAGGGAAGTGAGGAGGAGGAGGATGTCGCAGGGCTCTAGAGCTGATCGTGTTGGTGAGCTCGTTCGTAACGAACTTAACGTGCAATTGCGTCAAAATGTGCGTGATCCTGGTGTCGCTCAAGTGACGATTACCTATGTTCGGATGTCAAAAGACCTGCAGCAGGCCCGAGTTTTTTATACGGGTCCTGAAGAATCTCATGAAAAGCATTCGACGTTAAGGGCATTCAAGAGAGTTCGACCTTTTCTTAGAAGACAATTAGGAAATCGCTTGAAACTTCGGCATGTTCCAGAATTAAGATTCGAATACGATATCTCGATGGAAAAGCAAGATCGTATTGCCGTTTTGTTTGATCAAATTCAAAACGATCCAACAACCAGCGGTGACGACAACCGAAACGAGTAACCTCACTGAAGACTTTCAAAACGGACGTTACGACGATGCATTCGATTCCTGAAGTCAATTCAATTGCCGAAACTATTGCGCAACGGCAGCGGCTTGTAATCACATCGCATGCGAGACCAGACGGTGATTCAATTGGCTCAGAATTAGCACTGGCTCACGCACTAAAAAGTCTCCAGAAAGATGTTCGGATCATCAACCGAGATCCAGTGCCAAGCTATCTTGCTTCATTTCCAGGCATATCAGATATAGAAGTCTGTCAAACGATTGAGGACACCTTTGATGCGGCTATCGTCCTGGAATGCCCATCACTTGAGCGAACTGGCTTGACTGGTCTAGACCGGAACTTCGTGATCAACATAGACCACCATTTAGGCAACCTACTCTACGGCAACCTCAATTGGTTCGACGAAACCGCAGCAGCCTGCGGAGAGATGGTGTTCGATTTAGTTAACGCGCTCGGAGTTCAGCTTACCCTCCCGATTGCCACACATTTGTATGTGGCAATTCTTACTGATACCGGCTCTTTTAGACATTCCAACATCACTGCCAAGACGTTTAAAATCTGCGCAGCCCTAGCGCAAGCAGGTATTACTCCATCTGCTATCGCCGACCGTGTTTTTCAGAACGGAACGGTGGGAAAACTTCGATTAACTGGAGTCCTCCTTAAAGCCATGGACCTCGCAAACGGAGGACACACAGCCGTCTTGAACGTAAATGACGAAATCCTCAGAACAAATGGATGCACAACAGACGATCTTGAGGGCCTTATTAATCTACCGCTGGCTGCACAGTCTATAAAGGCCGTAATAATGTTTAAAACAGTCGAGACCCAACTCCGAGTGAGCCTTCGTTCCAAAGGATCTGTTGACGTCAGGGTTATCGCGACACGCCACGGAGGAGGAGGGCACAAGAATGCGGCTGGTTTTTCGGTGGCTAGTCCGAATAGTGACACCCGGGCACTTATCGTTGCAGAAGTAAATTCATCTGTCGAAAATACGGCCTCTTAGACCCTTGGTACAATACACAGCACCTGGACCGGACGGCGTGCTCATCGTCGACAAACCTACAGGTATAACGTCCCATGACGTAGTGACACGCGTTCGCCGAATATTACGAACGCGCCGAATCGGTCATGTTGGCACGCTTGACCCGCTTGCAACGGGAGTCTTACCACTTGTTGTGGGACGAGCGACACGACTAGCATCACTTCTATCTCTGGGCGACAAGATCTATCACGCAGTCTTCAAGCTTGGAATTTCCACTGACACCTACGACGTCACAGGAAAGGTCGTGTCACCTGAAACACTTAAGAATAAGCATCAGACGCTTACCCGCGAGATAGTAGAGGCAGCGAGTATGAATTTCGTGGGAACGTTCAAACAACTACCCCCACCCTATTCGGCCAAAAAGATCGGTGGCGTTCGCGCCTACAAGTTGGCTCGACGCCTCAAGTCTTTTGTACCAAAAGCAGTGGAAGTTACGGTAAAGGAATTTCAAATCGAAAAGCTGACAACAGACCATATCGTATGTCGGGTGATTTGCGCTCCTGGCTTCTACATCAGATCCCTAGCCAACGACCTTGGACAGGCTCTTGGTTGCGGCGCATGTCTGGAAACCTTGAGGCGGGAACAAAGCGGACCTTTTATGCTTAGCGAAGCGACCTCAATAGATCAGCTAGAAAAAAATAAAGACCATTCTTCTCGACACCTCATACCCATGGCTCGACTGCTACCGAATCTACCGAGTGTAGTCGTCACCGAACGGGGTGTTCGTCGTGCAACACATGGCAATACAATAAATTCAGAGCATTTTAAGATTATCCCAGAAAACACACCTGCGGGACCTCTTCGCGACAGAGTCAAGCTCTATGACGATAGCGGGAATCTTATCGCTATCGCTGAGAGGATTGCCACCGGCATTTTGCATCCCAGGATCGTTCTAGTGTAAGCTCGATTGGTTAAAGTAAAGGGAAAATTAATAGTTTAAGGCGGTGGGCGGCGGTCTGGTGCACATGCGGCTTCATCTGATGCGCGTCTGGACCGTTCGCGGAGGTAGATAGTGGCGTTTCCCAAGGAGCAGAAGTCAGAAATAATTGATTCATATCGCACCCACGCGAGCGATACAGGTTCACCGGAGGTCCAAGTAGCGATTCTTAGTGAACGAATACGCTATTTGACTGAACACTTCAAGACTCACACTAAAGATCACCATTCGCGGCGAGGACTTCTGAAACTCGTGGGTCAACGGCGACGACTTCTCGACTACCTCAAGGGCAAGAACACCGAGCGATACGCGGACTTAATCAAGCGTCTTGGCATCCGTAAGTAGGAGACACTGAAGACACCCGCCTGTTTGGGCCCTAATCGCGGTCCTCTACGCGCCTTTATTTCTTGGTTTAGGAGCAAAACTTATGCATACGGCCAACCTCTCGGTCGGCGGAACCGATCTCTCGATTGAAACTGGAAAACTTGCGAAACAAGCTGACGGTGCAGTCATCGTCCGCTACGGCGAGACGGTCGTCTTGGTCACGGCGTGCTACACGCCAACCCCACGCGAAGGAATTGATTTTCTTCCGCTCACGGTTGATTTTCGTGAGAATACGTACGCGTCAGGAAGAATTCCAGGTGGTTTCTTTAAACGTGAAGGTAAGCCCACCGAGAAGGAGGTCCTCACCAGTCGTTTGATCGACCGACCAATTCGTCCCCTGTTTCCATCGAATTGGCATCGTGAGACTCAAGTTGTAGCGCTCGTACTTTCTTCCGATGTGGATAACGATCCAGACGTGTTGGGATTGACAGGAGCCTCGGCGGCTCTAGCACTGTCACCAATGCCCTTGGAACGGACCATTGCATCCGTACGAGTTGGCCTAGTCGACGATGAATTTCTTGTAAACCCAACGTACGAGGAGCGCCAAAAAAGTCGCCTTGATCTCATCGTAGCCGGCAGCAGTGATGCAATCGTAATGGTCGAAGCCGGAGCGACAGAATTATCAGAAGAAGAAATGCTCAAGGCTCTCGAAACAGGTCACGGAGCAATTCGGCAGATCGTTAACACCATCGACGAAATGGCTACTGCAGTCGGTAAGGACAAACTTCAAATTGCAGCGCCTACGATCGACAGTGCCTTAGTAAAAAGAGTTGAAAGTCAGGCTCTTAGTCCGCTGACTGACGCTATGAAACTTCCAGACAAACTGGAAAGCTACGCCCAAGTCGACAACGTACTCAACAAACTGATCGAGTCTTTTGATGAAGAAGAGCGCGATCAACAAGGACAGGCGAAACAGATTTTTTCCTCGCTTAAAGAAAAGATACTGCGCGACGAAATCCTTGAACATGGACAGCGACTCGATGGTCGAAAGTTTGATGAGATACGTGATATCTCATCAGAAATCGGTTTACTACCTCGCGTGCATGGTTCCGCAGTCTTTACCCGTGGAGAAACACAAGCGCTGGTAACAGCAACTCTGGGCACCAGTGCCGACCAGCAAAAGATTGAAGGTGTCGCCGGAGAAATCTATAAGAGGTTCATGCTCCACTACAACTTTCCACCATTCTCTGTTGGTGAAGTCAAGTTCTTACGTGGCCCTGGACGCAGAGAGATCGGCCATGGCAATCTGGCGGAGCGGAGTCTTGTTCCGATGATTCCGTCCGAAGATGAATGTCCCTATACACTCCGAGTGGTTTCGGACATTCTTGAATCGAACGGGTCGTCGTCAATGGCAACTGTCTGTGGTGCCTCACTAGCTTTAATGGACGCTGGTATTCCCCTCAAATCTCCGGTGGCAGGTGTGGCCATGGGTTTAATCCTTGATGAAACCACGAATCGACACGCGGTCTTAAGCGACATCGCCGGAGCCGAGGATCATTACGGAGACATGGACTTCAAGGTAGCAGGCACACGAAATGGAATCACGGCTTTGCAAATGGACATTAAGATTTCAGGAATCACTACAGACATCATGCGTGATGCGCTGGAACAGGCCAAAGCCGGCCGGTTTCACATTCTGGACAAAATGGAAGCGACCATCAAGTCCCCTCGAGATTCAATGTCAACCTATGCACCTCGGATCGTGACCCTTACAATTCCGGTCGACAAAATTCGGGATATCATCGGGCCCGGTGGTAAAACTATTCGCAGTATCGTTGAGCGAACTGGGGTCAAGATTGATGTTGAGGACGATGGCCGGGTCAATATCGCTTCCGCCGACGACGAGTCGGCCAAAAAAGCCATCACCATCATTGAGGAACTGACGGCGAGTCCAGAACTCAACAAAACCTACTTAGGCAAGGTTCAACGGATTACTGACTTTGGCGCCTTTATTGAAATTCTTCCTGGTATCGACGGTCTGCTGCACGTTTCTGAAATTGCTCATTATCGAGTAGCTGACGTCAGAGATGAACTACAGGAAGGAGACCAAGTATTGGTCAAAGTAATCAATGTTGACCCGTCTGGGAAGGTAAGACTTAGCCGAAAAGCTTTACTCCCAGCACCCTCAGATTCTGCCGCTGACGGAGCTGCTGATTCTGATAAAAACTCTCAATCACCGTCATCAGACACCCCTCCTCGTAGTCGTCAACGTTCGCGGGGACCAAAAGGGCGTGGCGGACAACGATAAGACAACTGTGGTCGTTCCACATTTTGTGACTTTCATCACTTTACGTGAGGGAATAGAAAAGCTGCTGAGCCCGTCAGACTACAACGACGGCAGTACGCTGTCTCCACTGAAGAAACAAAACTGACATTCTTGTCAGGGCCATTCTTGAATACACTATTAATTCAACCTGACAGAAATCAATTTCGACACACCTGGTTCCTCCATCGTAACACCATACAGTCTGTCGGCAATCTCCATAGTTTTTCGATTGTGTGTCACCAAAACAAACTGGGTTCGGTCTTGCATACCGCGTAACATCGTGACAAACCTACCGATGTTAGCGTCATCAAGTGGAGCGTCGATTTCGTCCAAGAGACAGAAGGGACTTGGCTTAAACTTGAAAATCGCAAACATAAGCGCCATAGCCGTTAATGCCTTCTCACCGCCAGACAACAGCTGAATACTTTGAAGTCTCTTCCCAGGTGGCTGAGCAATTATGTCAATACCGCTCTCAAGCACATCAGTTTCGTCGATCAACACAAGTCCTGCTCGGCCACCACCAAATAGTGTCGAAAATATCTCCTGAAAATAATCATTGACCGCTGAAAAAGCTTCCTTGAAGCGTTCGCGAGTAGTGACATCAATTCGTTTGATGGCCTCACCTGTTGCAAGAATCGAGTCAAGAAGATCCTTGCGTTGGGTTGTTAAGAATTCAAAACGGTCTTCGAGTTCATCAAACTGGTCGATTGCCATCATATTGACTGGTCCCAATTGTTCGATTTTCTCTCGGAGCTCAGCAATCATCTGCAAAGGCTCTAGCGACTGTTCGGTCTCGTCGCAAACCGAACCACTATCATCACCCGTCTTCTTTCCAGCCTGAATTCCTTCTTTGTCGACCGAGGCTTCAGAGTCACCAAGCTTCGCTGAACCATTAACGCCAACATCCGCTTCAGTCTTGTTGTCTATATCAAAACCTTCAACCTCTCGGCATACCTCTTCCAATGACAACTGCAGAACCTCATTACAAGATTCTTGTAAGCCGGCTAAATCCGCTTCGGCTGTTGCCCGAGCAAGAGAAAGTCGACCGACATCTTCTTGAACTACGTTAAGTGCTTCTCTCGCGGCTCGCAGTTTTCCCGTTTGATCCTCAATCTGTCGACGAACGTCTGTTGTTCGCTCATCACAAATCTGCACATCCTTTTGCAGTAGGTCGAACTGCTCAACACCAGCCTGTAGCGTGGCCTGTGACGTAACAATCTCGGCTGACAAGATTCCGTGACGTTCAGACTTACGTTCGATTGCTTCTTGTTCACTTATTAGTCGCTCAGAAAGTTCGGCCAGCGCATCATCGATACGCTTGACATCAGAGCTAAATGCAGTGGAACGCTCGGCCAATGCCGCATATTCTGCCTTAGCCTCAGTCAGACTATGGCCACGTAACTCAACCGCCTCGCGAGCCTCCATGAGATCCCGTTGGCTTGACATAAAACGTTCATCAGCCACGCGTTGTTCATTTTCAAGTTTGACAATCGCTTGATTCGCCTCTGACTCACGGGCTTCAAGATTGTCAAATTCTTCCTTCGCTTTTCGACGTTCAGTCTCAAGAACGGACTGCTTTTGGTGTAACCGGGCTAACTCCTCACCCACACGCTTTAAGCCAAGTTCCAGTTCTAATAGTTCCTTCTCTGTAATGTGCTCTTCTTTTTCGAGGGCCTTAAGGTCAGCCTCTACTGCCGTCGCTCGCCTAGACTGTCTGATCAAATCATCCCGAAGACGAGTTAGGCTACCCTCTTGAATTTCGATCTTAGATTGCAGGTCGCGAATTTCACCCTTTGTCGCAAGGATCCCGCGCGCCTCCGTCTTGCCACCCCAACGGATGATAGACGAGCCACAAAACACCGTTCCATCCGGCGTCGCAATGGAATCGGTAGTAATCTTCGCTGCCTCTGCTGCCTCAGAAAATGACGGCGCAAGCCAGCGGTTAGCAAATAACCCTCGAATCGTCTGCTCTCCAATACCGTCAACTTTTACGACGTCGATTAACGGTAGCAACGCACTATGTGGTTTTCGTTGGTCTGGTAATACCTCTTCTATCGCGTCGGCCACCACGAAGCCACAGCGACCTACGTTCCTGTTTTGGACAAACTCCAGTCCTTTCTTGACCTCATTGGCTGATGGCACAATGACATACTGAATTAACTCATCTAGACTCGCCTCAACCGCTCGCTCATGTCCATGGTCAACTTCAAGATGATCAGCAATAGAGCCAAAGTGCTGCACCTCACCTTTGGACAAAGAAAGGACCAACCGAGCACCATCACTATATCCCTCCCGCGCAGCCACCAATTCTTCAATGGAACGAAGGCGAGCTAGCAGAGAAGCCAATGACTGTTCGCCCAACCGTACGCCTTGGTTGCCAGATTCAACTTCAGAACGAACTGCAACCAACTCTGCTTCTCGGACCCCGCGGTTTTGTCTTATTGTTTTCAGACTACTTTTAACCTGATCAGTCGAATTGCCAGTACGAGTTCGGTCCGAAGTAGCTGCTTCTAACTCTGTAACGAAATCGGAAAGTTCCCTCTCTAATTTAGCCAATTCGTCGGCGAGACGACTGCGACTCAGCGATGAATTTTCAACTACATGTCGCAGAGTGGTAGCAGAATTAACAGCAGCAAACACTTCACTGCGTGACGCCTCAACATCACCCTCGAGGCCCTCGATGATCCTCACAGCTTCCGCATAAGAAGCTTCCATTTTCTCTAAATGTGTTGCTGCAGTATTCCTCGCAGTATCGCATTCATCGGCAGCAAGCCACTGCTTCGCAAATTCCTCTTGGAGTGGTGTATTCCGTTTATCAAGTTGGCGCAAATCTTCCTTACCCGAAACGACGGAATTGGCCAATGACGACACCTGAGCTCTATCAAACTCAATCTGTTGTTTACGCCGCCCTAATTCCAATTCCTGAGCATGCGCAGCGTCACGAGCTTGCGCCAC
This sequence comes from uncultured Vicinamibacteraceae bacterium, assembly GCA_964624855.1. Lineage (GTDB taxonomy): Bacteria > Acidobacteriota > Vicinamibacteria > Vicinamibacterales > UBA8438 > CAUZIB01. The sequence continues at coordinate 37,082 of CAZUZW010000007.1, forward strand.
ACTGTGGTCGGCCTGTGCGAGGTCGACCTGCAAGTGTTCATGCTTTTCTTCGATTGCCTTGAGTTCCCCCTTCGAACCTTCTTCACGTTGACGAACTGCATCTAAACGCTGAAGCGCACTCTCAATAGCATGAGTGAGCGAGACGCTTTTCTGGGCAAACTGTATCTTCTCCCAGCGTCTTAGAGTCTCCCGTAATCTCCTATAACGTCGCGCTTTTGCGGCCTGACGCTTGAGAGCACTACGCTGCTTCTCAACTTCAAAAACAATGTCGTCAACGCGAGTAAGATTCTTCTGGGCCGCTTCGAGCTTTAATTCAGCTGAACGTCTTCGGGTCTTATACTTAGTTACACCTGCAGCCTCCTCCAACAATTGCCGGCGCTCCATCGGTCGAGCGCTGAGGATTTGCCCGATCTTACCTTGCTCAATAACAGCGTAAGCCTTAACTCCAACACCAGAATCCATGAGGAGATCCTGAATGTCCCTTAGTCGACAAACGTGTCCGTCTATAAGATATTCACTCTCTCCAGAACGAAATAGACGACGTCCTACTTCTACATCTTTTAAGACTGTCGCCATGGTTTCATCGCACCCACTAACGAAGATGTCGCGTTCCACCTGCTCAGCATCACCACGATCAGACTCCGCATGGTCCTCACCGTTATGGAGACCGACAGTTTCAGCAGAAACTAAATGGCCGTTTCCATTCCCAGGTTCCATCTTCAAGGTTTCGGTGAGCCCAGCCAACGCATCAGTGACTTGCGAAAGTTGTAGGCGGACTTCGGCTGTAGCGGTTGGACGTCTACCATCACTTCCGCTGAAAATAATGTCTTCCATTCGCTCGCCGCGAAGACTACGGGCACTCTGTTCCCCTAGAACCCAAGAAATCGCGTCGATGAGGTTACTTTTGCCGCACCCATTCGGACCTACGATTGCCGTCACACCTCCATCGAAGGCCAGCTCAGACCGCTCTGGAAAGCTTTTAAAACCTGATATTTCAATATGATTAAGACGCATTTGATCTCTTGATCTCTGTTAGTTAATTTTTGTCCTGTACAAGAAAAAACCGCTCCAAGCAGGCATCTTGTTTCACTGCCTGCCGAGCGGCTGGGAACGCCCCGACAAAGTTCTCGTAGTTTTTCTTCAGCCGTGCCTCAGAACGCCCGTGTGCGTTACCGGGCCAAAAGCCCATCACCCGCTCGAGTTAATCAACAGGCTGCCCCGATGGACCGGGCCCAGTGTAACAAGGCAGACTACTGCTGCGCAACAAGTGAAGGTTGGTTTTCTAACTGGAGAAACCGTTCCGCTTCTTCAAACAAAGTCATCCCATACTGAGCTTGGGGATCTTCATCGAACAAGTTTCGTCGTGCCTCGTCAAGATTAAAAACGGCGATATCAATCTCAAGATGAATCATCGCACGGATAAAATCGAGGTCAGCTGAAAACACATCCTCATCGACAGTCAACCCACGACTACGCACATGCTGCTTGAAAGAATCGAGCATGCCTTCATCGACGGTGAAGCCCCGCTCGACATACTCGCGACCTGTACTCTCTTCCCTGATCCTTGTATCTCCGACAGCTGAAAAACGCTCCGCAAAACTAGCAAACTCCTGCCGGCTAGCAAGAAGACGACCGAACCTAGACGGATCGAATCCCTGAATCGGTCCCGCTATTCGATAATCTGGCTCAACTCCACCACCGCTGTAAACCTCACGTCCGCTGTCGGTATACTTTCGATCAGACGGCAAATGTGGACGAGGCTGCTGATCACGTAACGAATATGTCAGGTACTCGTCAAAAGCCCCATCCCAAGGCCTCTGAATCATGCGACCACTGGGCGTGTAATAACGGGCCGTGGTCAACGCAAGGCCAGCACCGTGACTCACTCGATAAATAGACTGCACTAAGGCTTTTCCAAAGGTCGTTTCACCCACAATCAAACCACGATCGTGATCTTGAATCGCACCGGCCACGATCTCTGAAGCACTCGCGCTATTCCGATTCACCAAGACGACCACCGGTAGTTCAGTAAAGGCACTCTCCTGGCGCGCGTGGTAATCCTGGTCTGAATTATTCACGCGACCCCGCGTATATACAATGAGATCATCACGAGGCAGAAATGCATTAGAGACTCGTATGGCCTGATCAAGTGGACCTCCTGGATTATCACGAAGATCGAGTACTAGTCTCTGCATGCCAAGTTCGTCTAATTCAGACAACTTCTCTTCAAGTTCTTCACCTGTTGTCTCAGAAAAATCACGGAGCCGGACATAACCGGTCTGTTCGTCCACCATGAACGAACCTTGAATCGACCTAATCGTGATCTCATCCCGCTCAACTGAAAGATCTATCAGTTCCTCATAGCCAGCCCGGCGAATAGCAATATTCACGGAACTACCTCGTGGCCCCCGCAATAAACTGACCGCTTCGTCGCTAGTCATATCAGTGGCGTCTTCGCCACTAATCTCAGCAATAACATCCCCTCGACGAAGTCCCTTTCGAAATGCTGGCGATCCTTCAAAGATACTCATCACGGTAATACCGCCATCAATCACATTGATCGTGATACCAAGACCGTAGTACCTCCCCTCCTGACGCTCCCGCAATTGGGCGTACGACCTCGGATCCATAAAATTTGAATGGGGATCCAATGTCTGAAGCATTCCACCGATAGACTGATACACCAGCCGTTCGGTATCGACTTCGCCAACATAATGCTCTTCAACGGCAGCCAACGCCGAGGCAAAGGCTTCGTAATGTTTTGGAATACCTTGCTCCTGAGTCGCTAAAAGGCGGCCACCGAAAACACCACCGACCAGTCCTGATAGGACTACGGCTCCCGTAGCGAGAGTCACTGAATTAACACGAAGCATTACGGCATGCTATCAGAAGATAAGCCTCAGCGCAGCAATAACTTCTGGTCATCCGACAGCACACTTGCGCTTGACCGAAACTAGTCACATTTCTATAATGCCTCTAGGCCTGCTATCACGTGAAGAAGGCTTAAGGAGAGCTACTATGTTCGGCTCAATCGGTATGCCCGAGCTGATGATTATCTTTGTCATAGCTCTGATCATCTTTGGCCCAAGAAAACTTCCTGAACTCGGTCGCTCGATGGGCCGAAGTTTGTCCGAATTCAAACGGGCATCCAACGAATTACGCAGCACCTTAGATGAAGAGATTCGGGTTGAAAAAACCGAACCTAGTCAAAGTCAGACAACCCATCCGAAGTCCCAAGAGCAGACACCTGAGAGCAGTTAGTTTTCTCCATCAGCAAGATTCAACGTTATTGGGTAAATTTGAACCCTGTGCGGGAAATCCTTCATGGCGTTAGCTCCCTTCCCTAACTCTTCAGAGCCAGACGAGGAACAACTGGATGATGTTACTGGTTCTGACGCCGGGAAGATGTCGTTCTTGGACCACCTAGACGAACTGAGAAAGCGACTTAGTATTACGGCGTTCGCCTTGCTAGGAGGAGTCATAATTTGTTTTAGCTTTATCACACCAATTTTCGATTTCATTATGAGACCGCTGCAAGAGATCCTTCCCGATGGAGGGCAGCTCGTCTACACAGAACCGACGGAAGCATTTTTTCTCTATATCAAAGTTGCAGCGCTAGCAGGCCTCATCCTAGCGATACCGGTAGTCCTCCAACAACTGTGGCTATTTGTAGCACCTGGCCTGTACGCCCACGAAAAAAAGTTTGCGATTCCTTTTGTAGTCTTTGCGACCTTGTTTTTTGTGGGTGGGGCTCTCTTTTCGCACTTCTTCCTGTTTCCAGTTGCTTGGAGTTTCTTTGCAGGGTTCGCGTCGGACTACATGGAGTTTATGCCGCGTATCCAGCCGGCGTTCAGTTTGTACGTCAAACTCCTGCTGGCCTGCGGCGTAGTGTTTCAAATGCCAACGGTGGTCTTCTTCCTGGCGAGAATCGGGGTGCTAACGGCTAGGTTTTTAGTAAATAACATCAAATACGCAATCCTCTTGATCTTTATTTTCGCAGCTATTCTGACTCCAACCGGAGACCCGGTTACATTAACCCTGATGGCGATGCCAATGATATTGCTCTACGGACTGAGCATCGGGATTGCTTGGCTGTTCGGCAAGAAAACGAAGTCTGATTCCTAAGTGACCACGGTCAGTCTTAAAAATGAATTAGGAAAACAGCCCCTTAGGCCACCCTCTCGTTGACTTCACTTGTACAAGGCAATACTATTTTGAAGAATCAAGGCTACTAGTCTTCCCTTGTTGTTACCAACGTGGAACCATTGAGCTGCTTGTCGATAGGAAGTGCAGTTTAAAGATGAAGATGATGTGGCGCATTATAATTGTTGTAGCAGCAAGTCTCATATTACCGTCTCCAGCTACCGCCCAAGAGAACGCGTCAGACGATACACGTCCATCAGGGGCAACCTTTCTTGGTGACACCGGTCTGTGGTTTGTTCCAACCGCCGAAATTTTACCTCACGGACAATTTTCACTCAGTGCACAACGTGCAAACTTCGACCGCCAGGAAGGCATAACAGACATTGAACACAACCCTGCTACATTTGCTGTGGGCATTGCCAATCGGGTTGAACTCTTTGGTTCGTTTCGCGTGTTAACTCGAGTTGACCGTGATGCTCGACCGCTTTTTAATTCATCCAATCCATCCGTGGGTGGACCAGCCTATCAAGTGCCATTGGTCAACGACCAGTACACTGGTAACAAATCAGGCGACCTAGTTCTCGGCGGAAAGGTTAATCTAATTTCAGAAAGCAATCAGAGTCCGTTAGCCGTGGCTCTGCGCGGATTAGTCAAAATTCCAACCGGCGACAAACAGACTGGTAACACATCTGGCAAGTCTGACGTTGCCTTTGACCTCGTCCTCAGTAAGTCATTAGACGCCGCTGAAATCGCAGCGTACGGAGGATATGGGGTTCGTGGCGACCCCTCTGGTATGGACCTTCCAGACAGCATCCGATGGGGTCTGGGAACTGGAGTGCCGGTAGCCAATACAGTTAGGCTTTTCGGAGAAATCAGCGGCGAATTCCTGACACAGGACAACTTAACCTTAGAATTACCACTCGTAGGGCCTGACGGTAGTCAATCACCCCTTACGTCTTCCCTAAAGAATCCGATCGACCTCACACTTGGACTTCAATGGGAAGCCTCAAGCGGCTTGTACGTGGGTGCAGGCTTAAATTTCTCACTTGTACATGATGACCGTGAAATAGCCGGGCGACGTGGTAAAACCGGAGACCGTCTTGGCTTGCTCGTTAGAATCGGGTATCACCGTGGTGTAAAGGTTTATGTTCCTCCGCCACCACCTACCCCTGCACCTGAGAATCGCGGTCCGCAAGTGACACTGAACTGCAATCCCTGTGAGTTGATGGTAGGCGAAGAGTCGCAGTTACGTGCAGATGCTAGTGACCCAGATGGAGATGCACTTGAATACCGCTGGAGCGCCCCAGCAGGTGAGTTCCAAGGTGGCGTTAATCGTTCAACCCAACAGTGGCAAGCGCCAAGTGACGCCACCCGTGTTCCTGTCACCGTAACTGTTGAGGATGGCTATGGTGGAACGGCTTCAGACACCATAACGTTAGACGTCACCGAACCTCCGCCACCACCAGCACGTGAGTACGTCTTTGAAGATGTCCACTTTGATTTTGACCGTTATACCCTTCGTGTCGAAGCTTCGCGCGTACTTGACGAAGTAGTATCTGCAATGCAAGACGACCCAAATTTGAGAATTCAGATCGATGGCCACACCTGTAACATTGGAACCGCCGAATACAACTTAGCCCTCAGTGAAAGGCGTTCAAACTCAGTTGAAGAATATCTAACCAGCCGAGGCATTAGCAGCTCACGCCTGCAAACACAGAGTTACGGCGAGGAACGCCCACAACACGACAACACAAGGGAAGAAACTCGACGCCTAAATCGCCGCGCAGCTCTAACCGTCACACTGCAGTAGGTCAATATTTTTCAACCCGAAACTAGTACGACTTTGCAAAATATGCGTCGGTCTGAGCAGGCTGGCCACACTCGATACAGTCGCCGGATGGAGGAAGCGGTTCAAGTGGAAGATTGCGGATGGTGGCTTGGGTAGCTGTCTTAATAGACGCCTCACATTTCTCCTGACCACACCATGGTGCGATAACAAAACCAGGACGCGCCTTAAAGAGTTCGTCAAAATCCTCTCGGCTCGAAGCTTGCGTCGTGTGTTCGTCGCGAAACGATTGTGCACGTTTAAATAGTTCTGCCTGAATGGTCTTCAAGAGTTCGTTAACACTGGGTCTCAATCCATCCATTGGAACAACCAGTTTTTCTCTAGTATCACGTCGAACCATGACCACCTGTGAGTTCTCAAGATCCCGTGGGCCAATCTCTATCCGAATCGGCACACCACGCATCTCCCATTCAGAAAACTTCCAGCCAGGCGTATAGACATCTCGGTCGTCCAATCGAACACGAATTCCATCAGTCATTAGCTCATCAGCAATTTCACGGGCCTTAGGAAGCACTGTCTCCTGCCAATTGCCTCTCGGTATGGGCACAATCACAACCTGATACGGTGCTATTCTCGGAGGCAAAATCAAACCGCTGTCATCGCCATGAACCATGATCACCCCTCCAATTAAGCGGGTAGTCATGCCCCATGATGTCTGCCAAACAAACTGCAAAGACTTGTCACGGGCCTGGAACTTAATATCAAACACCTTTGAGAAATTCTGCCCGAGCATATGGGACGTACCCGCCTGCAAAGCACGTCCGTCGCCCATCAAAGCTTCAATCGAGTAGGTATACTGGGCGCCCGCAAACTTCTCGCTTTCAGACTTTCGACCGTCAAGCACGGGCATCGCCAACTCGTTCTCGACAAATTCTTTGTACACACCAAGCATTCGGAGAGCTTCTTCCTCAGCTTCACTTTCAGTTTCATGAGCAGTGTGACCCTCTTGCCACAAGAACTCAGTCGTTCGTAGAAATAGCCTGGTGACCTTCTCCCACCGAACAACATTGGCCCATTGATTAATCAACACAGGAAGATCGCGCCAAGACTTGATCCATTTTGCGTACATGGTCCCAATAATGGCTTCCGATGTCGGACGAACGATCAGTCGTTCTTCAAGATCTTCATCGCCCCCACGCGTGACCCAAGCCACCTGAGGTGCAAACCCTTCGACATGCTCAGCTTCCTTACGCAGCAAGGATTCTGGAATAAACAACGGAAAATAAGCGTTGACGTGACCGGTTGCCTTCAATTTCGCATCCAACGAAGCCTGCATAAGTTCCCAAATCGCGTAACCATACGGACGTATAACCATGCTACCTTTGACCGGCGAGTAATCCGCTAATTCTGCACGTCGAATTACATCGGTGTACCATTTCGAGAAATCCTCAGAGCGAGGTGTTATCTCGGTGACGAATGTGTCTCGTTTGGCCGACATCTTACTTATCCTCAACTACCATTAAGATCATCATGTCTTGATTCTCCGATATGCCGTGACCAGTCTATATCGTTCCGGCTTGGAAAATCTGATCGGTAGTGAGCACCTCGACTCTCCTGACGACGCAGAGCAGCATTAGCAACAAGCCTTCCCGTAGTAATAAGGCTAATAATTCTGGAAGTGCCTTCGTCACTGCAATTCTTTGGAAGCACTTCAGCCCAACGGTTCAAAATCGAAACAGCCTTGGCCAATCCATCACGATCTCGGAACAAGCCCACATACCGCCACATCACGTCTTGAACCTCTTTCACAGTCGGCAATTTTGCCTGGCCAACCACTGATTGCACATTATCTTCAAAGTGCCGTAAGGCCGAACGGGTAGGTGATACCCGAGACACATGCGCCATAGCTCGACCGGCCAAAGCACCAAACACAAGTCCCTCAAGCAGCGAGTTACTAGCCAGCCGGTTGGCACCATGAACACCTGTGCAAGCAACCTCTCCAGCCGCAAACAACCCAGGCAATGATGTCTGTCCATCAAGGTCCGTTTCAACGCCACCCATTACATAGTGGGCTGCAGGACCTATAGGAATGCGGTCTCGAGCCAAATCGAGGCCAACAGACTGACAGGCTGCAGCAATGAGCGGAAACCGTTTCCTGACAAATTCCTCTGGCAAGGCGTCAAGCGTCAAATAGACCGGGCTACCTGTTCGTTTGACCTCCTTGGTAATAGCACGTGCGACGCGGTCACGAGGCGCGAGGTCTCCAGCGGGGTCAACACTCGGCATGAATGCGTCGCCTGACTCATTAATTAACTTGGCGCCTTCACCACGTAGAGCCTCAGACAGCAAAAATCTTGGATGCCCCGCAAGAGACAATGCCGTCGGATGAAATTGAATAAATTCGAGATCTATCACGCGAGCACCGGCCCGATAGGCAATCGCCACACCATCTCCGGTAGCAACCGGCGGATTGGTGGTGTCGCGATACAGTTGTCCCGCTCCACCTGTGGCCAACAAAGTCGCGGACGAATGTGCTGTCAATACTCGACCCTTCTCATCTGCAAACCTCGCAGCTACACAACGTCCCTCGTCAACGACCACATCTAACACAAGTGCATGTTCAATCACGGAGATACGCTCGTCTCCACTAACCTTCTGCCACAACACCCTGCATATCTCACGACCGGTGGCATCGCGAGCATGTAACACACGCCGCATCGTATGTGCACCCTCTTGCGCCAGTGAAAGAACACCGTCTTCGTTTCGATCGAACCTAGCGCCCCAATTAATCAGTTCCTGAACATCGGAAGCACCCTGATTAGTCAACAGATGGACTGCTTCCTCACGACACAAACCGTCACCAGCGGCCAAGGTATCAGCAGCGTGAATCTCTGCGGAGTCGCCCTCACCAATCGCCGCCGCGATACCACCTTGAGCATAGATGGTACTTCCCTCCATGGAATTGGCCTTTGTCAGAATCAGCACCGTGCCCACATTCGCTAGTTCTAGTGCAGCGCGTAATGCAGCGATACCACTACCGACAATCAGAAAGTCGGTGTCCAGATTGTTCACTCCATCTCCATTCCTAAAGATCACTCCACCCTTGTTTACGGTATCCTAACAGCCCATTGAGGGATTTATTCCTGCCATGACTTCCAGCGTCAAGATTGACGTCCCAACTGCTTCGCGAGCGTATCAGGTACATGTCGGCGTTGGTACTATTCGTCGTCTTCGTAGCTTAATTAAGAACGCTGGTGGTAATGGCAAGTGTTTTGTCGTATCGAGCCCTGCAATATGGAAACTCCACGGCGGAACTATTCAATCTGCACTCAAGAGCTCAGAGGTCATCCTAATTCCTGATGGTGAACGATCCAAGACGATCCGAACAGTCTCTGGCATTTACGAGCCGTTAATCCGCTCCGGAGCTGACCGCTCCAGCACCATTGTGGCTGTAGGTGGTGGCGTAATTGGTGACGTGGTCGGTTTCGCGGCTTCCACATTCTTGCGTGGCGTTCAATTAGTTCATGTCCCAACTACGTTGCTGGCACAGGTAGACAGCGCCATAGGCGGCAAGGTTGGTGTCAACCATCCCCTCGGCAAGAACCTGATCGGGGCCTTCCACCAACCGATCGTTGTTGTGGCAGACCCCAAACTCCTGACCACTCTACCGCGGCGAGAATTCCGATCTGGGCTTTATGAAGTCGTTAAATATGGAATTATTGCCAGCCGAGGACTCTTTGATCGAATTAATACAAGTCTCACGGAGATCTTCGCACACGAGCCATCCGTGCTAATTCCGATTATCGGCGAAGCCTGCCAAATTAAAGCAACGATTGTATCGAAAGACGAGCGAGAAAGCGGAGTTCGACGTACCCTCAATTTTGGTCACACCGTGGGACATGCCATTGAGGCTGTTACGCACTATAGGCGTTTTCGCCATGGAGAAGCGGTGGCATACGGAATGTTGGCGGCCGCTCACATTGCAGTTCGCCGAAGAATGTTCTCGCTGCCTAACGAAGCAGCCTTGGCGAATCTCATTGGTAAGTTAGGACCGCTACCACAGGTAGGTGACTTGTCTACGCTAGCACTCGTGGCAGCAGTTCATCGAGACAAGAAAGTGATTAAAGGCCGACTGCATATGGTCTTGCCGACCGCAGTCGGCAAGACGAAGATTGTTGGAGACGTCACCGACCGAGAAATCATTCGCAGCCTTAAGAAAATTGGTATAGATCAAAAACCCTGACTTCCGCTAATCGCGATAACCTACGCACCCGCTGATGCGGAATCAAGAGTCGCATCCCAATCGCCCAATCTCCTCACCCAAAGTCTGACAGATGATAGTGGCAGCGCTGACTCTCACTGAAAGACAGATATATTTACCGTCGATGTCACAACTGCAGCGAACGCCATGAATGATCCGAACGGTAACGCATATTTGCTGTCACCATGTCCAGAGACGATAATTGCAATGCCCACAACGGACCCCATTAATGACGCTACCAATAGGGTCATGAGCATCAGTTGCCACCCCAAGAACGCTCCAATCATAGCCAGCATTTTCACGTCCCCCATGCCCACCCCCTGTTCTTGTCGCAGTCGATGATAGATTTCGGCAACCACCAAAAGCCCGCCGCCGCCTAGTAAGGCACCGAGAATGGATGACTCCCAGCCGGGATCAAGAGCAAAAGCCGCTAACAAACCGACCACGATTCCTGGCAGGGTAACGATGTTAGGAAGAACGCGAGACTGCAAATCAATAACGAACAGTACCACCATCGCACTACTAAAAATAAGGCGAATAAAGAGCAATTCACTCCACCCCAAGTACCAATATTGCAGAACAAATATTAAAGGAGTAACCAATTCAACTAGAGGAAACAATCCTGAAATTGGAGCACGGCAGGTGCGGCAACGACCACGGAGAAATAGCCAACTGACTACCGGAACATTCTCGAACCACAGAAGGTTACGTTTACATGCCCTACAGTGGGAAGCAGGCCTTACAACCGATTGCCCTGTCTGTAGTCGAACAATACAAACGTTAAGAAAACTTCCAATGGCCAGTCCAAACAGCAGCAATAAAGCGACCTCGAAAGAATCTGCCATCTGATTATGAGATCACTACGATAAATTGAATAACTCGACAGATTTACAAACGAAAAACGTGATTCACAGGATACCTGTCGACCGAACCGTCCGTCACCAGGACAGATCCAGTCTACCTGGTTCGCCGTACTCTTCGAACGTCGAAAACAAAACACTGATATCGCTGGTAACGAGTCACCGGCGGATAGTCGCTTGGTCGAGCTCCAAACCGATCGCTCGATCAAAAAATTGGGGAGCTAAACCGCCTTTGATGACCACACCATTAATAATGAATGTGGGCGTAGCCTCAACAGGAAGCGAGGCACCGGCAGCGATATCCAACTGCAATTCATCGATCAAATCGCCCCGACGAAAATCAATTTCAGCTGCACTAATTCCAGTAATTTCAGTCAGTGCAGCCCCGATCATATTTCGGTCCATCTCGTCCTGGTTGCCATACAGCCACTCCTCCATACGCCTAGCCTCGGTATCGCCGACAGCGCGCGCATACCGAACCGCAATAGCCGCGTCGCAAGCCGCCTCATGCAGCCCATTCGGTGATTCACCGTTACAACTCGAATCAAGCGGAAAATCTCTTGTCACTAGACGCACACTTCCAGGGTGACTCGTTTCATATTTGGTAAAGATAGGGCCATAAACCATATGAGTCTGCGCACAAGCTGGACACTGGTAATCATTAAACTTCACAACTACGACAGGTGCTTCAATATCAGTCATCAGAGAATCCAACCTTGGTTGGTTATTCCAAAAACGTTCGAACTCTGACTCCTCATCAGCAGTTGATGACTGACTCTCCGAAGCCGACGCTAAATTCTCAGTCTGGACACTCCAGTTCATTTCAGAAAACGAGACCGCGGAAACCAACGAAGCCGCCGTGAACAATAAGGTCAAGGCAAGCCCAACTGGCCGATGAGCGAGCACTTTCAGGTCGCCAGCCAAAGCGGACGGAAATCGGCGCAGAGGCGTCGCTGTCTCTGATCCAGTCATCAAGAAGATAGCGCCAACTGCGATATAGACAACACCACAGAGGATACAAAACGCCCCCAAAACAAAAATAGAGGCGTACGCCATGTACATCGCTACCGAAAGTCCGACAGTCGTCCAAACCAGAAAGTAACTAGCTATATTTTCTCGGGAACCGACCGGGCCTCTAAGGTCAGCAAACACTAAGAGCAGCACCACGCCGAACCAAAACACACCACCCAGGGCAACCGGTATACCTAACACGCTACCGTAGCGACTCTGATAAAGCTGTGTGCAACTTACGGTTTGATTCACGTCACAGAAACTTGAATAGGTAGGATTAGCAACCAACTGCAGATGGATATAAGTTGAACTTACAGCCGCAACCACGCCGATTAGAGCCAGTAACGTGACCCAACCTCGTAACGACCTATTCATTGATTCCGGTCCGTGTAGACATCGATCGGCCTGTCATAGTTTGGTTGAATTATCGTAATATCGCCGTCTCAAAACGGAGAGAATAAAGCAATCGCATGTCACCTCTCGGGTGAACATCTAATCACTTTTGTATCGTAGCACCTATTGAATCGGTGCAGCGCCGTTCGGAACTCCAGTCTGGGCAACCCTAACAGAATCATTGGCCTGAAATATCGTGCCACTTTGATTGGTTCCAAAATGACGTGCTCCATCTTCAGCCGCAGGATCGGCGTTAACAAAATAGGTTGATACAACAGTAACCCCGTTACATGACGAAGGTGCTCCGTTCACTGGGGCTCCACTAGTCATAGTCACAATGTAGCTACTTTTGAGTGAAGGGTCTGTGCCAAGGTCTGGGCCAATAAAGCCATCACCACCGCGGGTTGGCGGAGCCGCCAAATCAGTGAGAGTCGGAGCATAGAATCCATTACCACAGCGAGCTGCGTACACTGCTTGAGCACTGTGAATAGCCCTAAGTGACTGAATAGCAGACGCTTCGTTTCCCGTTATACGTGCCCTGAGCAGATTAGGCACGGCAAACGCGGCAATTATTGAAATGATCGCCACAACGATCAATAACTCGATAAGGGTAAACCCGTCGACTCGGCTATGCATTCTCATAATTAGCTCTCCTTCAAACACCCTACGAGCAAATGCTGTGACGATACGTTCGGGCAAGTCACCGTTCAGTCAGAAATAGATAACACATTCAAGACACAAGTTCAGTAGCTGAATCGGCCGGCGGCACTCCATCCATTTTCAGTTCCATCTCGACCGCGCGTCCACTGCCCATCAACAAATAGTCCAGTAGTCAGTGCCATACTAAATCCAAACGCCACTACAGTTGCTGGATTCGTCCGAACGTCGTCTACGTTGACACGCGCACCACCCCGAACAGCCAGCCATGTACCAAACCGCTTCTCGGCACCAACAGCCATATTTCTACGGTCACCACCAAAAGCTGAAAGAGGACTTAAATCGACGTCTGCCGTCACTAACAATCCTCCGGCAGGACGAACCGCTAGACCTGTCCTAACCTGCCGGCCTAATCGAATAGCGGACTCACCAGGCACACTGAAACGAGGATTTCGTAAGTTCCTAGCGACCAACCCAAGCTGAAACTTTGGCCCGCCAGTCTTCAACCCAACATCTAAGTCGTAATGATTTTGACTGTGTGTTCCTTGTCCTATCGTCTGACTTAGAGCTTGTGCGGTCGTAACATTAGACCCGAGTACATTGACTCCAATTGAGCTCCTGACATAGCGAACAGTAGAACCGACACTGAACCCAGAGCCAAGAAATGTCGCACGAGTCAAAGCTAAGTTATGGATAACAAGGGAGCGAAGAGTTCTTTGTCGTGAGTCACGTTCTTCACTGGTGCCAGAGCCAGTGCCATCAACCAATTGGTAAACCCCAAGCTGGTCGATGACCAACCGGTAATATGACAAAGCCGTTGTATTCGTTGACATGCCGATGATCGTTCCAGCCCTAGTAGTTCCAGGTGAATCTACTCGGGACCGGTCGGTGAGAATTTCTGTAACAGAGTGATCAAACAAAAGACTGAACACTGATCCTGTGGACAGACCTGCGGGGTTCCAATAGGCAGCGGTCGCATCGTCAGCAACAGCAACAAAGGCACCAGCCAGCCCCAGTGCCCGAGTACCGAGCGATTCCCATTGCTGAGCTGCTACGGGAACCGTCAATATCGAGACAACTAAGAGAACAATGACAGCAAGTCGGGTTTGCACTAGTCGTTTAAAAAAGAACGTAGGACTAACCGACTATTACCGCTGCGGCAATTACAGTTGTCCATAGTCCTTTGTTACTACCTACCGCGGTCTGAGTCACATTTTGTGTGCGGACGATCTTATTGGATAGCCGGTAGACTTCTCGCTTCTCGTCCCAACTCTTGTCAGGATCAAAGTCAAGTCCCAAAGTCGTCGCCAACATCTCAGCTGCCAAATCCTCTGCATAGTCGCCGGCGGTCTTCTCATTCTCGCCAAAACTGTGATGCTCCGATAAATAGCCAAACAGTTTCTTGTCACGAGGAATGGCAACGCCAACGGTGGCCGCAATTAAACGGTGAGGCTCGCGGGTCGCAGTCTCAGACATGACGACGAACGTAACTTGACCTGGCTGCAATCGACGAACGCCCTCTGTCCTAGACAGAATCTTACAACCTGGCGGAAAGATGCTCGAAACACGCACCAAATTACACGCCGCGATGCCGGCCGCTCGCAACGCAAGTTCAAACGAAGTCAGCTTTTCACGATGCTGACCCACTCCTTTTGTGAAGAATAGTTCTGTAGGGACAAACCCAACCACGTTGCACTCCGGAAGTCACGAATTAAACAAACACACAGCATGCCGAAAACAAAGCGGAACGCATGCTATTCAACCAATCCAACCCTGTCAAGAAAACTCGGTCTCCTCTGAGAAGTTCTCTATTGCTATCAGACATCTTCGCGAGTCCATCCTGAGATCATCCGCAAATTAGATTAGCAAGTCACAGTTAACTTAATACTAGTGAAGAACGTTACAATGCCATTATTTGGTCGTAATCCATGGCCTCTTTCGGCAAGACCATAAGAAACCGAAAAGAAACCCCTGCCTTTGTAACTCACAGTTAACACTATCGTTACGTTGACCGGACACTGTCCATCAAAGGAGTGTAAAATTTATAGTGGAGATATTTTTTGAGTAAAACAGTGAAGACGTCAATTCTCGTGCTATTAATTACCGTCGCTGGCGGGGGTGTCTATCTCGGCTACCGTTACTTTTTGAGCCCTGAAATTCCTGAGGTGGATGCTGAACCGATATTACGAAGAAATCTGCAAGCTTTAGTATCCGCCTCAGGGACGATTCAACCTCAGTTAACCGTGGATATCAGTGCAAACGTCATGGGACGAGTGACTCAACTATCTGTCAATGAGGGAGACCGGGTAGTCGCTGGGCAGTTTCTTCTTCAGATTGACCCTGAATCTTTACAGTCCGTCGTTGAACGCGGCGAAGCATCTCTGGAAGCATCTTCATCGGCACAAGAACAGGCCAAGGTCGCCGTTACCACAGCCCGGGTCAATCTCGAACTAGCCAAAGATAATCTTGAGCGGCAACGAGAACTATGGGACCTGCGACTGGTTTCTCGTGAAATCTTTGACCAAGCTGTCTCAGAAGTTCAGTTACGGGAAACGGAACTTGAAGCGCGAGCAGTGGATGTCTCGACCGCCGAGCAACGAGTTAATCAGGAACGAGCCACGCTGAATAGTGCGCGCTACGATCTGTCAGAACTTACCCTAGTTTCGCCAATCGACGGCATCGTCACCCGCCGGAACATAGAAGAGGGCGAGACGGTTGTCGTCGGCACGATGAACAACCCAGGAACCGTGTTGCTGACGATTGCTGACTTCGGGATCCTTGAAGCCGAACTAGAGGTAGACGAAACCGACATTCCGGATGTCCGACTCGGTCAGCAAACGGAAATTGAGATCGATGCGTTGCCTAACCGACTATATCGAGGTAGGGTCACCGAAATCGGAAACAGCCCTATTCAGGACGGTACGCAGAATTCGTCACAAGCGACTAATTTTAAAGTAATTGTGACGCTCGACGAAGACGTCCCCGACGTTCGACCTGGTTTCACATGTACGGCAGACATAACCACAGCGGAGCGAACGGATGTCGTATCGGTGCCGATTCAAGCAACAACCGTGCGAGAAGTGACAGTCGACAGCCAGGGACAGATTGTACGTGCTACACCCAGTGATTCACCCAGCGGTGTCACTCCAACAGTCTCGGCTACCACACTTACGGGACCAATCGGTGTAACCCAAGAAATTGAAGGTGTGTTCGTATTTCGTGACGACACCGTCCAGTTCACTCCAGTCGTCACAGGAATCGCTGGCGAACGCTACTTTGAAACCCTAGCCGGTCTCCGTGAAGGTGACATGGTTGTCACCGGCCCCTTCAACGTCGTGCGCACTCTTGACGATGGCAGCGCAGTCCGACTGAGAGATGATGAATCAGGCCAGTCTGGTTTCTTCTTTGGCAGCAATGCTGGCAGCAGACTTGGTCGCGTTTTCTAGAATTAGAAAATGGGCGCACGACTGATCGTGGAAATGATCCGGGTCGCGCTCGGTGCAATCTGGGCTAACAAGCTTCGTTCCTTCCTCACGATTCTAGGAAACATCGTTGCTGTGGGATCAATCGTAACCTTGGTCTCCCTGATTCAAGGTATTACTGACGAAGTTACAGATATTATTCTCACGGAAGTCGGTGCCGATGCCTTTATTATCGAACGCGTTGGCATCGTTACAAGCGAAGAAGAGCGAGAACAAGCTCGTGGCAACCCACGAATCAACCTTGACGACTTTGAGGCGCTAGAACAATCGGATGGCGCATTTGCGGCAGTCATTGCCCATGGCACCCGAAGCGGAGAAGTCCGATTCGGTGAACATGCGCTGGAGAGTGTGCAAATCAGAGGTGTCACGGAAGACTTCAACCGGTTTCCTGAGTTTGATGCCGAACAAGGACGACTACCGACACGTAGTGAGGTGAGAAACCGACGAAACGTCGCGCTCTTGGGTTGGGCCACTGCGGATCGATTATTTGAAAATGCGAACCCCTTAGAACGCACAATCACGGTCCAAGGTGTTCACTTTAGAGTGGTCGGCGTTAGTCAACAGAAAGGGTCAATGTTTGGGAGATCTCTCGACGAGTTTATCGTGATCCCATTAGGAGCCTACCAACGATTATTCGGGAGCCGGACCGGGCTGTCTTTGATGGTTCGACCAACGGACCCAAGCCAAATCGACCGTTCCATGGACGACGCCATTGTGGCACTCCGTATTGAGCGACGTCTTCGAACGAGAGAAGACAACAACTTTGGAATCTTTACGTCCGACACGGCTCTAGACCTCTACAACCAGGCGACCACGGGTATTTTTGCCGTCTTGGTAGGAGTGGTTGGTCTCGCGCTGGTCGTGGCGGGCATCGTAATCATGAACATCATGTTGATGGCGGTTTCAGAACGTACCCGTGAGATCGGTCTTCGAAAAGCCCTGGGAGCACGTCGTGTGGACATCATGTGGCAAGTTCTGTCCGAATCTGTCGCACTCTCACTGCTTGGTGGCATCTTTGGTACAGCGCTTGGCGCAGGTGCTGCCACAATGATTGACCGTTTAGCACCTGTGCCTGCGTCTGTGCATGTGTGGTCGATCATACTGGCAATCACTTTAACGGCCGTTGTTGGCCTCTTTTTTGGTATTTACCCCGCCTCAAAGGCGGCTGCCCTTGACCCAATCGACGCCTTAGGTCGCGCCTGACATGCCCCGCACAATACAAAGCGGTTTATTTCGGGAGATCATCGCGATGTCCCTCGATACCATTCGAACTCAGAAGATGCGGTCGGGGTTAACTGTGCTCGGCGTAGTCATCGGTATCACATCAATTGTTGGAATGACGTCCATGATCCGAGGCTTTGACGAATCTCTACGTGAGACTATCTCCGCGGTGGGTCCAGACACGATCTTCCTTGCACAGTTTTCAGGTATTAGTCTTGCCGCAGGCGATGACCTTTCAGAATTGCTACGACGGCCCAGTCTCACACCGGATGATGCCGAAGCAATTGAACGCTTGGCCCCCACAATCGACAGTGTCGGTGTTGTCTTAGGCGAAGGCGGTCCACCCACCCAAGCTCGTTTGGTCTACGACGGAGAACGAACCAAGAGCCTGAATATCCTAGGATCGACTGAAAACTACGCCGATGTTAATAATCTCGATGTCGACATGGGCCGATTCTTCACCGAAGCTGAAGTAAGACAACGGCGCCGAGTAATCGTGATTGGACAAACTCCCCTTCAAGCATTGTTCTCAAACATTGACCCGATCGGCCGAACGGTGCGCGTCGATTCCCAACCCTATACGGTTATTGGTGTAATCGCACCCCGAGCCAGCCTCGGTGGTCTCAATGTCGGGCAGGATGACGTCGCGATCATTCCGCACACTTCATACCAGAAACAGTTTGGTATCCGTGTCACCCGAGCCCGTCGAGGCAGTCTTACGAGTATTCTTCTCGCCGTAGTGCCGAACGAAAACGTCGAACGGGATGACGCCATGCGTGATGTGGAAAGTATCATGCGTATTCGCCACGGACTACGTCTGGACGAACCCAACGATTTCGATCTTATGACGCAGGACTCCATTCTCAGACTCTGGGACCAGATCAGCCAAGCAACCTATCTCGCCCTCGTGTCCATTTCTTCGATCGCGCTGATGGTAGGTGGAATTGGCGTTATGGCGATCATGACAATCTCCGTCAAAGAAAGGACGAGAGAGATCGGGACGCGCCGAGCACTCGGAGCAAGACGACGAGAAATCCTCTGGCAATTCTTACTTGAAGCCGTGTTCTTAACTGCCGTTGGCGGCGTCCTTGGGGTCTTACTAGGCAGTGGCATAGGCGTAGCTGTGCATTTTGCAACTGGCTTTCCATTGTCACTTCCATGGTGGTCCTTTGCGATCGGCATCGGTTTCTCGGCGTCAGTGGGTATAATTTTCGGACTTTTTCCGGCCGTTCGCGCCTCAGGCCTAGACCCGATTGACGCCCTTCGCTACGAATAGTCGCCAAAGTGTGCACGGGACTTGAGTCAACCGTACCGGTCGACTACGATCACGATTCGCGTAGCTGAAGGGAGTCGATTCATGAAGGTGTATACCGGGGCGAACATCAGAAATGTTGCACTGGTCGGCCACAGCGGGTCTGGCAAAACACAGCTAGCCTCGGCGATGCTGTTCAATGCCGGTTCGATCACTCGTCTGGGCCTGGTTGATGACGGTACGACTGTCACCGACTTCGACGAAGAAGAGATCGAGCGAAAACACACCCTCGCATCTAGCCTCGCCTTCGCAGAATGGGACAAAGTTAAGATCAACCTGATCGACACACCAGGAATTGCAAATTTCATGAGTGACACGCGAGCAGCCATGCGTGTGGCGGATGCAGCAGTCCTTGTAGTCGATGCGGTGGCCGGAGTCGAGGTTCAGACTGAAAAGGTATGGAGCATCGCGGAAGAACTGAACTTACCTCTCGTTGTCGTACTTAACCGGCTCGACCGCGAACGTGCCAGTCTAGACCGATCACTCAACTCACTACATGATGTCTGTGGTAGGGAAATCGTTCCAATTCAGCTACCCATCGGAGAAGAACAGTCATTTACTGGTGTGGTCGACTTGGTCTCAATGAAAGCCATGAGCTTCTCAGCCGATGGAAACGGAAAACCTTCGGACAGTGAAATCCCTGAAAACATGGCTGACGTTGTAAACAGTGCAAGGGAATCGCTTATCGAGATGGTCGCCGAAGCTGATGATGCCTTAATGGAACGTTTCTTCGAAGCCGGAACATTGACGCAGGCAGAACTTGAACAAGGCTTGCGGACTGCCGTCGTCAATCGCCGAATATTTCCCCTAGTGTGCTCATCGGCTGTTGCCAATATTGCCGTACATTCTGTACTCGATGCGATCAGAGCATATGTACCCTCACCCGATGAACATCCTCTACCGGCCGTAGGCCCCGAAAGTGGTGAACCTGTAACTTACGACGTTGGAGATGATGCACCAGCAACCGCGTTTGTCTGGAAGACCATCGCAGACCCCTTTGCTGGTCGAATCAACCTGTTTCGTGTTGCCTCGGGTACGCTTGCATCTGACACATCGATATACAACATAAATAGGGAAACGACGGAACGACTTGGAAGTCTCGCGGTGCTTCAAGGTAAAACGCAGACAACGGTCGATGAAATTAAATGTGGCGACCTAGGCGCTATTGCGAAACTCAAAGAAACACAAACAGCGGATACCTTGGCCCCAAAGGGTAGTCTGCATTCGTTTGCCGCAATCAAGTTTGCGGAACCGGTATTGTCATACGCGATCGAACCCAAGAACAGAGGCGACGAAGAGAAGATTGGCGGGTCCGTCCATCGCCTGGAAGAAGAAGACCCTACAATTCGTTATGCTCGTGATCCACAAACGGGTCAGCTTCTACTCTCAGGGCAAGGTCAATTACACATTGAGGTCACGGTCGCCAAGCTAAAGCGGAGATTTGGCGTCGAGGTTAATCTCGATCTACCAAGGATTCCTTATCGTGAAACTGTCACAGCAGCAACAGAAGCGCATGGTCGACACAAGAAGCAGTCTGGCGGACACGGCCAATTCGGTGATTGCCGGATCCGCGTGAAACCTCTTGCCAGAGGCGAAGATTTTAACTTTGTCGACGATATTCACGGTGGATCGATCCCACGAGGGTTTATTCCAGCCGTCGAAAAGGGTATTCAGGAGGCCCGGGTAAAAGGCTACTTGGCCGGATACCCGATGGTGGACTTCGAGGTCTCCCTTTACGACGGTCAATTCCATGCCGTGGATTCAAACGAGATGTCTTTCAAGATGGCCGGTCGCTTAGCGTTCCGTGACGCAATGTCTAGAGCAAAACCAACCATACTCGAGCCGGTGATGGACGTAGAGATTCGAGCCCCAAGTGACTTTGCGGGTGATTTAATGGGAGACTTGAACAGTCGTCGAGGGCGTATAGGTGGCATGGAGACACGTGGAGCCTCAACTATTATCAAGGCTCAAGTGCCTATGGCAGAAATGTTGACCTACGAGCAACAACTAACGTCTTCAACGAGCGCTCGGGGTTCATACCACATGGAATTCTCACACTACGAAGAGGTTCCGGCGCACCTACAAACGAAGATCATCGCTGAGATAAAGGCAGAACGAGGAGAAGGACAGGACGAAGAGTCAGACTAGCAATTCGAAACCACTATTTCGATTCCGCATCTGAGACATCACTCTCGGACGCTCCGCCTCGAATACGCTTAGCCGCCCGTCTCAGGCGACTTCCTACTCCCTGGTCACCATTGTTCTCATCCGTCTCAGACTGAGCAACAGTGTCGACGTCAGGCGAATACTCGCTACCAACAAGTTCAAGCTGAGCAACTTCTACAGCATCACCTTGACGATGACCAACTCTTAGGATTCTCGTATACCCGCCTGGCCGATCGGCGAACCTGGGTGCAATGGTGTCAAATAGTTTGCGAGCCACCGCCCGGTCCGCTAAGTCCCGCGACACCCGTCGCCTGGCATTAAGCGCACGAACCCCCTCAGCACCCTCAGCAGTTCCACGCTTCGCCACAGTAATTAGTTGTTCGACAAACGGACGGAGTTCTTTTGCCTTCGCCAGCGTGGTCTTGATGCGCTCATGGCGAAACAGTTCCTGTGCTTGGTTCCGTAGAAGTGCTATGCGGTGTTCAGTTACCCGCCCCAACTTCCGGTGTGCTATTCGATGGCGCATAGTCTTCTACTCAGCCTGTACCGGTGTCTGGCCAGAAGGTTCGTCAAACCGCATCCCTAAATGCAGGCCCATCTCAAACAAAATCTCTTTGATCTCATTAAGGGATTTTCGACCGAAGTTCTTTGTTCGTAACATCTCAGGTTCAGTCTTTTGTACCAGTTCACGGATCGTCCGAATTTCAGCATTCTTCAGACAATTGTAAGAGCGAACAGACAATTCCAGCTCTTCAACGCTCTTATCAAGATGCTCGTTCGCCACCTCCGGTGGTTCATCTTCCGTTGGTTCCTGCTCCGGTTCAACCGGCTCATCCATGTTGATAAAGATATTAAGATGATCTCGAAGCAATTTAGCACCAAGGGATACTGCATCGCGGGCAGTCACAGCGCCATCGGTCCAAACATCGACTGTTAACTTGTCGTAGTCGGTAGTCTGCCCCAAACGAGCCGCCTCAACCAAATAGTTAACCTTCTTGATCGGTGAATGAACCGAGTCAATAGGAATCCAACCAACACCTAAGTCTTCATCGAAATTTCGATCCGCAGAAACATAACCACGACCGCGATTGACACGAATTTCAAGATCGAGTGACCCACCCTCGCCAATCGTCGCAATATGGACTTCGGGTTCGAGAATTTCAACATCTGCGTCAGTCTCGATGTCTCCAGCTGTCACCTCTCCAGCTGTATTGGCTTTAAGCCGCAGCGTCTTCGTGTGATCGACGTGCAGCCTCATCGGAACCTGTTTAAGGTTCAAGATGATGTCCGTAGCATCCTCGACAACTCCTTGGATTGGCGAGAATTCATGTAGTACGCCTTCAATCTTTACCGCCGTGACAGCTGCACCTTCGATGGAAGACAGTAGGACGCGACGAAGAGCGTTACCCACCGTAGTTCCAAACCCTCGTTCAAAGGGTTGCGCGTAAAAGCGCCCGAAGCGATCCGTTAGTGTGTCACGCTCGTAATCTAGCCGCTTGGGTCGCTGAAAACCTTTCCACAACATCGAGTTCTTTCCTTTCAGGGTCGTGAGAACGCCCGATCATTTCGAATATAGTTCGACGATCAGTTGTTCTTGGACCGGAAGATTTAGTTGGTCACGTGTTGGTATTGACGTCAATCGACCAGCCAAATTCTCAGGGTCAAGCTGCAACCACTCTGGGATCCCCCGTCCCTTCACTTCTTCCATTGCATAAATTATTGTCGGGTTCTTAACACTGTTCTTGCGAACGGCCACTTCATCGCCAGCCCGTATCGAGTAAGAGGGTATGTCCGCACGGCGTCCGTTGACCGTAAAATGTCCGTGGCGAACCAGCTGGCGAGCCTGTGGCCGTGATGTGGCAAATCCAAGACGATAGACAACATTATCTAACCGCCCTTCGAGCAGTTGAAGCAATGTCTCGCCAGTAACACCCTTTCGCCGATCCGCCTCCTTGAAGTATCGCCGAAATTGACTTTCGAGCACTCCATACATTCGTTTTACACGCTGTTTTTCACGAAGCTGGAGACCATACCCAGCCATTCTGGCTCTTCGGCCTTTTCCATGCTGACCAGGTGGAACGTTTCGTCTCTCTATGGCGCATTTCTCACCGTAGCAGCGCTCACCCTTGAGAAACAATTTCATACCTTCTCGGCGACACAGCCGACAGGCAGGACCTACATATCGAGCCATCTCAAACCCTCCGCCGCTTCGGAGGGCGGCAACCATTGTGCGGAATGGGCGTTACATCTCTGATCGATTTGACCGTGAAACCCACAGATGTCTGCAGGGCTCTAATTGCGGATTCTCGGCCAGCCCCTGGACCTTTAACACGAACATCAACAGATCTAACACCGAACGCCCGCGCGCCCTGCCCCGCGTTAATCGCTGCTTGAGTCGCGGCAAAAGGAGTACCTTTCCGAGAGCCCTTAAATCCGATTCCTCCTGCACTCGACCAAGACAACACACTACCTTCAACATCCGTAACTGTGATGATCGTGTTGTTAAACGATGCTTGAATATGAACCACACCGTGCGGAACTACGCGTTTCTCACCGCGTTTCTTAAACGACTTTCTTTTCTTCTTACCCCGCTTCGCAGGTGTCGGAAGACTGGCATCAACGGTCTCAAGCTTGGCCATGTTCTACCTTCTATTCTTCAGAATTTCTAGTTGTTAAGTTGTCTTCTTCTTGGCGACCGCACCTTTTCGTGGCCCCTTGCGCGTTCGTGCGTTTGTAATAGTTCGTTGGCCTCGAACTGGAAGATTACGCCGGTGCCTGAGACCACGATAACAACCAATCTCCATCAACCTCTTCACATTCAGAGAAATCTCTTTACGGAGATCACCTTCTACCCTCCCCTGTTCTTCAATCACACGACTAATCTGACGAACATCGTCTTCAGTCAAATCCTTAACACGAGTGTCTGGATTAACTCCTGAAGCGTCAAGCACACCAGTCGCACGTGCGGGCCCAATCCCAAAGATGTAGGTCAAACCCACTTCTATTCGTTTCGTTCGAGGAAGATCAACTCCTGCTATACGTGCCATAACATTTACCTATTGCGGTACCCTCAGCCTTGACGCTGCTTGTGCTTTGGATTGCTACACAGCACCCTCACCACTCCGCGCCGACGAATGATTTTGCACTTATCACATAATTTGCGAACCGACGCCCTAACTTTCATCTCTTACCTCTCAAAACACGTCAATGCCCAGGCGACCTTACTGAGCATGCTCTAGCCTTCGCTAGCCGTAGTCGCAGAAACCGAGCAGCCTACATTCTCGTCATCGACAACAGTCGTAGCATCCTCCCGACGCCGGCTTAAGATCTCAGGACCATCTGCCGTAACAGCCACTGAATGCTCAAAGTGTGCTGATAAATTACCGTCACGCGTGACGGCCGTCCACCCATCGTCTAACACGCGAACACCGGGCTCGCCCTCGTTTACCATTGGTTCAATAGCCAGCACCATACCTTCCAGTAACCGTGGTCCACGACCGGGTTCGCCATAATTAGGTATCTGAGGTTCCTCGTGAAGCTGGGTACCAATTCCATGGCCCACGAACTCTCTGACCACCGAAAACCCAAACGCCTCGACATGCTGCTGAACAGCATGACCTATATCAGACAGCCGGCCGTCCACCTGCACCTTCGTAATTGCTCTCTCAAGAGCTTCACTCGTCACCGTCATGAGCTTTGATGCCCGCTCGGACACATTTCCGACACCGACCGTCACTGCCGAGTCACCATAGTAACCGTCAAAGACAACACCGATATCAATCGAAATGATGTCACCATCTCTTAGCGCTTCGTCGGACGGAATACCGTGAACAACAGCCTCATTGACGGATGCACAAATAGTAGAAGGATATCCTTGATAACCCTTAAACGCCGGTTTGGCTCCCACGGCACAAATGCGTGTTTCCGCGACAGCATCCAACTGATTGGTCGTCACCCCAGGCTCAACCATCGTCTTCAATTCAGACAGAACGTCTGCTACTAATTGATTCGCGGTTCGCATTCGATCCACCTCACCAGACGATTTGCAAACAATCATCCAGTGGCCCCTATAGCTGTATCAACCGCATCTCTAACAGCCGTAGTCACAAGATCAAGTGGTTGGTTCCCATCTAGGCTACGGAAACTTGGTCGCGGCTTATAAAAATCGACGAGTGGCGATGTCTGCTGATGATAGACTCGAAGTCGTTCGCGTACCACCTCTTCTCGATCATCGCTCCGTTGGACAAGATCGCCGCCGCACGTACTGCATGTCAATGACGTTGCGGTAGACCCATCAGACTGCAATCCAACAATCGAGCCGCAATCTGCGCATACCCGACGTTTGGACAACCGACTGACAAGCTCTTCGTCTGGAACCGAAAGCTCTATTACTACCAGAGTATCTCGTCCATTTAGAATGACATCCAACTCTGAGGCCTGTGACACTGTTCGAGGAAAGCCATCTAAAATAAAGCCGGTCTCCGCATCTTTCTTGGCAAGCCGTTCTCTGATAATACCAACCACAACCTGATCGCTTACGAGTTCACCAGAATCCATAATAGCTTTGGCTTGTCGTCCAAGTTCGGTGCCACTCTGCACAGCCTCTCGCAGAATATCGCCTGTTGAGATCTGTGGAATACCGAGTTCAACAGCCAATCGACTAGCCTGAGTGCCCTTGCCAGCCCCTGGAGGCCCGAACATCACGAGATTAAAGGCCATGACTGTTTCTCCTCAATTGCACAGTCTTATCCTCGTCTTCCCTTGATGCGAGTTTTTTTCATGAAACCATCGTAGTGACGCATAATCAACTGCGATTCAATCTGCTGTACGGTGTCCATCGAAACACCGACAATAATCAGCAACGACGTACCACCGAAATAAAAAGTCACACCCAGTCCATCCGTAATGAACCCTGGTAAAAACATGTCAAGTTGGTCGCCCAAAAACGGGACTGCGTCTGCGCGAAACCCAACAATCATCAAATCTGGAAGTACAGCGACCAATGCTAAATAGACCGAACCAACTACGGTAATCCGAGTCAAAATCGTATCGATATGCTCCGCTGTTCGTTTTCCTGGGCGTATCCCAGGTACAAAGCCACCATGCTTCCTCATATTCTCGGCGACATCGTCTGGATTGAAGATAATCGCGGTATAGAAGTAGGCAAAAAACACAATTCCAGACATATACAAAAGGTAATACAAAGGCATACCATTCCTGAGCTGGTCGGTAATAGCTTGAGCCCATCCGCCAGTTGGCAATGCCGTCGCAATCGTGGCTGGAAACGCGATGATAGACGAAGCGAAGATTACTGGTATCACACCGCCGGTGTTTACCTTGAGCGGAATATGAGTACTCGTCCCGCCATACATTCGACGGCCGACAACACGCTTAGCGTATTGAACCGTGACACGACGCTGCCCACGTTCGATAAATACGACGGCAGCAATCACCGCGACCATCAAGAGAAGTAACAACAAGAGACGAATCAAGCCGATCTGGCCAGTTCTCAATTGGTCAAAGGTGGTGAGTACTGCAGCGGGCAAGTTTACGACTATTCCCGCAAAAATTATTAAAGACATCCCGTTGCCGATACCACGTTCGGTAATCTGCTCTCCCAACCACATGATAAATCCAGTACCGGTTGTTAGAGTCAGTACGGTCATAAGTCGAAATGCCCAGCCAGGACTGTAGACAAGTGGAAGTCCGCCGGCGATGTTTGTTTGCCTTTCCAGAAAAAGAGCAATCGCCATCGCTTGGACCACACACAACAAAATTGTGCCGTACCTCGTATATTGCGTTATTTTCCTCCGGCCGAGCTCTCCCTCCTTAGATAACCTCTCCAAATACGGCCAGACAACGGTTAGTAACTGGATAATAATTGAAGCACTAATATACGGCATGATCCCAAGAGCAAAGATCGTGACTTGAGATAGATTCCCACCAGAGAACATGTCGTACAAACCAAACATGGTCCCCGCAGCCTGTTCAGCGAGAATTGCCAGTGCCTCGGTGTTCACACCAGGGGTAGGTATATGACTTCCAATCCGATACACCGCCAGAATAGTGAGTGTGAACAACACTCGCTTTCGAAGATCCGAAATCGAAAAAATACTCTTGAGACTATCAATCATCCAGAGACTCGACTCCCGGCCTGCATTGATAGAACACTAGCTACCCCGCCGGCAGCGGTGATAGCCTCGCTTGCTTTGACACTAAATCGATGGGCTTTAACTGTCAGCTTCTTCGATATGTCACCACGCGCCAACACTTTAATTGGAGCACGAGATTTTCTGACGAGCTTTCGCTCTCGAAGTATTTCTGGTGTGACTTCTGCTCCGTCATCAAACCTCTCGGCAAGAGTGTCAAGATTGACGATCGCGTACTCGGTACGGAAAGGATTGTGAAATCCTCGCTTCGGCAACTGACGCTGTATAGGCATCTGGCCGCCTTCAAAACCACGCTTGCTTTTATAGCCAGACCGAGACTTCTGGCCCTTGTGGCCGCGTCCAGCTGTAACGCCCGTCCCGGAACCTTCCCCTCGCCCGATTCGCTTCCTTTTATTTCGAGCTCCTTCGGCAGGACGGAGATTATTAAGATTCATCGACATTACCCTACCCTCACAAGATGTCTAACCTTGTGAATCATGCCTCGCACTGATGAATTATCGACGACGTCAACTGAATGACCAATCCGCCGAAGCCCGAGCCCTTTAACCACAAGAGCTTGGCGTTTATCAAAACCGATTGGGCTTCGTACTAATGTCACTTTGACACGAGAAGCTTCGTCATTACGCTGTGCTCGCCTAGTCATGTGATTACTACATCCCCGATAGTTGCCGGTGGACCTATCTTGGTCGCGGACCGGCCCATCTGCTCAACATCGATTCCTCGCAACCGTGCCACTTGAACTGGGTCTTTCAGCTCAGCCAAACCAGAAAAGGTCGCGCGAACCACATTCTGTGGATTATCCGAACCTATCGACTTCGTTAAGATGTTGTGAATACCAGCAGCTTCAACAACAGCCCTTACAGCTCCACCAGCAATAATCCCAGTTCCTTCCGGCGCTGGCTTCAGCAACACCCGCCCTGCACCGAACCTGCCAACGACAGTATGAGGAATCGTAGTATCTTGGAGCGGAACTCGGATCAATTCTTTCTTGGCCGCTTCAATCCCCTTTTTTATGGCCGACGGAACCTCTTTGGCTTTTCCTACCGCATAGCCAACATGCCCCAGTCCATCGCCAACGACCACTAGAGCACTAAAACTGAGGTTCTTACCTCCCTTGACGACCTTTGTGACACGATTAATAGAAACAACCGTGTCTTTGAGGTCTAAATTCGTCGGATCGATCTTGACTGGTCCGTTGCCCATACTCAGAACTCCAGTCCTGCTTCACGTGCCGCCTCCGCTACGCTGCGGACTCGGCCGTGATAAAGAAACCCACCACGATCAAAAACAACTTGTTTGACACCTTGCTTAATCAGTCGCTCCGCAACGGCCTTCCCGATCACCCTCGCTCCTGCTTTATTACCGCCACGGGCACCGTCTTCGAACAGCGCTTTCACTTCCGCCTCAGAACTAGATGCTGCAACTAGCGTGCAACCCGTCTCGTCATTAATCACCTGCGCCGAGATATGCACCAAGCTACGAGATACCGAAAGTCTAGGCCTCGTAGCAGTTCCATGAATCCGTTGTCGCTGCCGCAGTCGAACACGAGTCCGACGGGCCTTCTTGGTTTTGACTTTCATTCACTAGGCTCCGGTCTTACCAACCTTCTTCTTAAGCACTTCACCCGTGTACCGAACGCCTTTCTGCTTATATGGATCGGGTTTACGGAATGAACGAATATCAGCAGCTACCTGACCGACTTGCTGTCGGTCAATGCCACGCACGACGATATGAGTTTGTTTGTCAACAGTGATCTCGATACCAGGTGGAATATCAAAAACTACAGGATGTGAATACCCCAGTGCGAAAACCACTGTCTTACCTTTGACTTCAGCCCGGTACCCAATACCAACGATATCCAATTCTTTCTTAAATCCCTCTGTAACGCCGTGAACCGCATTTGCCACAAGACTACGCGCCAAGCCATGAAACTTTCCGAGTGATTTGTTGCCCTCATTGACGAGTTGAGCATGCAGTTGACCATCGTTTAATTCAAAACGAACGACAGACGGAAAAATCTGTTTCAGCTTTCCCTTTGGACCTTCAACGTCAACACTGTCTACATGGACAGTCACTTTGACACCATCAGGCACAGGAATTGGCTTTTTACCTACACGCGACATTGATAATTACTCGCAATCTAATTCACCAAACATTACAAAGAACCTCGCCTCCCACGCCGGCTTCGGTGGCTTGGCGACCCGTCATAACACCATGCGAGGTAGTCACAATACTTGTCCCAAGGCCCGCTAACACCGAGGGTGGTTTGTCTTTAGGACAATACACCCTTCTACCAGGCCGACTCACTCGCTCAAGACCTGAAAGAACCCGTTCTCCGCGAGGTCCGTACTTCAGAAAAATACGGATCATCTTGTCTGGATATCCTCGCCGGTCAACCGGAAGTTCTACGAACTTGAAACCTTGAATGTATCCTTCGTTCTGCAAAATTTTTGCGATCTCGGCCTTAAGTTTGGACTGCGGCACATCTACACGAGGCCGCCGTCCCGACGTTGCGTTACGAATCCGCGTCAGCATGTCGGCAATCTGGTCTGGCATAGTTCTCCGTCTCTACTCGTCCTTGTCAATTCCGTGGCAAAACCTTCAACCAACGAAGGGCTACCAACTACTCTTGGTCACACCCGCGATCTCACCCTCGAGAGCAAGCTTGCGGAAGCACAAACGGCACAATGCAAACTTTCGAAGGTAACCTCGTGGACGCCCACACAACCGACAGCGGTTGCGTAAACGAACCCTGAACTTGGGCAATCTGAGTTCTTTAACTTTTTTCGCTATGGTCGACATATGTTCTTAACTAGCCCTAAATGGCATCCCCATCAACTGCAAGAGTCTTCGCCCTTCCTCATCAGAATTCGCTGTCGTAACAACTGAAATATTCATTCCACGAGACTGATCGACCTTCATATAATCAATCTCAAGAAAGATCAGTTGGTCCTTCAAACCCATCGTGTAATTTCCACGACCATCAAATCCCTTTGGCGAAACACCCCGAAAATCTCGAACACGCGGCAAGGCGATAGCAATTAATCGATCAAGAAATTCATACATTCGATCACCACGCAGGGTCACCATTGTCCCTATGGGAACTCCCTCGCGTAGCTTGAACTGGGCAATAGACTTTCTAGCCCTCCGAGTTACAGGCTTTTGCCCAGTAATCAGCGTCAATTCAGCCGTACCAACTTCAACCAGTTTCGGATTCTGAGTCGCATCTCCCAATCCCATGTTCACGACGATGCGGTCAATCTTTGGCACAGCCATCACATTCGAATAGCTGAACTCCTTCCGAAGCGCTGGAATCACATCATCCCGATACTTCACCTGCAACCTACTCATTTATCAACGGCTCCATCGCATTTTCGACACACCCGAACCTTACGACCATCCCCCAGCAAAGAATGTCCGATTCGTGTAGGTGCAGCGCATTCCGGGCAAACAATCTGAACATTAGAAGCATGCAACGAAGCTTCCCGTTCCACTACGCCACCTTTCACATTCTTCTGAGGATTCGGACGCGTGTGGCGCTTAATAACATTCACACCCTCGACAATGATGCGATTCCGCTCTGGTAACACTCGCAGTACACGACCACGCTTACCTCTGTCTTTTCCACCCACCACTACGACGGTGTCGTTTTTCCTTACTGGGGTTTGAAGTCTCGACATTACGCAACACTCAGATCACAGCAAACAGAACGGACAAAGACGCCCCTTGAACTTACTACGCCAGAATAATTCTCAGATTGCACCGTCAAATCCTCAATTCCAACTGCACGTAACCGTCCTACAACACCTCTGGGGCAAGTGAGACAATCTTCATAAACTTTCGCTCACGCAGTTCACGCGCGACAGGCCCGAACACACGAGTCCCTACCGGTTCATTCTGCTCATCAACCAAGACAGCGGCGTTTCGATCGAACCGAACATAACTACCGTCGCGTCGACGGTGTTCCTTCTTGGTTCGAACAATAACAGCCCTCACTACTTGACCCTTCTTAACCTGTGACGCAGGAACCGCCTCCTTTACGGACGCAGTTACCAAGTCTCCAAGTCGTGCATACCGACCTGTCGAACCACCCAATGGGTTAATCACAGCGATTTTTCGTGCACCAGAATTATCAGCGACGTCGAGCACGGACTGCATCTGAATCATCGTTAACTTGCCTCATCTATACAGTCTTAGCTCGTTCAACAACTCGGACGACTACAAAACGTTTTCGTCGACTGAGCGGACGAGTTTCGACAATCGCTACTCGATCTCCAACCTTGGCGCTGTTATTTTCGTCATGAGCCATAAACATCGACGTGCGTCGCTGAATCTTTCCATAAGAAACATTCCGCACCCGCCGCTCAACCGCCACAACCACGCCCTTGTCCAACTTGTCACGCCGGACGACGCCAACTACTTCTCGCTTTCCAGCCATTAGTGCTGGTCCTCCGCTGCCAATTCAAATTCCCGGATCAGGGTCTTAACCCGCGCACGTTCACGCCGGAGTTCCCGCATTTTATTTGGCGCGTCGCCCTCACCGGTACCCTGTTGCATCCGCAGACGAAATACACGGTCATCAAGGTCAAGAACCCGTTTGGCGAGATCCTCTGCGGCCAATTCTCTAAGCTCGGCTATATTCGTCATAGTCGTGTCTCACCAAAACGAGTTGCAAACTGCGTGTGGATAGGCAATTTCGCAGCAGCCAGCTGCATCGCTCTTTGGGCATCGGCTGCACTAACGCCTTCCATTTCAAACAAGATCCGACCAGGTCGAATAACGGCAACCCATTGCTCGGGAGCCCCTTTGCCCTTACCCATTCGAACCTCTTGCGGTTTTTTTGTAATCGGTTTATCAGGAAATACCCTGACCCAGATTTTTCCACCACGTTTAATGAATCGGGTCATAGCAACTCGAGCAGCTTCAATCTGCCGGTCGGTCAACCAGCATGGCTCCATCGCCTTCATACCATAATCCCCGAACGACACGGTTGACCCACGCCATGCCTTCCCGGTCATACGACCTCGATGCTGCTTTCGATGCTTGACCTTCTTTGGCATCAACATGACAAATATCTATTACTCCACTCGCACTCTACGCACGAACTAAATCCGACGCCGACGAGGCATCCTGTAATCTTCCTCACGGCCCGTTTGCGGCTCAGTCCGTTCACCTTTGTACAACCAGACCTTAACTCCTATAACGCCATAGGTCGTTCGTGCTTCACCGAATCCATAATCTATATCAGCCCGAAGAGTCTGCAACGGAAGCTGCCCATGGAGATACCACTCAGTCCTGGCGATCTCTGCGCCGTTCAATCGTCCGCCGACCCGAA
The DNA here is from genome assembly GCA_964624855.1 of uncultured Vicinamibacteraceae bacterium. Classification (GTDB taxonomy): domain Bacteria; phylum Acidobacteriota; class Vicinamibacteria; order Vicinamibacterales; family UBA8438; genus CAUZIB01. The sequence continues at coordinate 69,879 of CAZUZW010000007.1, forward strand.
CTTTGATACCTCGTGCTCCAAACCGTAGTGCCGATTCAACCGCCTTGCGCATCGCCCGCCGAAAAGCAACCCGCTTTTCAAGTTGCAATGCCACTGATTCGCTGATCAATTGAGCATCGAGTTCTGGCTTTTGTATCTCTTGAATATTGATGAACACTTCACGGTTTGTACGTTTTTGGATCTCAGTTTTAAGCTTGTCAACTTCCGTGCCTTTTCGTCCAATAATGATGCCGGGTCGAGAAGTGTGTATGTCGAGTTTGAGTTTGTTTGCAGCTCGCTCAATCTCAATCTTCGACACCCCGGCGTGAGCGAATCTCTTTTTCAGATCGGATTTCAGACCCAAATCTTCATGAAGCAACTTCGCGTAATCGCGATCCGCATACCACCTAGACCGCCACGTCTTATTGAATCCGAGCCGAAATCCGTACGGATGAACCTTCTGACCCATGTTTTATCTCTTCTAGTCGTCGGCCTTGGTAACCGACGTTGCTTTCTCCGAGTTTTTACCCGGCCTTATCCTTTTCCGACCAGTCTTACGTTTTACGCGACGCCGAGGTCTTGCTGAAACCCCAGCTATCGCTTTGTCAGCGTTCTCGGCCGGAGCCCCTCCTGGCTTCACGGTCGAAACCAAACTTCCTTCCCGCTCCCTTACCGTTACCGTTAAATGCACGGTCCTCTTAATAATTCGGAACGCTCGCCCCATCGGCGCCGCCCGAATTCTCTTCATTGACGGTCCCTGATTCGCATAACAGCTGCCAACATACAAGTGGTCAATGTCACTACCTGCACCTTCCTGCTGCTGAACATTTGCGACCGCTGAACGAAGCACTTTAGAAACATGACGGGCCGCTCGTTTCTGACAAAATCTGAGCGTCGCAAGCGCGGTATTGACGTCCTGACCACGAATCAGATCTAGGACAAGCTTCGCCTTTTGAGCAGAACCTCGCACATTCCGAGCCGTAGCACGACCTTCAATCACCGGGCGCCTCCCCTAGCCACTGAAGCAACCTTGTCACCCTTACCCGTGTGACCTCTAAATAAGCGAGTGGGTGCAAACTCACCAAATTTGTGCCCAACCATATTCTCAGTCACATACACTGGAATGAATTTCTTTCCGTTGTGTACGGCAATCGTATGGCCCACCATCTCTGGAATCACCGTTGACCTTCGAGACCATGACTTAATAACCTTCTTTTCACCGCTGCGATTCATCACTTCGATCTTTTCAAGCAATGGAAGGTCAACGAACGGGCCTTTTCTAAGCGATCGACTCATTGCAAAATATCCTCATGACCGTGCATAAACCTACTTCTTTCCACGCTTGCGTTTACGCTGCAGAATGAAACGATCAGACGGCTTTTTGTGACGCGTCTTGAAACCCTTAGCCGGTTGTCCCCATGGCGACACTGGATGCCGTCCACCTGCAGAAGAACCTTCTCCGCCACCGAGTGGATGGTCAACAGGATTCATAGCGATACCGCGAACATGAGGGCGACGCCCTAACCATCTATTTCGCCCCGCCTTGCCAATCGAAATATTGGCGTGGTCGGTATTGCCTACTTGACCGATGGTTGCAAGACATTCTGGCAACAGCAAGCGGGTCTCACCCGACGGCAATTTTACGGTTGCGTACTTCCCCTCCTTCGCCACGAGCTGGACCGACGCTCCTGCCCCACGGGCCAATTGGCCTCCCTTTCCAGGACGCAACTCTACGTTGTGGACCAGAGTGCCAAGCGGAATGCTTTTGAGTGGTAAGGCATTACCCGGCAGAATGTCCACTTTTTCTCCAGAGACAACTGTGTCGCCTACCTTGATGCCCAACGGATGCAACATGTATCGCTTTTCTCCATCCGCGTAACTTACAAGTGCGATTCGAGCTGACCGATTTGGGTCGTACTCTATCGTCTGAACCTTCGCCGGAATATTGTGTTTATCCCGCTTAAAATCAATGACGCGATATGCTCGCTTGTGGCCGCCACCACGCCACCACACAGTTATCTCACCAAGGTTATTGCGGCCGCCGGACTTCTTTAAAGGCTTCGTCAATGGTCGATACGGCCGGTCAGTCGTGATTTCATCATGAATCTGAACCGTTTGAAACCGTCGACCAGGCGAAGTCGGCTTATGCTTACGTATGGCCATCATGTCATTCCATTAACTGCAGAACCGGCATCACTACCAGCACCTCTCAACCTATGTACCCTCAAGGAATTCAGGAGTCTTTTCGCCAGGCTTAAGCTTAACGTATGCCTTTTTCCAATCAGGCCTCTGACCAAAGTAGCGGCCTTGGCGCTTTACTTTGCCATGACTAATCGCCGTCCTAACTTTAGCGACCTTTGTATCGAACAAGCGTTCCACAGCCTTTTTGATATCGACCTTTGTCGCAGCCTTAGAAACCTCAAATACAAGAATTTGGTCGTCCTCGCGAAGAAGCGACGACTTCTCCGTGACAATCGGACGTCGAATAACATCAGTCTCCTTCATGAGCTCACAACCTGTCCCAGATGCTCAATCGCAACCTTACTCACTACAACAGTGTCAGCTGAAACAACGTCGCGGGCTGTCAGCTGAGATGTCTCAACGACCCTTACACCCTGAAGATTCCTTACCGCCAACTCTAAATTTCGATTTGATGCATCATCAACCAGAACAGTTCTCCCGGTAACCCCCAGCTCTTCAAGACGTTTTACTCCGAGTTTTGTTCGGGGTTCATCTAGTGCCAACACCGACGGACCGTCCACCACCACCAAAACGCCATCCTGAATCTTCTGGGACAATGCAACTCTCAATGCACCGCGAACCATGCGCTTCGGCAACCGATAATCATAACTCCGAGGTTGGGGACCGAACACCGTTCCACCGGACCGCCACAAAGGGGTCTGTGCGTCACCTACCCGTGCCCGTCCCGTACCTTTTTGACGCCACATTTTTCGCCCAGAACCTTGAACACGCCCACGCGTCTTCGTCGCATGAGTTCCGCGTCGATCCGCTGCGTTCTCATGCACGACCGCTTCCCACACAAGAGCCGTCAATTTCTTTCTCTTTAACGCGTTAACGTCTCCGCCAAACACATCATCACTCAGGTCCACCGAGTCGACCTTTTCTTTCTTCGAGTTCACAACGTCAAGAGTCATGGATTACTCAATGTTCTTTCTTACTTATCTTTCTTCTTCGGGTCATCGGTAGGCCCCTGCACTGATTGCTTTCGCGGAGCAACTGCCTTCCGAATGACCAAATAGCCACCCGGAGCACCCGGGACAGAACCCCGGACTACGAGCTGATGATTGTCAGCGTCGACCTGAATCACACTTAGATTCCGCGTTGTTATTCGGTCACCGCCCATACGTCCAGGCCCTCGCATCCCCTTCAATACTCGCGACGGATACGAAGACTGCCCTATCGAACCAGGCGCCCGATGAAACATCGAGCCATGCGTCGCACGCCCACCACCAAAACCATGACGTTTCACAACACCCTGAAATCCTCGCCCGCGACTAATTCCAATCACATCCACTTGCTCCCCGGTTTCGAAAAGTGAAACCAGGACCTGCTCGCCTGCACTTGGCAAATTCTCATCTTCGTCTAGCGCAACTTCACGGAGAACTCGCGTCGGAGGAACCTTGGCATGTTTATAGTGCCCAGACACCGCCTTGGTCGCTCGCGCAGGCTTCTCCTCTACAAGCCCTAGCTGCACTGCTTGATACCCATCGCGCTCAACAGTCTTCTGCTGAATAACAACACACGGCCCTGCCTTAATGACAGTTCCCGACAAAACTGTGCCATCTTCAGCAAAGATTTGCGTCATCCCGATTTTCTTTCCGATGATCCCTGTTACCACGAGCACTCTTTCAAAAAATAGTAAATAGCCGCACCCATCAGAGAACGAAACCTGTAAAACTACTGATGTTCTTTCCCAAATGCCTTGATTTCAACGTCAACCCCAGCCGGAAGATCGAGTTTCATAAGCGCGTCTACCGTTTGGGGCGTTGGCTCAAAAATGTCAATCAACCGCTTGTGAGTCCTGATTTCGAACTGCTCCCGAGACTTTTTGTCAACGTGTGGCGACCGCAATACGGTCCATTTATTCTTCTCCGTCGGCAGCGGAATTGGACCAGCAAGTCGAGCCCCAGTTCTTCGTGCAGTCTCAACAATCTCTGTTGTCGACTGGTCCAATATGCGATAGTCGTATGCCTTTAGACGGATACGTATCTTGTCGCTGAACGTCGCCATGCTGTCTCCGAATTCTCCAGTGTCTTAATTCGTCAGGTCGCCATTCGACCAACTACTCGATAATCTCGGTAATCGTTCCAGAACCCA